>NZ_JBJQLJ010000018.1:0-111951 GCF_046486385.1 Escherichia sp. WS33 | reverse complement strand
TTGCCTGGCGGCCGTAGCGCGGTGGTCCCACCTGACCCCATGCCGAACTCAGAAGTGAAACGCCGTAGCGCCGATGGTAGTGTGGGGTCTCCCCATGCGAGAGTAGGGAACTGCCAGGCATCAAATTTAGCGTGCTGATATGGCTCAGTTGGTAGAGCGCACCCTTGGTAAGGGTGAGGTCCCCAGTTCGACTCTGGGTATCAGCACCACTTTTTAGGTTAAAGTTCGGCAGATTAGAAAAGAATTTGTCTGGCGGCAGTAGCGCGGTGGTCCCACCTGACCCCATGCCGAACTCAGAAGTGAAACGCCGTAGCGCCGATGGTAGTGTGGGGTCTCCCCATGCGAGAGTAGGGAACTGCCAGACATCAAATAAAACAAAAGGCTCAGTCGGAAGACTGGGCCTTTTGTTTTATCTGTTGTTTGTCGGTGAACACTCTCCCAACCAGGACAAATCCGCCGGGAGCGGATTTGAACGTTGCGAAGCAACGGCCCGGAGGGTGGCGGGCAGGACGCCCGCCATAAACTGCCAGACATCAAATCAAGCGAAAGGCCATCCGAAAGGATGGCCTTTTTGCTTTTCGAACTAACATTCAATTAATGGATTACCTGCGATAAAAATGCCCTCGTACGCTCTGATTTAGGATGCGCAAAAAATTCATCAGGTGCAGCTTGTTCCACTATCTCCCCACGATCCATAAAAATTACCCGGTCAGCGACGGTACGTGCAAACCCCATCTCATGTGTTACACACAACATTGTCATACCCGACTGCGCCAGCCCAATCATCGTATCCAGCACCTCTTTCACCATCTCCGGATCGAGCGCCGACGTTGGCTCATCAAACAACATAATTTTCGGCTTCATACACAGCGAACGCGCAATGGCAACGCGTTGCTGCTGACCACCAGAAATTTGTCCGGGAAACTTATGCGCATGTTCGGCAATTCTCACCCGCTCAAGGTAATGCATCGCCAGAGCTTCAGCCTCTTTCTTTGGCATCTTGCGTACCCAAATCGGTGCCAGGGTACAGTTCTGTAGAACGGTCAGATGAGGGAAGAGATTGAAATGCTGAAAGACCATTCCCACTTCCTGCCGGACGCGCTCAATATTGCGGATATCTTCATTAAGTTCGATGCCATCTACCACGATCCGTCCCTGTTGATGTTCTTCCAGATGATTAATACAACGAATGGTTGTCGATTTACCGGAACCTGAAGGGCCACACAGAACGATCCGTTCTCCCGGTTGCACGGTTAAATTTATATTTTTCAAAACATGGAATTGTCCATACCATTTATTGACGTTTTCCAGCGTAATCATCGCGTTAGCAGGTTGCAGTAAAATTTGGCTCATAGTGTCCTCAATGCGGTGTACGCCCGGTGTTAAAACGTTTTTCCAGATGCTGGCTATAGCGCGACATGCTGAAACAGAAGATCCAGTAGATCAGCGCGGCGAAAACATACCCTTCCGTCGACATACCCAACCAGGTGGGATCAACGGTTGCCTGCTGAACGCTACTGAAAAGATCGAACAACCCGATAATGATCACCAGGCTGGTATCTTTGAAGAGTGCGATGATGGTATTTACCAGCCCAGGAATTACCAGCTTCAACGCCTGTGGCAGAATAACCAGCCCCTGAGTTTTCCAGTAACCCAACGCCAGCGACTCTGCCGCTTCATATTGCCCTTTAGGCAGCGCCTGTAATCCGCCTCGCACGACTTCCGCAACATATGCTGACTGAAACAGGATCACGCCAACCAGCGCGCGGATCAGTTTGTCGATATTGGTGCCTTCTGCCATAAACAAAGGCAGCATGACCGAAGACATAAACAATACGGTAATCAGCGGTACGCCGCGCCAGAACTCGATAAAAATGACCGATAAGATACGCACAATCGGCATATGGGAGCGGCGACCTAACGCCAGTAAGATCCCCCACGGTAGCGCCCCCGCAATCCCAACGGATGCAATAATTAAAGTTAGCGTCAGCCCGCCCCATTGCCGGGTTTCAACCCGCTCCAGACCAAAAAAACCGCCATACATCAGCCACCAGACAATCAGTGGGTAAATCACCGCCCAGACCGCAATATAGCGACCGCGATGCGGGAGTATTTTCCAGAACATTGGTGCGATTGACACAAGGCCAATCAGTAATGCCAGGTTAATTCGCCAGCGTTGGTCGTGTGGGTAAAGTCCATACATAAACTGACCAAATCGTTCGTGGATGAAGACCCAACAGGCACCGGCTTTTGTGCAGTCGGCACGCGTTGAGCCAACCCAATTAGCCTGCAAAAATGCCCAGTTCAGCAACGGTGGGATCAGTTCCCACATCAACCATATGCAGCCAATAGTCAGCAGGCTATTGCTCCAGCTGGAGAACAGATTTTTTCGCACCCACACCATCGCGCGGCTTGAGTTATGGCTCGCTGGGCGCGAGGGCTGAGACAGCAATACTTTTGTCATCATGACTCCTTAGCGTTCAACGATCGCGATGCGGCGGTTATAGATATTCATCAGCAGCGAGATAGTCAGGCTGATAATCAGATAGACCGACATGGTCATGGCTATCGTCTCGATGGCTTGCCCCGTCTGGTTCAGCACGGTGCCAGCAAACAGCGAAACCATATCGGGATAGCCAATAGCGGCGGCAAGAGAGGAGTTTTTGACGATGTTGAGATACTGGCTGGTTAACGGCGGAATAATCACTCGCAGTGCCTGGGGAATAATGACCTGGCGTAGCGTAACCGGGTTGGGTAATCCCAGTGACCGAGCCGCTTCATGTTGACCATAAGGCACTGCCTGGATCCCAGCGCGGATAATCTCGGCGATAAATGCAGATGTATAAACCGAAAGTGCCAGCGTTAAGGCTGCCAGTTCAGGAATTAAAACCATCCCGCCGCGGAAGTTAAAGCCTCGTAGGGCTGGGACATCCCAGTGTAGTGCTGCGCCAAAAAGCCATTGCGCCAGTAAAGGCAAACCAATGATCAACACTGCGGCGATCGGCCAGGTGCGGCGCAGTTGTCCGGTCTTTATCTGGTATGTTTTATTAAAGCGGAATAGCCCAACAGAAAGGACTATAGCCATAACAACAGCCAGGATAAACGCAATAAATCCGTCTCCCAGCTGCGGTGACGGAATATAAAGCCCACGATTGCTCAAAAAGGCCAGATCAAACGCGCTCACAGCCTGGCGTGGTCCGGGCAAATTGCGCAACACGGCAAAGTACCAGAAGAAGATTTGCAGCAGCGGGGGAATATTACGGAAGATCTCAATATAAATTGTGGATAGTTTTCGTAGCAGCCAGTTATCCGAAAGTCTCGCCAGACCGATAAAGAAGCCTAAAACAGAAGCGAACACAATACACAATGCAGAAACCAGTAGCGTATTGAGTAAGCCGACAATAAAAACGCGTCCGTAGGTGTCGCCCTGCTGGTAATCGATCAAATGCTGGACAATACCGAAGCCAGCGCCGCGATCCAGAAAGGCAAAACCTGAAGTAATGCCACGATTATTGAGATTCGTTACAGTGTTGTGAAATAACCAACCAACAATGCCGACAACAGCAACAACGGCAAGGATCTGGAATAACCAGGCGCGAACCGTAGGGTTGGCAAAAGAGAGTGAGCCTTTAACGGTTGAGCGGCGATGAGACATAGAAACCTCGGAAAGCATAACGCTGAAGAGAGCGCCGCCGTAGCGACGCCCGTTACCTCACACCGACTTAACGCACGGGCGGCGCGTACTGAATACCGCCGTTATTCCAGAGATTATTTTGCCCACGTTTAATTTTCAGCGGGCTTTCTGAACCTACGTTACGCTCGAAAATTTCCGAGTAGTTACCCACCTGTTTGATGATGTTATAGGCCCATTTATTATCCAGCTTCAGATCCTTGCCGTAATCGCCTTCTTTACCCAGCAGATGTGCCATATCAGGCGTTGCTGGATTAGCCGCTTTTTCATCGACGTTCTGGGAATTGATGCCCATCTCTTCAGCATTCAGCATGGCGAAAAGCGTCCAGCGTACAATCGAGAACCATTCATCATCGCCACGACGAACTGCCGGCCCAAGCGGTTCTTTAGAGATAACCTCCGGTAAGACAATCCATTCAGCTGGGTTGCTTAATTTGATGCGCAGGGCATACAGTTGCGACTGATCCGAGGCCAGCGTATCGCAGCGACCAGATTCCAGTGCCTTCGCTGATTCGTCAGAGCGATCGAAAGTCACCGGTGTGTACTTCATATTGTTTGCCTTGAAATAGTCGGCAACGTTGAGTTCGGTATCAGTACCCGCCTGAATACAGACGGTAGCGCCATCCAGTTCTTTCGCGCTTTTTAGCCCCGCTTTATCGTGCGTCAGGAAGCCAATGCCGTCGTAATAAGTGACGCCGGTAAATGCCATTCCCATCCCGGCATCGCGAGATGAAGTCCAGGTCGTATTACGGGAGAGCAAATCCACTTCCCCTGACTGTAAAGCGGTGAAGCGTTCTTTTGCTGTGAGTGGGGTATATTTCACTTTCGTGTCGTCACCAAATACAGCAGCGGCAACACCACGACAAACATCAACATCAATACCTGAAAACTTACCGTCTGCATCGGCATAAGAGAACCCAGGTAATCCATCACTGATCCCGCATTGCACAAAACCTTTTTTCTGAACGGCATCAAGCGTCGCGCCAGCATGCGCCTGATTTGCAACGGCAAGCAGCACGCTGGCGGCAGCCAGTGTGGCTATCATCATCTTTTTCATAATGCTTCCTGTGAGGCGAAAATTATCGTTATAGGACGTTTGGGAAACGTCTTTTACCTGTCTGTGGCCATCCTCTTATAAGCAAAAGTAGTGCCAGCTTTTGCGCCCGATTTCGCGTCGCAATAAGCTGAGTGTAGACAGGAAATAATAAAAACAGCGCCCCGCAATGGTGCGAAAATGAAACATGCGCCACATTTTGGCGCAAAATATTTACGCGTGTTTTACTAAGCAGAATAATGATTGTTAGCGTGAGTATATTTCTGGTGGGAAGTGTGAAAGTTAAATTGATGCGTTATTTCGAAAGCAGCGAAATAACGCGATATAACATGCTAAATCAGCAGAGAATTAGCCAGCAGAATATAGCAATATTTTATCTTATGTAAAGATACTGTATCGTTAAACAGAGCGCGAAACTCCGCGCCCTGTTCAGTTATTTCGACAGAGCGATGATCCCCATCGTCAGGCCAGCAACAGCCGCTGCCCCGCCAGCAATAGCCCCAGCCGTTTCCCAGTTATCCTGAGTCGTGCCTTTCATACAGGTATTGGTGTGAACCAGACGACCCTGATCGTCATAAACCGGAACGCAGGGCGAATCGTGAGCACAGCCCGCCAGCAATGCGGTGAGCAATGCCACAGGAATTAATCTTTTCATGGTGTTACCTCAGTAATAAACGCTAACGCTTAATAAGTTAACTCTCTTATTAACGAGCTGAATGCCATTTTATCACCGGAGGTTATAAATCTTGCGGAATGAATAATGACAAATTATGTGAATTGTAAAAATAGTGAAGGGAGCGGGAACTATAGAAAGCTTTTAAAGAGTGAGCAGAAGAATATCTTATTAATTTTTATGGGTTTCACTGGAAATAATAAAGGCACCCGAAAGCGCCTTTATGTTTCTGATTTATCCTTTAAAGCAACGGCGGATCACCACAAAGAACACCGGTACGAAGAAGATTGCCAGCAACGTTGCAGAGACCATTCCTCCCATTACCCCGATACCCACAGCGTTCTGCGCGCCACTGCCGGCACCGTTACTGATAGCTAGCGGTAATACGCCGAGAATAAAGGCGAGAGAGGTCATCAGGATAGGACGCAGACGCATACGTACTGCCATCAGTGTCGCTTCAACAACACCTTTACCCTCTTTCTCCATGAGATCTTTAGCGAACTCAACAATCAAAATAGCGTTTTTGGCCGACAAGCCAATTGTCGTTAGCAAGCCCACCATAAAGTAGACGTCATTTTTTTGATTAAAGAGTGTTGCCGCCAGTAGCACGCCGACAATCCCTAACGGCACTACCAACATAACCGAGACAGGAATTGACCAGCTTTCATAGAGTGCAGCAAGGCACAGGAAAACAACCACAAAGGAAATTGCTACCAGAGCGGGAGCCTGGTTTCCCGATAAGCGTTCCTGATACGACATACCCGTCCAGTCATAACCAATGCCCGCAGGTAATTTTGACGCAAGGTTTTCCATCAACGCCATGGCATCGCCGGAACTGGTTCCTGGCGCGGCTTCCCCCTGAATCTCCATTGACGGCAGACCGTTGTAGCGTTCCAGTCGCGGAGAGCCATACACCCAATGTGAAGTGGTAAAGGCCGAGAATGGCACCATTTCGCCGTTGGCGCTGCGGACATAAAGTTTATCGACATCTTCTGGCAGCATACGGAATTTGGCATCCGCCTGAACATACACCTTTTTCACGCGACCACGGTCGATGAAGTCGTTAACGTAAGTCCCACCCAACGCCGTTGAAATGGTCTGATTGATGTCAGAAAGTGAAACACCTAATGCCTGCGCCTTTTCCTGGTCAACTTCCAGTTTAAACTGCGCGGTGTCTTCCAGGCCATTAGGACGCACGCTGACTAAGCTGGCAGGATGTTGCGCCGCCATGCCAAGCAACTGGTTACGGGCCTGGGTCAGGGCATCGTGACCCAGCCCAGCCTGATCAATTAACTCAAAGTCGAAACCCGTTGCCGTGCCCAGTTCAACAATGGCTGGCATATTGAATGGAATGACAAAACCGTCGCGGATCTTGCCCAATTCCATTTTGGCACGATGGATTACCGCTTCCGCACTGTTTTCATCACTATTACGCTCTTCCCACGGTTTCAGACTGACGAAGGCCATACCGGCGTTTTGTGCCTGGCCGCTGAAGCTAAAGCCGTTAACCGTAAAGACACTTTCAACGTTCGCTTTCTCGTTCTTCAGATAGTAATCCGTCACTTGATCCAACACTTTTTGCGTCCGCTCTTGCGTCGCGCCAGCGGGTAACTGAATCATGGTCAGAAAGACACCCTGATCCTCTTCAGGTAAGAAGGAAGACGGAAGACGTAAAAACAACACCACCATTCCTGCAACAATCAGCGCATAGATCAGTAAATATCGTCCTGTGGAACCGAGGATTTTGCCGACGCTGTTGGTGTAGTGGTTAACGCTATGATCGAAGGTGGTATTAAACCAGCCGAAGAAACCACCCTTATTTTCGTGATGCTCAGCTGAGGTGGGTTTGAGCAGTGTTGCACATAACGCAGGGGTAAGAATCAATGCCACCAGAACAGAAAGCGCCATTGCCGAAACGATGGTGATAGAGAACTGGCGATAAATTGCCCCAGTAGAACCGCCGAAGAATGCCATCGGAATAAATACCGCTGACAGCACCATCGCGATACCCACCAGTGCGCCCTGAATTTGCGACATCGATTTTTCCGTCGCTTCTTTTGGCGGGAGCTTATCCTCCATCATCACGCGCTCGACGTTCTCCACCACCACTATCGCATCATCGACGAGCAGCCCGATGGCAAGCACCATCCCGAACATCGTTAGTGTGTTGATGGAGTAACCAAAAGCGGCGAGGATGGCAAACGTCCCTAATAACACCACGGGTACCGCAATGGTGGGGATCAGCGTTGCTCGCATATTCTGCAAGAACAGATACATCACCAGGAACACCAGCATAATGGCTTCGAACAGCGTTTTTACCACTTCGTGAATAGAAAGCTGGACGAATGGCGTGGTGTCATAAGGGTAGAGAACCTTCATTCCCTGCGGGAAGAATGGCTGTAATTCCGCCAGTTTTGCCTTAATGGCTTTCGCGGTATCGAGAGCATTCGCGCCGGTTGCCAGCTTAATCCCCAGGCCCGCCGCCGGTTTTCCGTTGATACGAGCGATAACGTTATAGTTTTCACCGCCAAGTTCAACTCGTGCGACATCTTTCAGGCGTACCACCGAGCCGTCACTGTTTACGCGCAGGGTTACTTTGCCGAATTCTTCCGGATTTTTTAACCGCGTCTGAGCAATAATTGAGGCGTTCAACTGTTGCCCTGGTAACGCTGGCGTTCCGCCCAACTGTCCGGCAGCGATCTGATCGTTCTGTACCTTCAACTGGTTAATCACATCAACCGGTGTCAGTTTATATTTGTTTAGCAGATCGGCGTCCAGCCAGATACGCATCGCATACTGTGCGCCGAAAAGCTGTACGTCACCGACGCCATTCAGACGGCTAAGCGTATCTTTAACGTTAGAGGCCACATAGTCCGAGATATCGTCCTGTGTGGTGTCTGGGTTATCAGAGACAAAGCCCGCCACCATCAAATAGCTGCTACTGGACTTTTCAACACTGATCCCCTGCTGCTGAACCTCCTGCGGCAGCAACGGCGTGGCGAGCTGGAGTTTGTTCTGCACCTGCACTTGCGCGATATCAGGATCGGTCCCGGACTGGAAGGTAAGGGTAATTGTCACGCTACCGGCGGAATCGCTGGTGGAGGACATATACATCAGGTTATCGATACCGTTCATATTCTGTTCGATAACCTGCGTCACCGTATCCTGCACGGTCTGCGCATCAGCGCCCGGATAGTTTGCTGAAACAGAAACCGCAGGCGGTGCAATGGTTGGATACTGAGCGACGGGTAATTGTAGGATCGCCAGTGCGCCCGCCATCATCAGAATAATGGCCAGCACCCATGCAAATATCGGTCGTCGAATAAAAAAGTTTGCCATGTCAGATTACCTTACTTCGATGCAGTATCTGCGGGGGTATCGGTAGTGGCTTTAACCTGCTCTCCCGGACGCGCTTTTTGCAGGCCGCTGACAATGACTTGATCGCCAGATTTCAGACCTTCGCTAATCAACCATTTATCGCCAATCGCCTGACTGGCAACGACAGGGCGCGCTTCCACCTGACTTTTATCGTTAACAATCAGCACGGTTGCATCACCACGCGGTGTGCGGCTAACGCCTTGTTGCGGGATAAGAATGGCGTCAGGTTGGACGCCTTCATCAATCCGTGCGCGCACAAACATACCCGGCAAAAGCGTATGTTGCGGGTTAGGGAAGACGGCACGTAGGGTTATGGAGCCGGTGCTTTCATCAACGGTCACATCAGAGAATTGCAGCGTACCTTTCAGGGGATAGGTTTGACCGTTTTCCATGACCAACTCTACGTTGCTGGTGGCGTTTTCCTTATGCAAATTTCCTTGCTCTACGGATTGCTTCAGCCTCATAAAATCGTTGCTGGATTGGGTCACATCAACGTAGATAGGATCGAGCTGCTGGACAGTCGCCAGTTCAGTCGTTTGCCCATTAGTGACAAGAGCGCCTTCGGTCACGGTCGATTTGCCGATACGTCCGCTAATTGGCGCAGTCACTTTGGTATAAGCGAGATTGATGCGAGCGCTTTCGACTGTGGCTTTTGCGGCAATCACGGCGGCATCGGCCTGGCGAGCATCAGCAATGGCCTGGTCGTACTCCTGCTGGCTGATGTATTTCGTACCCACGAGCGGAACGTAACGTTTTACCGTCAAATGCGCGATGGCGGCGGCGGCTTCACTTTTCGCCAGTTCGCCTTTCGCGCTGTCATAATTTGCCTGATAGGTCGCGGGATCGATCTGGTACAGGGACTGGCCTGCTTGTACATCGCTGCCTTCAGTGAAATTACGATTCAGTACGATCCCGCTAACCTGTGGGCGAACTTCGGCTATACGGTAAGCATTGGTGCGGCCTGGTAATTCAGTCTTAACTTCTAACGGGGCCGTTTTCACAATATGAACGGTAACCTGCGGTTCACCGACGTGAGCTTTCTCTTCTCCCTTATCGTTACAACCGGCGATTAAAGCCGCGGAGATCAGAATAAAGGAGGGCAGGAGGAAAAACCTGGCATGTTTCGTCATTACTATTCCTCAAAAAACCAAAAGCGCGTTATTTACCCAGAAAGGCAACGCGTTAACTCGCAGAAAGAAAAATACAGTTTGCTATCCTACAAATTATCATTCGTCGATGTAAGGAATAGTTATGAATACTGGCGTCTCAAGGCACATAAACACAAAAAAAGATTAATATTCTACTGTTTTATTTTGACGCGGGTTGAAAGAGGCAGAATTAAAACCTCGTAAATTGAAATATATATTCATGTGGCGAATGTATTTTAGGTAAATAATATATATTATTTATTTGACGATTTATAGCAACTCAATATTAGTCTCTCGTATAAATACACATTAGGTGATAGATTAACCTTCGCTATTTTCTCACTCTGTGTCGAATATATTTATTTCCTGAATAATTAATCATGGCAAAAAGAACCAAAGCCGAAGCTCTGAAGACCCGGCAAGAACTGATTGAAACTGCCATCGCCCAGTTTGCGCAGCATGGCGTAAGCAAGACGACACTCAACGACATTGCCGACGCTGCTAACGTTACGCGTGGCGCTATCTACTGGCACTTCGAAAACAAGACTCAACTGTTTAATGAGATGTGGTTGCAACAGCCTTCATTGCGGGAGTTAATCCAGGAACACTTGACGGCTGGATTAGAGCATGACCCGTTTCAACAATTGCGTGAAAAATTGATTGTCGGCTTGCAATATATTGCCAAAATTCCCCGCCAGCAGGCGTTGCTGAAAATCTTATATCACAAATGTGAATTTAATGATGAGATGCTGGCCGAGGGAGTGATACGCGAAAAGATGGGCTTCAATCCGCAGACTCTCCGCGAAGTATTGCAGGCGTGTCAGCAACAAGGTTGTGTAGCAAATAACCTCGATTTAGATGTTGTGATGATTATTATTAATGGTGCCTTCAGCGGAATTGTTCAAAACTGGTTAATGAATATGGCGGGTTATGATCTTTATAAACAAGCCCCCGCTCTGGTCGATAACGTATTAAGAATGTTCATGCCAGATGAAAACATAACGAAATTAATTCATCAAACGAATGAATTAAGTGTCATGTAAATTCACATTCTGTCCTGAAAATTCAGTTCGTCACAGTTAACCAGTTTTAGTGGATTAACTGAGTTCATATTGCGGCATTTGTCTGTTTCTGTTGCCAGCAGTTCAATCCACTGCATCAGTAAAGTATCAAACAGAAAAACGAAGACAGCGAAAACGACGAGCCACCAATACTTGCGAATCATTACCTGAGCCTGTGTATGTTTAACCAAGTCTGGCAGGAAATATACACGAAATGAATAATCTGAAAACCAGGCTTACACTTCCTTTACTTTGCAATGAGATCGGGGTCAACTTCGCTTAACCGGCTTCGTTTTGACAGGTTGCCGGTCTTTCTTTTTTTCACTTTCGCCAGTTCTTCCGCAGAGTAATGCGACGCGACATCCAGCCGTCGAAGCCCCATTTTGATGTACTCGCTGTTGATCTCAATACCAATGAATTTTCGCCCGCTGGAGACGGCTACGGCACCGGTAGTAAAGCTACCGGCAAACGGGTCGAGAACGATATCGCCTGGGTTGGAAGAGGCGAGAATAATGCGTTTCAGTAAGGCTTCCGGTTTTTGCGTCGGGTGGTTCTCATATTCATCCATCAAATAACGCACGCGCGGAAAATCCCAGACGTTACCCGGTACTTTTTGATGATTGTATGGCTGTGGAGGATTTTTGCGATAATCGATCAACGCGCGCTGCGATCCGGTTTTGGCTTCTACCAGAATAGCATCACCGTTGAATGTGTAGTTCTTTGCGTCTTTCACCATCATCAGGATGGGTTCGTACATGGAGCCGTAGTGTTTTTTCGCCTGTACTCCAGAACTGTCATATGACCAGACGATGCGACTTTTGATGGTAAAAAGCTTGCGGCACTGGAGATCGATAAAGGGCATGTTTTCCGTGCTGTTCATGATGTACATGCTGCCCTGCTTTTTCAGAACGCGGTGGCACTCTGCAATCACTTCAAACAGCCAGTCGATAAACAGATCTTCTTTCCAGGCTTCGATCAGACCATCAAAATTTTTACCGATGTTATATGGTGGGTCGGCAAAGATCAGATCGACACTTTCGGCGGGGATCTTTTTAAGTTCGGCAAGCGCATCACCGTGAATAATGGTCTTAGCTTCATTACCAAACCGGGTCGGTTCACATCCTGTTCTCATGGTCACTCCCTTTGTGACACCTATAAAAAAGGCGCTTCCCCATGCCGAGTAGCGCCTTTTTAATCAAGCATTTAGCTAACCTGAATTAGTTCATGCCGTATTTTTTCAATTTTTTACGCAGCGTACCACGGTTGATGCCCATCATCAGCGCAGCACGGGTCTGGTTACCACGGGTGTATTGCATCACCATGTCCAACAGGGGCTGTTCTACTTCAGCCAGTACCAGCTCATAGAGGTCATTCACATCCTGACCATTCAGTTGAGCAAAATAGTTCTTCAGTGCCTGTTTAACCGAGTCACGCAGGGGTTTTTGGGTTACCTGATCCTGAGAGTTAACGGTAGAAACGGTCAGTACGTCAGAATTTACGCGTTGTTCGAACATAGTTCTGTCAGCTCTTTATTTCTGTTTACGCAAAATTTTCGAAGTATGCCTCCAACGCCTCCAGCTGTTCGCTGGCATCCTCAATGGCGTTGAATGTGCGCCGAAACTGGTCATTTGGAGCGTGTTCCTGGAGATACCAGGAAACGTGTTTACGTGCAATTCGGTACCCTTTTGCCGGACCATAAAAGTCATGCAGTTCCCGAACGTGCGCGCAAAGCAAGCGCTTAACCTCTGCCAAAGGCAGCGGGGGCAGCAACTCCCCAGTGTCCAGATAATGCTGGATTTCCCGAAAGATCCAGGGTCTTCCCTGAGCTGCGCGGCCTATCATCAGGGCATCCGCCCCTGTATAGTCGAGCACAGCTCTGGCTTTAAGCGGGTCAGTAATGTCGCCATTCGCGATAACCGGAATGGAAACTTTCTGCTTAACTGCCCGAATACTGTCGTACTCAGCTTCTCCATTGAACAAACAGGCGCGTGTACGGCCATGAATGGTCAGAGCCTGAATGCCACAGTCTTCAGCCAGTTGGGCAATCTCTTCGCAGTTACGGTGTTCCGGTGCCCAGCCGGTGCGAATCTTCAGGGTAACAGGAACGTCCACTGCATTGACGACCTCGGTAAGGATCGATTTAACGACATCCGGGTACTGCAAGAGGGCTGAACCTGCGAGCTTGCGATTCACTTTTTTAGCCGGGCAACCCATATTGATATCAATAATCTGGGCACCGCTTTCCACGTTAATACGTGCTGCATCTGCCATTTCTTTCGGATCGCTACCAGCAATTTGCACGGTGCGAATACCGGGTTCATCAATGTGCACCATCCGTAAACGAGATTTGTCGCTTTCCCAAACCTGTGGGTTAGAAGACATCATCTCGGATACTGTCAATCCGGCTCCCATCTCGTAGCACAACGTCCGAAAAGGTCTGTCTGTAATGCCAGCCATGGGCGCTGCGATCAGGCGATTTCTGAGCTGATATTGTCCGATGCGCATGAGTTAAGAAATGACCATACTGTGACTGCAAGGCGGCGTATATTACGCATTTTTTGCACGAGATGAAAGGCCAAACTTTGACCAATCCTCTGAGATGGATCAAAGAATTGCATTTAAAATGAGCGTGGTGCGATAATTACTCATAAAAATCATCATATTAGAAAATAGTGACTAAAATTTACACTCAAAGAAATTTGAGTAAGTTCTCAATTTTTCTTTATGAATGAAAATTTTGGCACGCAAATTTGCGTAAATAACCGGCAAATTTACGTGCCTTTTGTGAGCTTGCTCGCACTTCGCCCCGCGTCACCCTACGGCGATGCGAAGGTTAATTCTTACGACCGGTAATACGGCACCACTCTTCTTTTTCCACGACCGGGTCCAGTGCGAAGCTATCGGCATAAGCTTCACAAACGCTCTCTGCCTGGCTTGCCAGAATACCGGAAAGGCCCAGCAAACCGCCTGAAACCGGCAGGACGCTGATTAACGGTGCCAGTTCACGTAATGGGCCTGCAAGGATGTTAGCGACCACCACGTCGGCTTTCATTTCTTCTGGCTGATCTTTCGGTAAGTAGAGTTCCAGACGGTCAGAAACGCCATTACGTTCGGCGTTGTCGCGGCTGGCCTGAATCGCCTGCGGATCGATATCAATACCAATGGCTTTTGCTGCACCCAGTTTCAGCGCCGCGATCGCCAGAATGCCGGAACCACAGCCAAAGTCGATGACTGTTTTACCGGTTAAATCGAGGCTGTCGAGCCATTGCAGGCACAGAGAGGTGGTTGGATGGGTACCCGTACCAAACGCCAGCCCTGGATCTAACATCACGTTGACGGCGTTTTCGTCCGGCACATCACGCCAGCTAGGGCAGATCCACAGTCGTTCACCAAAGCGCATCGGGTGGAAATTATCCATCCATTCGCGCTCCCAGTCTTTATCTTCTAGTTGTTCGATTTTATGCGCGAAGCCTGCGCCGAGCAGCGGATGGTTTTCCAGAATCGCCACCACGTCGTTCATATCGGTTTCAGCGTCGAACAGACCAATCACATCGGTGTCGCCCCACAGGCGCGTTTCGCCCGGCAGCGGCTCAAATACTGGCGTATCGTGGGTATCCTGAAAAGTGATAGAAACGGCACCCGCTTCCATCAGCGCATCGCTAAGATCTTCCGCGTTCGCGCCGGTGGTGTTCAGTTTCAGTTGGATCCAAGGCATGGCAAAACTCTTTATTTATCAGTAGTCAAAACGGTAGCTTGCGGGACGGATGTACCGAAACGGTTTCCGACCAGGAAAGCCAGCAAACTTAGTAGTAACGAGGGCACAATAGGGTGGAAGCCCAGGTACTGAATATTCAGCGTCGCGAGTACGGCATACAGCACGCCGCCAACGATCATCGCACTTAGCGCGCCTTTGGCGTTGGCGCGTTCCCAGTAAAGACCCAGCACCAGCGGCCACAGGAAAACGGCTTCCAGCCCACCGAAGGCCAGCAAATTCAGCCAGATGATCATTTCTGGCGGCTTCCAGGCGGCAAGCAGCAGCAACGCGCCGAGAACTAACGTAATTACCGCCGACATCCGCTTCAGACGCGTCTCGTTTTGCATTTGATCCGGACGGATATTCAGATAGAGATCTTTAATGATCGTAGCGGAACTTTGCAGCAACTGGGCATTGATCGTCGACATGATCGCAGCCATAGGTGCAGCCAGGAAGATTCCGGCAGCAAACGGTGGCAGCACTTTTACCATTAACGTCGGGATCACCAGATCCGGTACGGTGAGATCGGGGATCACTGCACGACCTAACGCTCCGGCCAGGTGCATACCGAACATCAGGATTGCGACTACAATCGTACCGATGATGATCCCCCGGTGTACTGCTTTGCTGTCTTTATAAGAGATACAGCGCACCGCAGTATGCGGCAGGCCAATCACGCCAAAGCACACCAGTACCCAGAACGACGTCATAAAGGCAGGCGACAGAATATCGTCAGCGCCTTGTGGCGTAACCAGTTGCGGATCGATGGTTTGCAAGGTCTGTACTGCGTTGCTTAAGCCGCCAGCGGCATGTACCACGCCAATAAGCAGCACAACGGTGCCAATCAGCATCACAAGCCCTTGCATGGTGTCGTTCAGCACGCTGGCGCGAAAGCCACCAAAGGCGGTATATAACGCAATGCTGATACCAAAAATCAGCAGCCCGGTTTCATAAGGAATACCCGCCGCGGTTTCCAGCAGGCGCGCACCGCCGATAAACTGCACGGTCATCGCACCAACGAACGCAACCAGCAAACTCAAACTCGCCAGCCACACCAGAAGACGACTCTGGTAGCGGGCAAACAGCATATCGTTCAGCGTCACTGCATTGTAGCGGCGCGCAAGAATCGCAAACTTCTTGCCGAGAATACCGAGTGAAAGCCAGACTGCAGGAAGCTGAATCATCGCCAGCAATACCCAGCCCAGCCCGTATTTATAAGCAGCTCCTGGCCCGCCGATAAACGAACTGGCACTGATATAGGTCGCGGTGAGCGTCATCGCCAGCACAATACCGCCCATAGAGCGGCTGCCGAGGAAATACTCATTAAGGAAGGTGCCGGTGCTCCGTTTACGCATCGCATAAACAGAGATACCGAACACCACCACCAGATAGGCGACCAGCGGTAGAATTACTTCAAGCTGCATCGTCATCCTCCAGTGGGATATCGCGATAGATAAATTTCACCATCGCCCAGCACAGTCCAATAAACAGTAGCGGCGTCAGGATGCAGGCCATCTCAAACCAGCGCGGAAAGCCGGTAAAACCGGGGGCAACGCCAGGTAAGTAAGCGGCTACTAACCAAACTGCCAGATACAAAAGGGTCAGCCCCAGCGCCCAGCGCGCCTCTTTATGGGCCTGAACAAAACGAGTGTCCATTTTTTGTCCCTGATGGGTGAAGAAAGCGAGGATTGTACCTTATGGGGGTTGTCGATCCCCAGTAATAAAAAAGGCCGGAAAATCCGGCCTTTTGACGCTTTTGCAGTCTTATTTTTCCTGAAGACCGAGTTTTTTCTCCAGATAGTGGATGTTAGTGCCACCATGCTGGAAGTTCTCGTCATTCATGATGCGGATCTGCAGATCAACGTTGGTTTTGATACCGTCGATGATCAGCTCCTGCAGCGCATTCTTCATGCGAGCAATCGCCACGTCACGGTTTTCACCGTAGCAAATCAGCTTACCGATCATTGAGTCATAGTACGGCGGTACGGTGTAGCCCGCGTAGATATGAGACTCCCAACGCACTCCAAAACCGCCAGGTGCGTGGAAACGGGTGATTTTGCCTGGGCTTGGCAGGAAGGTGTTCGGATCTTCGGCGTTGATACGACATTCCACCGCATGGCCGCGAACGTGAACTTCTTCTTGCTTGATCGACAGCGGTTGACCGGCAGCGATACGCAGCTGTTCTTTGATCAGGTCAACGCCGGTGATCATTTCTGTAACCGGGTGTTCTACCTGAATACGGGTGTTCATTTCGATGAAATAGAACTCGCCGTTTTCGAACAGGAACTCGAAAGTACCTGCACCGCGATAGCCGATATCAACACACGCTTTAGCACAACGTTCGCCGATGTAGCGACGCAGTTCCGGTGTAATTCCCGGTGCTGGTGCTTCTTCGACCACTTTCTGGTGACGACGCTGCATAGAGCAGTCACGTTCCGCCAGATAGATAGCGTTGCCCTGACCGTCAGCCAGTACCTGAATCTCGACGTGGCGAGGATTTTCCAGGTATTTCTCCATGTAAACCATATCGTTATTGAATGCGGCTTTCGCTTCCGCACGGGTCATGGAGATGGATTGTGCCAGTTCAGCGTCGCCGCGCACTACACGCATACCACGACCGCCGCCGCCGCCGGAGGCTTTGATAATCACCGGATAACCTATGCGTTTAGCAATGGCACGGTTTTTATCCATATCGTCGCCCAGCGGGCCGTCAGAACCTGGTACGCAAGGAACGCCCGCTTTTTTCATCGCCGCGATTGCCGACACTTTGTCACCCATCAGGCGAATAGTGTCTGCTTTCGGGCCAATGAAGATAAAGCCGGAGCGTTCAACCTGCTCGGCAAAGTTGGCGTTCTCGGAGAGGAAGCCGTAACCCGGATGGATTGCTACTGCGCCGGTGATTTCAGCGGCGCTTATGATTGCCGGGATGTTCAGATAACTTTTTACTGACGGAGCAGGGCCAATACAGACCGTTTCATCTGCCAGTAATACGTGTTTTAGATCGCGATCCGCGCTGGAGTGCACAGCGACAGTCTTGATGCCCAGTTCTTTACAGGCACGAAGAATACGCAATGCAATCTCGCCGCGGTTGGCAATAACAATTTTATCCAGCATGTTCGCCTCGTTACTCGATGACGACCAGCGGCTCGTCAAATTCTACCGGTTGTCCACTTTCGACCAGAATTGCTTTCACGGTACCGGATTTGTCCGCTTCGATCTGGTTCATCATTTTCATGGCTTCAACGATGCACAGGGTATCGCCCACGTTGACTTTCTGACCCACTTCGATGAACGCTTTTGCGTCCGGGCTTGGGGTGCGGTAGAAAGTACCAACCATCGGGGAGCGTACGATGTGACCACTGATTTCCGCTGCTGCTGGCGCTTCCATGGAAGGAACGGTCGCCGGAGCGGCTGCGTTAGATTGAGCTGGCTGCTGCATCATTGGTGCAGCGTAAGCTTGTTGCATCACAGGGAAACTTGCGGCAGGAGCTGCACGGCTGATGCGTACTGACTCTTCGCCTTCGGAGATTTCCAGTTCGGAGATGCCTGATTCTTCAACCAGCTCGATCAGTTTTTTAATCTTACGAATATCCATGAGTGGGTTCCGTACTCTTTGTTTAGTGTGATTGTGACAGGCGTTTCACCGCCGTCTGTAAAGCGTATGCCCCGACAGCTGTATGCATAGCGATAAATTCCAGCAGGCCGGGACGCCGGTCTATTTTGCCCCAGAGTGTCAATGTTAGACTTGACGGACATTGTGCAGCGATCTGCTGCTATCCTCCGGCAAAAAACAAAATATACCTTCGTTGCGCCAATGTCACCTTTTCCGCAGCGCAAAAACTGTGTCAGGGAGGACGAGGTCGCACATTATAACGATTTCGTAGCAATTGGCAGCTAAATACTGGTCTTATCAGGGAAGATAATCAACAGCTAACATGTAAATAACCTTCAACACCGTGTAATTTGCAACAAGCCGCACAATTCACGAAATTAGCGCCATCATCGACGGAACTTCTTATAACGTAAGGTGAAAAGCTGTAAAGCCAGCCCTGCGAAGATGAGGGGCTGCAATGAGATAATCTTCACAGACCACAAATAATGTAGGGATGCCAGGATCGCGACAAGATAGACGACATTACGCAGCGGTTGCTGGGGATTACCCAATTTTCACTGCATCGTCTGGATAGATGTGAATGCTAAAGCACGCAAAATCAACCGACTGACAATTCTCAGCATTAAATAGGTTCGAGTGGTTAATTTGTAGTCAAATAAAATCAGATTATTCACCCCATGGGACCAGAAATCAGTAATAGGTTAAGCGTAGTGTCGCCCAGGCAAAGCACCATAAACCTAACAGGCGACGGAGGCATATCAATAATGGCTGTTTAGAGGAGTATCAATGCGCATCAATTTGTGGTCAGTCGAAATCATGACTTTCCAGTTTGGATGATGTTGTACAACTTCCTGACCAAGGTGTTCGACGAAAGCTGTCCGGCTAACCGCTTTTCCCGTTAACCGATTGAATAATGATGTCAAAATGAGTTCCCTCTCTTATTATTCCTTGCTAAATGGTTAGTTAACCTTCACCAGCGTGCGACCCTGGATCTGGTTATTAATGATGGCCTCGGCAAAGTTCGGTGCCTCTGACAGAGATATCTCTTTTGCCGCCTGGGTATAGAATGATTCCGGTAAATCGGCGACCAGTCGCTGCCAGGCTTGTGCGCGGCGTTCTGGTGGCGTCATTACTGAATCCACCCCTTGCAAACGGACATTACGCAGAATAAATGGCATGACCGTGGTTGGCAGAGTAAAACCACCCGCCAGACCACAGGCCGCCACGCAGCCGCCGTAATTCATTTGCGCCAGCACTTTTGCCAGCACTTTGTCGCCAACAGTGTCAATTGCCCCAGCCCAGACTTGTTTTTCCAGAGGACGGGATTCGGCAAACTCATCACGAGGGAGAATACGACTGGCACCTAAACTTTTCAGGTATTCATGGGTACTTTCGCGACCGGAAACGGCAACGACCTGATAACCCAACTTATGCAGCAGCGCCACGGCGGTACTGCCGACGCCACCACTGGCACCCGTCACGACAATCTCCCCGTCCTGCGGGCGAACACCGGCATCTTCCAGCGCCATCACACACAGCATGGCGGTAAAACCGGCAGTACCGATAATCATTGCTTTACGCGCGTCCAGCCCTTGCGGCATGGCAACCAGCCAGTCACCTTTCACTCGCGCCTGCTCCGCCAGCCCACCCCAGTGGTTTTCACCAACGCCCCAGCCAGTGAGTAACACCTCCTGACCGGCATGAAAACGCGGATCTTCGCTGGTGCGTACAGTTCCGGCAAAATCGATCCCAGGAATCATCGGAAAATTACGGATGATTTTTCCCTTACCGGTAATCGCCAGCGCATCTTTATAGTTCAGGCTCGACCAGTGAACATCAACCGTGACATCGCCCTCCGGCAGGCGACTTTCGTCAAGTGTCTGTACCGATGCGAGAGTTTTGCCGTCCTGCTGTTCTAAAAGTAACGCCTGCATAAGTGGTCCTCATGTGCATGATGGATTGGAAAATAATTTCTGAAGACTATACTCGCTAATGGAAAAGCAAAGCCGATGAAGCGCAATAAATTGCGAGATAAATCTGATTTGCTAGTATGCCCGCTTCCTCACTATCGGAGTTAACACAAGGATGAGATTAACGACGAAATTTTCGGCCTTTGTTACGCTGCTCACCGGGTTAACAATTTTTGTGACTTTGCTGGGCTGTTCGCTAAGTTTCTACAACGCAATTCAGTATAAGTTTAGTCATCGCGTTCAGGCGGTGGCGACGGCGATTGATACCCACCTTGTGTCGAATGACTTCAGCACATTAAGGCCACAAATTACCGAATTAATGATGTCGGCAGATATCGTTCGTGTAGACCTGCTCCATGGTGATAAACAGGTTTATACCCTGGCCAGAAATGGTAGTTATCGTCCGGTTGGCTCCAGCGATCTGTTTCGCGAACTGAGTGTTCCGTTGATAAAGCATCCGGGGATGTCGCTGCGTCTGGTTTATCAGGATCCGATGGGCAACTATTTCCATTCTTTAATGACTACCGCGCCGCTCACGGGGGCGATTGGCTTTATCATTGTTATGCTCTTCCTGGCGGTACGCTGGTTACAACGGCAACTTGCCGGGCAAGAATTGCTGGAAACCCGGGCTACTCGTATCTTAAACGGTGAGCGTGGCTCTAATGTGTTGGGAACCATCTATGAATGGCCGCCCAGAACCAGCAGTGCGCTAGATACGCTGCTTCGTGAAATTCAGAACGCACGCGAACAACACAGCCGTCTTGATACGCTGATCCGCTCTTATGCCGCCCAGGACGTGAAAACCGGCCTCAATAACCGACTCTTTTTCGATAATCAGTTAGCAACGTTACTGGAAGATCAGGAGAAAGTAGGTACCCACGGGATCGTGATGATGATTCGTCTGCCGGATTTCAATATGTTGAGCGATACCTGGGGGCACAGCCAGGTTGAAGAACAGTTCTTCACTCTGACGAATCTGCTGTCGACATTTATGATGCGCTACCCTGGCGCACTGCTGGCGCGTTACCACCGCAGTGATTTTGCTGCGCTGTTACCGCACCGGACGTTAAAAGAGGCAGAGAGCATCGCCGGTCAGTTAATCAAAGCCGTCGATACCTTGCCGAACAATAAAATGCTCGATCGCGACGATATGATCCACATTGGTATCTGCGCCTGGCGTAGTGGTCAGGATACCGAGCAGGTAATGGAACATGCAGAGTCTGCCACGCGTAATGCGGGATTGCAGGGCGGCAATAGCTGGGCTATTTACGATGACTCGTTGCCTGAAAAAGGACGCGGTAATGTTCGCTGGCGTACGCTTATCGAGCAAATGCTCAGTCGCGGCGGCCCGCGCCTTTATCAAAAACCGGCGGTTACTCGCGAAGGTCAGGTTCATCATCGCGAACTCATGTGCCGCATCTTCGATGGTAATGAAGAGGTTAGCTCGGCGGAGTATATGCCGATGGTCTTGCAGTTTGGCTTATCGGAAGAGTATGACCGTCTGCAAATCAGCCGTCTTATTCCACTATTGCGTTACTGGCCAGAGGAAAATCTGGCGATTCAGGTTACCGTTGAGTCGCTGATTCGCCCGCGTTTTCAGCGTTGGCTGCGCGATACGTTAATGCAATGTGAAAAATCACAACGAAAACGCATAATTATTGAACTTGCAGAGGCCGATGTAGGTCAACATATCAGTCGTTTACAACCTGTTATTCGTTTAGTGAATGCTTTAGGGGTACGGGTAGCCGTCAACCAGGCTGGTTTGACGCTGGTAAGCACCAGTTGGATCAAAGAACTTAATGTTGAGTTACTCAAGCTCCATCCGGGGCTGGTCAGAAACATTGAGAAGCGAACGGAGAACCAGCTGCTGGTTCAAAGCCTGGTGGAAGCCTGCTCCGGGACCAGCACCCAAGTTTACGCCACCGGTGTGCGTTCGCGAAGCGAGTGGCAGACCCTGATTCAGCGCGGTGTTACAGGCGGGCAAGGGGATTTTTTCGCGTCCTCACAGCCACTTGATACTAACGTGAAAAAATATTCACAAAGATACTCGGTTTAACCTGCCGTTTAATCTGTTTTCACGTAGAATAACGCGCGCTGCGTCTCATGGGAGTGTGCTTGTCTGCTCGCCAGATTGTTGCAGCACATATGCAGATGAATGACCTTACGCGGTTGCAAACAGGCGAGGAATGCTGCTGATGCATTAAGCCTTTCTGGACTCAGGCAGAGATTTGTAACAAAGGAAACGAACTGCACTAATTTTCACCGTAGCAGATGATTTTTGCGCCTTGTCGCTGCTGCGTGTGGTTGGTAAAGTAAGCGGATTTTCTTTTCCGCCCCAGCTTTCAGGATTATCCCTTAGTATGTTGAAAAAATTTCGTGGCATGTTTTCCAATGACTTGTCCATTGACCTGGGTACTGCGAATACCCTCATTTATGTAAAAGGACAAGGCATCGTATTGAATGAGCCTTCCGTGGTGGCCATTCGTCAGGATCGTGCCGGTTCACCGAAAAGCGTAGCTGCAGTAGGTCATGACGCGAAGCAGATGCTGGGCCGTACGCCGGGCAATATTGCTGCCATTCGCCCAATGAAAGACGGCGTTATCGCCGACTTCTTCGTGACTGAAAAAATGCTCCAGCACTTCATCAAACAAGTGCACAGCAACAGCTTTATGCGTCCAAGCCCGCGCGTTCTGGTTTGTGTACCGGTTGGCGCGACCCAGGTTGAACGCCGCGCAATTCGTGAATCCGCGCAGGGCGCTGGTGCCCGTGAAGTCTTCCTGATTGAAGAACCGATGGCTGCCGCAATTGGTGCTGGCCTGCCGGTTTCTGAAGCGACCGGTTCTATGGTGGTTGATATCGGTGGTGGTACCACTGAAGTTGCTGTTATCTCCTTGAACGGCGTGGTTTACTCCTCTTCCGTGCGCATTGGTGGTGATCGTTTCGACGAAGCTATCATCAACTATGTGCGTCGTAATTACGGTTCTCTGATCGGTGAAGCCACCGCAGAACGTATCAAGCACGAAATCGGTTCGGCTTACCCGGGCGATGAAGTCCGTGAAATCGAAGTTCGTGGCCGTAACCTGGCAGAAGGTGTTCCACGCGGTTTTACCCTGAACTCCAACGAAATCCTCGAAGCACTGCAGGAACCGCTGACCGGTATTGTGAGCGCGGTAATGGTTGCACTGGAACAGTGCCCGCCGGAACTGGCTTCCGACATCTCCGAGCGCGGCATGGTGCTCACCGGTGGTGGCGCACTGCTGCGTAACCTTGACCGTTTGTTAATGGAAGAAACCGGCATTCCAGTCGTTGTTGCTGAAGACCCGCTGACCTGTGTGGCGCGCGGTGGCGGCAAAGCGCTGGAAATGATCGACATGCACGGCGGCGACCTGTTCAGCGAAGAGTAATCGGATGCAGGCAGGGGAAATGTCTGTTTACCCTGCCTGGTCTGATACGAGAATACGCATAACTTATGAAGCCAATTTTTAGCCGTGGCCCGTCGCTACAGATTCGCCTTATTCTGGCGGTGCTGGTGGCGCTCGGCATTATTATTGCCGACAGCCGCCTGGGGACGTTCAGTCAAATCCGTACTTATATGGATACCGCCGTCAGTCCTTTCTACTTTGTTTCCAATGCTCCTCGTGAATTGCTGGATGGCGTATCGCAGACGCTGGCCTCGCGTGACCAACTAGAACTTGAAAACCGGGCGTTACGTCAGGAACTGTTGCTGAAAAACAGTGAACTGCTGATGCTTGGACAATACAAACAGGAGAACGCGCGTCTGCGCGAGCTGCTGGGTTCCCCGCTGCGTCAGGATGAGCAGAAAATGGTGACTCAGGTTATCTCCACGGTTAACGATCCTTATAGCGATCAAGTTGTTATCGATAAAGGTAGCGTTAATGGCGTTTATGAAGGCCAGCCGGTCATCAGCGACAAAGGTGTTGTTGGTCAGGTGGTGGCCGTCGCTAAACTGACCAGTCGCGTGCTGCTGATTTGTGATGCGACCCACGCGCTGCCAATCCAGGTGCTGCGCAACGATATCCGCGTAATTGCAGCCGGTAACGGTTGTACGGATGATTTGCAGCTTGAGCATCTGCCAGCGAATACGGATATTCGTGTTGGTGATGTGCTGGTGACCTCCGGTCTGGGTGGTCGTTTCCCGGAAGGCTATCCGGTCGCGGTTGTCTCTTCCGTAAAACTCGATACCCAGCGCGCTTATACTGTGATTCAGGCGCGTCCGACTGCAGGACTGCAACGTTTGCGTTATCTGCTGCTGCTGTGGGGCGCGGATCGTAACGGCGCTAACCCGATGACGCCGGAAGAGGTGCATCGTGTTGCTAATGAACGTCTGATGCAGATGATGCCGCAGGTATTGCCTTCGCCAGACGCGATGGGGCCAAAGTTACCTGAACCGGCAACGGGGATCGCTCAGCCGACTCCGCAGCAACCGACGACAGGAAATGCAGCTACTGCGCCTGCTGCGCCCACACAGCCTGCTGCTAATCGCTCTCCACAAAGGGCTACGCCGCCGCAAAGTGGTGCTCAACCGCCTGCGCGTGCGCCGGGAGGGCAATAGTGGCGAGCTATCGTAGCCAGGGACGTTGGGTAATCTGGCTCTCTTTCCTCATTGCGCTGTTGCTGCAAATCATGCCCTGGCCGGATAACCTGATTGTTTTCCGGCCAAACTGGGTGTTACTCATCTTGTTGTATTGGATCCTGGCCTTGCCTCATCGCGTAAATGTGGGCACAGGTTTTGTGATGGGTGCCATACTGGATCTGATCAGCGGCTCGACGCTTGGCGTACGCGTATTGGCGATGAGCATCATTGCTTACCTGGTGGCGCTGAAATACCAGCTTTTCCGCAACCTCGCATTATGGCAGCAGGCGCTGGTCGTCATGTTGCTTTCGCTGGTGGTGGATATTATTGTTTTCTGGGCAGAGTTTTTAGTGATTAACGTCTCTTTCAGACCGGAAGTGTTCTGGAGT
Source organism: Escherichia sp. WS33 (assembly GCF_046486385.1). Taxonomy (NCBI): domain Bacteria; kingdom Pseudomonadati; phylum Pseudomonadota; class Gammaproteobacteria; order Enterobacterales; family Enterobacteriaceae; genus Escherichia; species Escherichia sp. WS33. The sequence goes on along the minus strand of NZ_JBJQLJ010000018.1, from coordinate 86,626 downwards.
AGTGTAGTCAATGGGGTGCTCTGGCCGTGGATTTTCTTGCTGATGCGTAAAGTCCGTCAGCAGTTTGCAGTGCAATAAAGGTTTCTATGACTTCTCTGTATTTAGCTTCCGGTTCTCCGCGTCGTCAGGAGTTACTTGCGCAACTTGGCGTGACCTTTGAACGTATTGTTACAGGCATTGAGGAGCAGCGTCAGCCGCAGGAGAGCGCGCAGCAGTATGTTGTGCGTCTGGCGCGCGAGAAAGCACAGGCGGGTGTCGCGCAAACGGCGCAGGATCTCCCGGTGCTGGGTGCGGATACTATCGTTATCCTGAATGGAGAAGTGCTGGAGAAACCGCGCGACGCAGAGCATGCGGCGCAGATGTTGCGCAAATTATCGGGTCAGACCCATCAGGTGATGACGGCAGTGGCGTTGGCCGACAGCCAGCACATTCTCGATTGCCTGGTGGTCACCGATGTGACTTTCAGAACGTTAACAGACGAAGACATCGCGGGCTATGTCGCCAGCGGTGAACCGTTAGATAAAGCAGGTGCATACGGTATTCAGGGGCTGGGTGGCTGTTTTGTCAGGAAGATAAATGGCAGCTATCACGCCGTAGTCGGCTTACCGCTGGTTGAAACGTATGAATTATTAAGTAATTTTAACGCACTGCGTGAGAAAAGGGATAAACATGACGGCTGAATTGTTAGTAAACGTAACGCCTTCGGAAACGCGAGTGGCGTATATTGATGGCGGTATTCTGCAGGAAATTCATATTGAACGTGAGGCGCGACGCGGAATAGTAGGCAATATCTACAAGGGTCGTGTAAGTCGTGTACTTCCGGGTATGCAGGCGGCTTTTGTAGATATTGGGCTGGATAAAGCCGCGTTTCTTCATGCATCCGATATCATGCCGCACACCGAATGTGTGGCGGGTGAAGAACAAAAGCAATTCACGGTGCGCGACATCTCGGAACTGGTTCGTCAGGGGCAAGATCTGATGGTGCAGGTGGTGAAAGATCCGCTTGGCACTAAAGGTGCGCGCCTGACCACCGATATCACGCTGCCTTCTCGCTATCTGGTGTTTATGCCAGGGGCTTCTCACGTTGGGGTTTCCCAACGTATTGAAAGCGAATCAGAACGTGAACGCCTGAAAAAAGTGGTCGCAGAGTATTGCGACGAGCAGGGCGGGTTTATCATCCGTACCGCAGCGGAAGGGGTTGGCGAGGCTGAACTGGCCTCCGATGCCGCTTATCTGAAACGCGTCTGGACCAAAGTTATGGAGCGTAAAAAACGCCCGCAGACCCGTTATCAGCTGTACGGCGAACTGGCGCTGGCGCAGCGTGTTCTGCGTGATTTCGCCGACGCCGAACTGGACCGCATTCGCGTTGACTCACGCCTGACTTACGAAGCATTGCTGGAGTTTACCTCGGAGTACATTCCCGAGATGACCAGCAAGCTGGAGCATTACACCGGACGCCAGCCGATTTTCGATCTCTTTGATGTCGAAAACGAAATCCAGCGAGCGCTGGAACGCAAAGTAGAACTGAAATCCGGTGGTTATCTGATTATCGACCAGACCGAAGCGATGACCACCGTGGACATCAATACCGGGGCGTTTGTCGGTCATCGCAATCTGGACGACACCATTTTCAATACCAATATTGAAGCGACGCAGGCTATCGCTCGCCAGTTACGGTTGCGCAATCTGGGCGGGATTATCATTATTGATTTCATCGATATGAATAATGAAGATCACCGCCGACGCGTGCTGCACTCGCTGGAGCAGGCATTGAGCAAAGACCGGGTGAAAACTAGCGTTAATGGTTTTTCGGCGCTGGGGCTGGTGGAGATGACGCGTAAACGCACCCGCGAAAGCATTGAGCACGTACTGTGTAACGAATGCCCAACCTGCCACGGTCGCGGAACGGTGAAAACCGTGGAAACGGTATGCTATGAAATCATGCGCGAGATTGTTCGTGTCCACCATGCTTACGACTCCGACCGTTTCCTGGTCTATGCTTCTCCGGCAGTAGCTGAAGCCTTGAAAGGCGAAGAGTCACACTCGCTGGCGGAAGTGGAAATTTTCGTTGGTAAACAGGTTAAAGTACAAATTGAACCGCTCTATAACCAGGAGCAGTTTGACGTCGTAATGATGTAAACAGATGCTGGGCCGCCATCCGGCAAAGGGTTTTTGAGTCACATTTTTAGCAGACAAGGAGTGACGGGTGAGGCGATTGCCGGGGATTTTACTGCTTACTGGAGCCGCGCTCGTTGTGATCGCTGCCCTGCTGGTTAGCGGCCTGCGTATTGCTTTACCGCATCTTGACGCCTGGCGTCCGGAAATCCTCAACAAAATAGAATCCGCGACTGGCATGCCGGTAGAAGCCAGTCAGCTCTCAGCCAGCTGGCAGAATTTTGGCCCGACGCTTGAAGCACACGACATCCGTGCAGAACTAAAAGATGGCGGCGAATTTTCGGTTAAACGCGTTACTCTGGCGCTGGATGTCTGGCAGAGCTTGTTACATATGCGCTGGCAGTTTCGCGACCTCACTTTCTGGCAGCTGCGCTTTCGCACCAACACTCCTATCACCAGCGGTGGTGGTAATGATAGCCTGGAAGCCAGTCACATCAGCGATCTGTTTCTTCGTCAATTTGACCATTTCGATCTCCGCGACAGTGAAGTCAGTTTTCTGACGCCATCCGGTCAGCGCGCCGAGCTGGCGATCCCACAACTCACCTGGCTGAACGATCCACGTCGACACCGTGCGGAAGGCCTGGTAAGCCTCTCCAGCCTTACCGGACAGCACGGCGTGATGCAGGTGCGCATGGATTTGCGCGATGATGAGGGGTTGTTAAGCAATGGTCGCGTCTGGCTACAGGCGGATGACATCGACCTGAAGCCGTGGCTCGGTAAATGGATGCAGGACAATATTGCTCTGGAAACGGCACAGTTCTCCCTTGAAGGCTGGATGACGATCGACAAAGGCGATGTAACCGGCGGTGACGTCTGGCTGAAACAGGGCGGTGCCAGCTGGTTGGGCGAGAAGCAAACGCATACGCTGTCGGTGGATAATCTGACCGCGCATATTACGCGTGAAAATCCGGGCTGGCAGTTCTCTATTCCCGATACACGGATCACGATGGACGGCAAACCCTGGCCGAGCGGAGCATTGACGCTGGCCTGGGTACCGGAACAGGACGTTGGCGGCAAAGACAATAAACGCAGTGACGAACTCCGGATTCGCGCCAGTAATCTGGAGCTGGCAGGCCTGGAGGGCATACGCCCGCTGGCCGCGAAACTTTCACCTGCACTGGGTGATGTTTGGCGCTCCACACAACCGAGCGGCAAGATTAACACTCTGGCGCTGGATATCCCGCTTCAGGCGGCAGACAAGACCCGTTTTCAGGCATCGTGGAGCGATCTGGCCTGGAAGCAATGGAAATTATTACCGGGTGCGGAACACTTCTCCGGGACGCTTTCCGGCAGCGTTGAAAATGGTTTGCTTACCGCGTCGATGAAGCAGGCAAAGATGCCTTACGAAACGGTATTCCGTGCGCCACTGGAAATCGCCGACGGCCAGGCAACTATAAGCTGGCTGAACAATGACAAAGGTTTCCAGCTGGATGGGCGTAATATTGACGTTAAAGCCAAAGCCGTCCATGCGCGCGGCGGTTTTCGTTACCTGCAACCTGCTAACGATGAACCCTGGCTGGGTATTCTGGCTGGCATCAGTACCGATGATGGTTCACAAGCCTGGCGCTATTTCCCGGAAAACTTGATGGGTAAAGACCTGGTTGATTACTTAAGTGGCGCGATTCAGGGCGGTGAAGCGGATAACGCGACGCTGGTTTATGGTGGCAATCCGCAACTCTTCCCCTATAAACACAACGAAGGTCAGTTTGAAGTGCTGGTGCCGCTGCGCAACGCGAAGTTTGCCTTCCAGCCGGACTGGCCTGCATTAACTAACCTTGATATTGAACTGGACTTTATTAACGACGGTTTATGGATGAAAACCGATGGCGTTAATCTGGGCGGCGTGCGCGCGAGTAATCTCACCGCAGTGATCCCTGACTACTCGAAAGAAAAACTGCTGATTGACGCTGACATTAAAGGTCCGGGTAAAGCCGTTGGCCCTTACTTTGATGAGACACCGCTGAAAGATTCTCTGGGGGCGACCCTGCAAGAACTCCAGCTCGACGGCGATGTGAATGCTCGCTTACATCTTGATATCCCGCTGAACGGCGAACTGGTAACCGCGAAAGGTGAAGTGACGCTGCGTAATAACAGTCTGTTTATCAAACCACTCGACAGCACCCTGAAAAATTTGAGCGGTAAATTCAGCTTTATCAATAGCGATCTGCAAAGTGAACCACTGACAGCAAGCTGGTTTAATCAGCCGTTGAACGTGGATTTTTCCACCAAAGAAGGGGCAAAAGCCTACCAGGTAGCGGTAAACCTCAACGGTAACTGGCAACCGGCGAAAACCGGCGTTCTGCCTGAAGCGGTGAACGAAGCATTGAGTGGCAGCGTGGCGTGGGATGGTAAAGTGGGCATTGATCTGCCTTATCATGCTGGTGCGACCTATAACATAGAGCTGAACGGCGATCTAAAGAATGTGAGCAGTCACTTACCTTCACCGTTAGCCAAACCTGCGGGTGAACCACTAGCGGTAAACGTTAAGGTTGATGGCAATCTCAACAGCTTTGAATTAACCGGACAGGCTGGTGCGGATAATCATTTCAATAGCCGCTGGTTGCTCGGTCAAAAGCTGACGCTCGATCGTGCTATTTGGGCGGCAGACAGTAAAACGCTCCCGCCGTTGCCGGAACAAAGTGGCGTTGAACTCAATATGCCGCCGATGAATGGTGCCGAGTGGCTGGCCCTGTTCCAGAAAGGCGCTGCGGAGAGTGTCGGTGGTGCAGCGAGTTTCCCACAACACATAACGTTACGTACGCCTATGTTGTCACTGGGAAATCAGCAATGGAATAACCTGAGTATTGTTTCGCAACCGACGGCAAATGGCACCCTGGTTGAAGCGCAAGGGCGTGAAATCAACGCCACGCTAGCGATGCGTAATAACGCGCCGTGGCTGGCGAATATCAAATATCTTTATTACAACCCGAGCGTGGCGAAAACTCGTGGTGATTCAACGCCGTCATCACCTTTCCCGACAACGGAGCGCATTAACTTCCGTGGCTGGCCGGACGCCCAAATACGATGCACAGAGTGCTGGTTCTGGGGGCAAAAATTCGGTCGCATTGACAGTGATATCACCATTTCTGGCGATACGTTAACGCTGACCAATGGACTGATTGATACTGGTTTCTCGCGGCTTACTGCCGATGGTGAATGGGTTAATAATCCGGGGAATGAACGTACCTCGCTGAAAGGAAAACTGCGCGGGCAGAAAATTGATGCCGCCGCAGAATTTTTTGGTGTCACGACGCCCATACGCCAGTCGTCATTTAATGTGGATTACGATTTACACTGGCGCAAAGCACCCTGGCAGCCAGATGAAGCGACGTTGAATGGCATCATTCATACTCAACTGGGTAAAGGCGAAATTACCGAAATCAATACCGGACATGCTGGGCAATTGCTGCGCTTATTGAGCGTAGATGCCCTGATGCGTAAGCTGCGTTTTGATTTCAGAGACACTTTTGGCGAAGGGTTCTATTTTGACTCCATTCGCAGCACCGCGTGGATTAAAGACGGCGTTATGCACACCGACGACACGCTGGTGGATGGCCTGGAGGCGGATATCGCCATGAAAGGGTCGGTAAATCTGGTACGTCGCGACCTGAATATGGAAGCGGTTGTCGCACCAGAGATTTCTGCGACGGTGGGCGTGGCTGCGGCTTTTGCGGTTAACCCCATTGTTGGCGCGGCAGTGTTTGCCGCCAGTAAAGTGCTGGGGCCGCTGTGGAGCAAAGTCTCCATTTTGCGCTATCACATTTCGGGTCCGCTGGACGATCCGCAAATCAACGAAGTGTTGCGCCAACCGCGTAAAGAAAAAGCGCAATGATTTGACGAGGGCGCGTAATTGCCCCAATCTCATATGATAATCGTTGCCAAAGGCCAACGAGCCGGAACATAACTGTAGGCCGGATAGGGCGTTCACGCCGCATCCGGCAGCCGTAAAAAATCCTCTACTGCAGTAACTAACGAGTAGCAAAAACGATGAGTCTGAACCTGGTAAGTGAACAATTGCTAGCGGCGAACGGCCTGAAACATCAGGACTTGTTCGCGATCCTCGGTCAACTGGCCGAACGTCGCCTTGATTATGGCGATCTCTATTTTCAGTCGAGCTATCACGAATCCTGGGTTTTAGAAGACCGCATTATTAAAGATGGTTCTTACAACATCGATCAGGGCGTTGGTGTGCGTGCAATCAGTGGTGAAAAAACCGGATTTGCTTACGCAGACCAAATCAGCCTGCTGGCGCTGGAACAGAGTGCGCAAGCGGCGCGCACCATCGTCCGTGATAGTGGTGATGGCAAAGTACAGACGCTGGGCGCGGTAGAGCATAGCCCGTTGTATACCTCGGTAGATCCGCTGCAAAGCATGAGCCGTGAAGAGAAGCTGGATATCCTGCGTCGCGTCGATAAGGTTGCCCGCGAAGCGGACAAGCGCGTACAAGAAGTGACTGCCAGCCTCAGCGGCGTTTATGAATTAATTCTGGTTGCGGCCACCGACGGCACGCTGGCGGCGGATGTTCGTCCGCTGGTGCGTCTTTCCGTGAGCGTTCTGGTCGAAGAAGATGGCAAACGCGAACGCGGTGCCAGTGGCGGCGGCGGTCGTTTTGGTTATGAGTTCTTCCTTGCCGATCTTGACGGCGAAGTCCGTGCGGATGCATGGGCAAAAGAAGCAGTGCGTATGGCGCTGGTCAATCTTTCTGCCGTTGCTGCACCAGCGGGCACCATGCCGGTAGTACTTGGCGCAGGTTGGCCGGGCGTGCTGTTGCATGAAGCGGTAGGTCACGGTCTGGAAGGCGACTTCAACCGCCGCGGCACTTCAGTATTTAGTGGGCAGGTCGGGGAGCTGGTGGCTTCAGAACTGTGTACCGTGGTTGATGACGGCACGATGGTCGATCGCCGTGGTTCGGTGGCGATTGATGACGAAGGTACGCCAGGCCAGTACAACGTGCTGATTGAGAACGGCATTCTGAAAGGCTACATGCAGGATAAACTCAACGCGCGTTTGATGGGGATGACGCCGACTGGCAACGGTCGCCGTGAATCCTACGCCCATCTGCCCATGCCGCGTATGACCAACACCTATATGCTGCCGGGTAAATCGACCCCGCAGGAAATTATTGAATCCGTTGAGTACGGTATCTATGCACCGAACTTTGGTGGCGGTCAGGTGGATATTACATCCGGCAAATTCGTTTTCTCCACTTCAGAAGCGTATCTGATTGAAAACGGTAAAGTAACGAAGCCGGTGAAAGGCGCGACGTTGATTGGTTCCGGTATCGAAACCATGCAGCAGATTTCGATGGTTGGCAACGACCTGAAACTGGATAACGGCGTGGGTGTCTGCGGTAAAGAAGGGCAAAGTTTGCCGGTTGGCGTGGGCCAGCCAACGCTGAAAGTTGATAACCTGACTGTTGGCGGTACTGCGTAATAATTTCATTATTTTCAGAAGGATAATTAATCTTTCTACGTGCACGAACGGTCCCCTCGCTCCTCTGGGGTTAGGGTGAGGGGAACCCGTTGGCACAGGTTTGTAGAACGTAACAGTACAATATGAATTACTTCTCTTTCCCGCGCCCGTGCATCTCCTGAAACAATTTACCGACCTCAACAAAATAATCCGTCAGCGAGTTGATCACGACCTGTACCTTCAGCGGCAGCTTATCTTTTTCGGTATATAACGCATAAACCGGGCGTGGATCTGACTGATAACGCGGCAGCAGGATCTCCAGCTCACCGCGATTGATCTCGTTGATCACCCACATCAGCGGCACGTAGGCGATCCCGGCACCCGCCGTTAGCCAGCGCACCAGCGTCATCGGATCATTAGTCACAAATCTCCCTTGCGGGATCAGGCGAGTCGAGATCCCTTCCGGTGCAATCAGTTCAAATTCATTGTCGGGCCGCACGCTGTATTCAAGCCATGAATGGCTACTTAAATCGGCGGGTTTTTCCGGTATGCCGTATTGTGTGAGATAGCTTTTCGCGGCGCACACCACCATTGGCATCGCGCCAAGACGGCGGGAAAACAGGCTGGAATCCTGCAACGCGCCGACGCGGATCACCACATCCAGACCGTCGGCAATCAGGTCGGGGGCTGGAATTCCGGTAACCAGATTGACGCTCAAACCTGGGTATTCTTTCAGCATTTTGGCTGTCAGCCCGGCGAGAACATTTTGTGCCATAGTTGAAGAACAGCCAATGCGTAGCGTCCCGATGGGGGTGTTATTGAAGGCATACAGTTGCTCATGAACATCCTGCACTTCATGAAGCATACGACGGCAGCCCTGGTAGTAAATTCTACCGGCTTCGGTCAGGCCAATGCTGCGTGTGCTACGGTTTAACAGCTTTACCTGCAACTCATCTTCCAGTTTTGACACCGTCTGACTGATGGACGAAACGCTCATCTGTAGCTGTCTGGCGGCGGCGGTAAAAGAGCCAAATTCAACTACTTTGGCAAACACCGACATGCGTTTTAGTCGTTCCATTATTCACTCTGACTTAAAAGTGATTTAGATCACATAATATAGATAACAGCATAACAGTTACGCTAATATATTAAATATCAATCTACAGCAATGTTGCTCTCGCCCGGCTTTCCATGCCCTTCTCTGCGGCGACAGATGCTGAAAATAATAACGCCTGCTCTCTCTTTACAACCAAGGTCAACATGAGTCTGTTTCCCGTTATCGTGGTGTTTGGGCTGTCCTTCCCACCGATATTTTTTGAATTGCTTTTATCACTGGCGATTTTCTGGCTGGTGCGCCGGGTACTTGTGCCAACAGGTATCTACGACTTTGTCTGGCATCCGGCGTTGTTCAACACCGCGCTCTATTGCTGCTTGTTTTATTTGATATCGCGACTGTTCGTTTGAGGTTGAAGTGAAAACACTAATAAGAAAATTCTCCCGTACGGCCATCACGGTCGTATTAGTCATTCTGGCCTTCATCGCAATTTTTAATGCCTGGGTCTATTACACCGAATCCCCCTGGACGCGTGACGCGCGCTTTAGCGCTGACGTCGTTGCGATCGCGCCGGACGTTTCTGGACTCATTACCCAGGTGAATGTTCATGATAACCAGCTGGTGAAAAAAGGACAGATACTGTTCACCATCGACCAGCCGCGCTATCAAAAGGCGCTTGAGGAAGCGCAAGCCGATGTTGCTTATTATCAGGTACTGGCACAGGAGAAACGCCAGGAGGCCGGACGTCGTAACCGTCTCGGTGTGCAGGCGATGTCTCGCGAAGAGATCGACCAGGCTAACAACGTACTACAAACGGTTCTGCATCAGTTAGCGAAAGCGCAGGCGACCCGCGATCTGGCAAAACTGGATCTTGAACGCACGGTGATCCGCGCGCCAGCAGATGGCTGGGTGACCAACCTCAACGTCTATACCGGTGAGTTTATTACTCGAGGATCAACGGCGGTTGCGCTGGTGAAACAGAACTCCTTCTATGTACTGGCCTATATGGAAGAAACTAAGCTGGAAGGGGTGCGTCCGGGGTATCGTGCAGAGATCACGCCGCTTGGCAGTAACAAAGTGCTGAAAGGGACTGTTGATAGTGTTGCCGCAGGGGTCACCAACGCCAGCAGCACGCGTGACGACAAAGGGATGGCGACTATAGACTCTAACCTTGAATGGGTGCGTCTTGCGCAACGTGTTCCGGTTCGTATTCGTCTCGACAACCAGCAAGAGAACATCTGGCCTGCGGGCACCACTGCTACAGTGGTGGTCACTGGCAAACAAGATCGCGACGAAAGCCAGGATTCGTTCTTCCGTAAAATGGCCCATCGCCTGCGTGAGTTTGGTTAATCACGATGGGTATTTTCTCCATTGCTAACCAACATATTCGCTTTGCGGTAAAACTGGCGACCGCCATTGTACTGGCGCTGTTTGTTGGCTTTCACTTCCAGCTGGAAACGCCACGCTGGGCGGTACTGACAGCGGCGATTGTTGCCGCCGGTCCGGCCTTTGCTGCGGGAGGTGAACCGTATTCTGGCGCTATTCGTTATCGTGGCTTTTTGCGCATCATCGGCACATTTATTGGCTGTATTGCCGGACTGGTGATCATCATTGCGATGATCCGCGCACCATTATTGATGATTCTGGTGTGCTGTATCTGGGCCGGTTTTTGTACCTGGATATCCTCGCTGGTACGAATAGAAAACTCGTACGCGTGGGGGCTGGCCGGTTATACCGCGCTGATCATTGTGATCACCATTCAGCCGGAACCATTGCTTACGCCGCAGTTTGCCGTCGAACGTTGTAGCGAGATCGTTATCGGTATTGTGTGTGCGATTATGGCGGATTTGCTCTTTTCTCCGCGATCGATCAAACAAGAAGTGGATCGAGAGCTGGAAAGTTTGCTGGTCGCGCAATATCAATTAATGCAACTCTGTATCAAGCATGGCGATGGTGAAGTTGTCGATAAAGCCTGGGGCGACCTGGTGCGACGCACCACGGCGCTACAAGGCATGCGCAGCAACCTGAATATGGAATCTTCCCGCTGGGCGCGGGCCAATCGACGTTTAAAAGCGATCAATACGCTATCGCTGACGCTGATTACCCAATCCTGCGAAACTTATCTTATTCAGAATACGCGCCCGGAATTGATCACTGATACTTTCCGCGAATTTTTTGACACGCCGGTAGAAACCGCGCAGGACGTCCACAAGCAGCTCAAACGCCTGCGGAGAGTTATCGCCTGGACCGGGGAACGGGAAACGCCTGTCACCATTTATAGCTGGGTCGCGGCGGCAACGCGTTATCAGCTTCTCAAGCGCGGCGTTATCAGTAACACAAAAATCAACGCCACCGAAGAAGAGATCCTGCAAGGCGAACCGGAAGTCAAAGTAGAGTCAGCCGAACGTCATCATGCGATGGTTAACTTCTGGCGAACCACACTTTCCTGCATTCTGGGCACGCTTTTCTGGCTGTGGACGGGCTGGACTTCCGGCAGTGGTGCAATGGTGATGATTGCGGTAGTGACGTCACTGGCAATGCGTTTGCCGAATCCACGCATGGTGGCGATCGACTTTATCTACGGGACGCTGGCCGCGCTGCCGTTAGGGCTGCTCTACTTTTTGGTGATTATCCCTAATACCCAACAGAGCATGTTGCTGCTGTGTATTAGCCTGGCAGTGCTGGGATTTTTCCTCGGTATAGAAGTACAGAAACGGCGACTGGGCTCGATGGGGGCGCTGGCCAGCACCATAAATATTATCGTGCTGGATAACCCGATGACTTTCCATTTCAGTCAGTTTCTCGACAGCGCATTAGGGCAAATCGTCGGCTGTGTGCTCGCGTTCACCGTTATTTTGCTTGTGCGGGATAAATCGCGCGACAGGACCGGACGTGTACTGCTTAATCAGTTTGTTTCTGCCGCTGTTTCCGCGATGACTACCAATGTGGCACGTCGTAAAGAGAACCACCTCCCGGCACTTTATCAGCAGCTGTTTTTGCTGATGAATAAGTTCCCAGGGGATTTGCCGAAATTTCGCCTGGCGCTGACGATGATTATCGCGCACCAGCGCCTGCGTGATGCGCCGATCCCGGTTAACGAGGATTTATCGGCGTTTCACCGACAAATGCGCCGCACAGCAGACCATGTGATATCTGCCCGTAGCGATGATAAACGTCGTCGGTACTTTGGCCAGTTGCTGGAAGAACTGGAAATCTACCAGGAAAAGCTACGCATCTGGCAAGCGCCACCGCAGGTGACGGAACCGGTTCATCGGCTGGCGGGGATGCTCCATAAGTATCAACATGCGTTGACCGATAGTTAAGTCAAAACCGACGCCAAAAGCGTCGGTTTTTTCATGGCTATACTTAGCGATGCACGGCAGAACTCGCCGCGAAACGTGACGGTGGCAACAGATGAATATTTATACCTTTGATTTTGATGAGATTGAGAGTCAGGAGGATTTTTATCGTGACTTTAGCCAAACCTTTGGTCTGGCGAAAGATAAGGTACGCGATCTCGACTCACTATGGGATGTGTTAATGAACGATGTCCTGCCGCTACCACTTGAGATTGAATTTGTTCATCTGGGAGAGAAAACGCGTCGCCGTTTTGGCGCGTTAATATTGCTGTTTGATGAGGCAGAGGAAGAGCTGGAAGGGCATTTGCGTTTTAATGTTCGTCATTAGCGCGAAAAAAAGCCCCCGAACCGGGGGCAATATCGTCGGACAAGACGATGAGGGTTTATTTGTACAGTTCAGCCGTAGCGTGCCAGGTGTCACCGCTACGAGCTTCAGTAATCTGGTAGGCCGTTGCGCCTTTCTCTTCCGCTTTTTTGTTCAGCATTTCACGCATATCCATTGGCGAAGACGCCACACCACTTACGGATACGGTCCCGATTGCTTCACGATTTTGTGCTTGTGCAGCATCAATGGAGTCGGCAGCGAATGCACCGAAAGAGAGAACAGAAAGTACGCTTAATGCAGCTACAGTGGTTTTGATTTTCATGATTTTTACCTCGACATAATCTTTTAGCTGGGTCTTTGTTTCGTGACCCATATCACAAAATCAAGTATACACTAATTATTGAACTAATTAATACCACGCTAACTGTTTCAGTTGATACTAAGTGTTAAAAATGTGAATTTTAATAACAAAAAAGTATAAAAAACACGGTTATTTATTATTAATTATAGTATTTTCAATTAGATAATGAATTTTGCATAATGTGCTTTTTTTACCGTATGTATTCATTTTGTGAATGATGTGTCGCGGTAAAACGCACTATTCGTTAAATGTATCGCAGGAGAAAGAAGGGGAATGAGAGGGATAAGCAACATTTTCCCCGCCGCCAGAAGCGACGGGGCAGAGATTAAAGCTCCTGGTCGAACAGCTCTAAAATTGCTTCGTACAGGTCTTTGACGGTGAAACCGTTAGCAGGGGTGGTAAAGATGGTGTCATCGCCAGCGATGGTGCCCAGAATACCTTCTGCTTTGCCCAGTGAGTCCAGCAGGCGAGCAATTAACTGCGCCGCGCCAGGGCTGGTATGAATCACGACAACTGCATCGTTGTAGTCGATATCCAGCACCAGATTCTTCAATGGACTGGAGGTAGTTGGTACACCCAGTTCAGCTGGCAGGCAGTAAACCATTTCCATTTTGGCATTGCGTGTACGTACAGCACCAAACTTGGTCAACATCCGCGAGACTTTAGACTGATTAATATTGTCAAAGCCTTGCTCCTGCAACGCGGCGACGATTTCGCCCTGGGAGCTAAATTTCTCTTCTTTAAGTAATGCTTTAAATGCTTTAACTAGTTCTTCTTGCTTAGCCGAGCTTCGCATAAGTCACCCGATATGGTGGTTGATACAACATTATTGTGCATACAGATGAATTTTTATGCAAACAGTCAGCCCTGAAGAAGGCTGAAATAATGTTATGAAAGAGCGGGATTTTATCAAATTTCGTTATTGAGAAACATGCCTGCGTCACGGCATGCAAATTCTGCTTAAAAGTAAATTAATTGTTATCAAATTGATGTTGTTTTGGCTGAACGGTAGGGTATATTGTCACCACCTGTTGGAATGTTGCGCTAATGCATAAGCGACTGTTAATTACGTAAGTTAGGTTCCTGATTACGGCAATTAAATGCATAAACGCTAAACTTGCGTGACTACACATTCTTGAGATGTGGTCATTGTAAACGGCAATTTTGTGGATTAAGGTCGCGGCAGCGGAGCAACATATCTTAGTTTATCAATATAATAAGGAGTTTAGGATGAAAGTCGCAGTCCTCGGCGCTGCTGGCGGTATTGGCCAGGCGCTTGCACTACTGTTAAAAACCCAACTGCCTTCAGGTTCAGAACTCTCTCTGTATGATATCGCTCCAGTGACTCCCGGTGTGGCCGTCGATCTGAGCCATATCCCTACTGCTGTGAAAATCAAAGGTTTTTCTGGTGAAGATGCGACTCCGGCGCTGGAAGGCGCAGATGTCGTTCTTATCTCTGCAGGTGTAGCGCGTAAACCGGGTATGGATCGTTCCGACCTGTTTAACGTTAACGCCGGCATCGTGAAAAACCTGGTACAGCAAGTTGCGAAAACCTGCCCGAAAGCGTGCATTGGTATTATCACTAACCCGGTTAACACCACTGTTGCAATTGCTGCTGAAGTGCTGAAAAAAGCCGGTGTTTATGACAAAAACAAACTGTTCGGCGTTACCACGCTGGATATCATTCGTTCCAACACCTTTGTTGCGGAACTGAAAGGCAAACAGCCAGGCGAAGTTGAAGTGCCGGTTATTGGCGGTCACTCTGGTGTTACCATTCTGCCGCTGCTGTCACAGGTTCCTGGCGTTAGTTTTACCGAGCAGGAAGTGGCTGATCTGACCAAACGTATCCAGAACGCGGGTACTGAGGTGGTTGAAGCGAAAGCCGGTGGCGGGTCTGCAACCCTGTCTATGGGCCAGGCAGCTGCACGTTTTGGTCTGTCTCTGGTTCGTGCACTGCAGGGCGAACAAGGCGTTGTCGAATGTGCCTACGTTGAAGGCGACGGTCAGTACGCCCGTTTCTTCTCTCAACCGCTGCTGCTGGGTAAAAACGGCGTGGAAGAGCGTAAATCTATCGGTACCCTGAGCGCATTTGAACAGAACGCGCTGGAAGGTATGCTGGATACGCTGAAGAAAGATATCGCCCTGGGCGAAGAGTTCGTTAATAAGTAATTGATTAGCGAATAATAAAAAACCGGAGCACAGACTCCGGTTTTTGTTTTGAGCACTCGACTTAATTGGTTGCCGGATATTCCTGAATGGTGACCTGCAGCGTTAACTGCTTATCATCACGCATCACTACAACCGGGATCACCGAACCAGGGCGAATTTCCGCCACCTGATCCATCGTCTCCAGAGCAGAGATGGCCGGTTTGTTATCCACCGAAATAATCAGATCGTTGACCTGAATACCCGCATTCGCCGCTGGGCCGTCAGGTGACACTTCATTAACCACGATCCCTTGCAGTTGATCTATACCACCGCTCTGCGCGTGCAGTGGTGCGATCTCGCGTCCGCCGATACCAATGTAGCCGCGGATCACGCGACCATCGCGGATCAGCTTATCCATAATTTTGGTTGCTAACTGGAAAGGAATCGCAAAGCCGATACCTTCCGGCGTTTCGCCATCGTTACTCTTATCAAACGACAGCGTGTTAATGCCCATCAGTTCTCCCAGCGAGTTCACCAGCGCGCCGCCAGAGTTACCGTGGTTAATGGAAGCATCGGTTTGTAGGAAGTTTTGCCGCCCGGTCGGGTTCAGACCGATTCGACCCGTGGCACTAATAATCCCCTGGGTAATGGTCTGCCCGAGGTTGTACGGGTTACCGATCGCCAGTACCACGTCGCCAATGTGCGGTACGCGACGTGCATTGATCGGAATGGTAGGTAAACCGCCAGTGGCATTAATTTTAAGTACCGCCAGATCGGTTAGAGAGTCAGATCCCACCAGCAATGCTTCAAATACACGACCATCCTGTAAGGCGACGATGATCTGATCGGCGTCGTTGATGACGTGTTTATTGGTGATGATATAACCGCGTTGATCCATGATTACACCGGATCCCAAGGTGCGGATCTCAAGCTGGTTGTGAGAGTTGGTGTTCAAACCACGGTTGTAAACGTTAACCACCGCTGGCGCGGCGCGGCGAACCGCCAGATTATAACTGGCAGGCGTCTCATCGGTACTGTCAAATTGCGGAGTGGAAAGCGGGTTAAGGCTGCGCAGCGAAGGCATGGCAACCAGCAGAATAGCGCCGACAATTAATCCAATCGCAACGGAACGTAAGAGCTTCACAAACATGATGGAGGCGTCATTAAAAAAGGGAACGGCAGCAGCATACCACGAGTTAACCGGACATCACACGTAAGCCTGATGCCCGGTTTACGACATTAACGCATCAGCAGATAGATGCTTTCATTGCCGCGTACAATTTGCAGGGCGATGATGGCCGGTTTTGCCGCCAGCACTTTACGCATTTCAGCAATCGAGTTCACCCGATCGCGGTTGACGCCAATGATCACATCGTCTTTTTGCAAGCCAGCCTGAGCAGCTGGGCTTCCTTTGACAACTTCATCGATTTTAATACCTTTGCCGCCATCTTTTAGCTGACCATCGCTCAACGTTGCACCTTCCAGCGCTGGCGTGATCATTTCAGCGCTGGCCGACGAAGAGGTGCTGGTATCGAGCGTCACTTCTACTTCCAGTGGTTTGCCGTTACGCAGCAGGCCAAGCTTCACTTTCGTGCCCGGCTCGGTGGTCGCGATACGAGAGCGCAACTCAGCAAAGCTATTCAGCGGTTTGCCGTTGAGGCTGGTAATAATATCGCCCGCTTTGACGCCCGCTTTTGCCGAGCCAGAACCTGGCAACACTTCGCTGACAAACGCGCCACGCTGCACGTCAAGGTTGAAGGCTTTGGCGATATCGGCACTCATCTCGGTGCCTTTGATGCCTAACAAACCGCGTTTGATTTCACCAAAGTCGATAAGCTGCTGCGCCAGTGTTCGCGCCATATTACTGGGGATGGCAAATCCAATCCCGACGCTCCCGCCGCCAGGCGCAAGGATTGCAGTGTTGATGCCAATTAACTCACCGTTAAGGTTTAATAGTGCACCGCCGGAGTTACCGCGGTTAATGGAAGCATCTGTCTGGATAAAGTTTTCCAGACCTTCAAGATTCAACCCGCTGCGGCCTAATGCGGAAACAATGCCAGAGGTGGCGGTTTGCCCAAGGCCAAATGGGTTACCGACCGCTACGGCAAAATCACCGACGCGCAATTTATCGGAGTCGGCAATAGCGATTTGCGTTAATTTGCTCGGGTTTTGAATTTGTAACAGGGCGATATCGCTCTGGTCATCGCTACCAATCAGTTTTGCATCAAACTCGCGCCCATCATTGAGCTGAATACTGATTTTCTGTGCCTGATTAATCACATGGTTGTTGGTCAGCACATAGCCTTTACTGGCGTTGATGATGACACCGGAACCTAAACCTTCGAAGGGTTGTGCAGGTTGATCCGGTAAATCATCACCAAAAAACTTTTTGAATTCTTCCGGGATTTTCTGTCCCTGACTGGCCGTTCCTTCCACCCGTACGCTCACCACTGCCGGAAGCACTTTTTCCAGCATTGGAGCCAGACTGGGGAGAGGGGCCTGATCGGCAACCTGGCCTGGAATCGACGCGACGGCCTGAAATGACGCCGAGAGAGTTAACCCGACACTTAACGCTAATGCACTCAACAGCTGGGTTTGTTTTTTCATTATTCCTGCTCTCGTACCTGAATGATAAGAAAAGAGATTCAAAACAGTTTGATGTTATTGAATTTTCAGACGGCTAACAATGAGACACCAGATTAAATGATAGTCGGGGAGGGAGAGAAGAGGAGGGCGCAATGGCTGCGCCCGAAAAATAAATTAGTCGCGCTTCGCGCCAGTACGCAGCAGGCCGGATGCGCCTTCAGAATAGTCGCGAGGCATCTGCACCGGTGCCTGATCGTTGCTGGCTTCAGACTCTGCCAGACGATTACGGAACGGGTTTGCTTCAGCAGACAGTTCCGGCAGCAGGCTGCTGGAGCTTTTCGCCATGTGCTGATACAGCTGGCGATAGTCGTGCGCCATGGTATCCAGTAATTCCGCGCTGCGGGCAAAGTGGCTAACCAGCTCTTCGCGATACTCGTCCAGTTCAGCTTTATTCTTTTCCAGTTCGTACTGCAACGCCTGTTGCTGGCGTAGTTTACGATTACCAAAACGCATGGCCACAGCACCAATAATGATGCCGACGACTAACCCAATTAGCGCATATTCCCAGGTCATGAACATCTCCCGTTGTCTTTTGTTTCCGTAGGGTGTTGGCTTCAGGCTCCATGCCTGCGGCTGATTATGCCACTATAACCGTTAATTCCACAGAAGTGGAATCCCGACTGCATATCGCGTAGTGTAGAACGGCCTTTTTTTCGTCAACCGTGAACAACGGCGCACCGATTATTCAAGGAATAACAATAAGATCATGCAAAGCGTTACCCCAACATCGCAATACCTGAAGGCGCTCAATGAAGGCAGCCATCAACCCGACGACGTTCAAAAAGAGGCCGTCAGCCGCCTGGAAATTATTTATCAAGAACTCATCAATAGCAGGCCACCAGCCCCCAGGACGAGTGGGCTAATGGCGCGGGTCGGTAAGCTGTGGGGTAAACGCGAAGACACAAAGCATACGCCAGTGCGTGGCTTATATATGTGGGGCGGTGTAGGACGCGGGAAAACCTGGCTGATGGACCTTTTCTATCAAAGCCTGCCGGGAGAGCGGAAACAGCGCCTGCACTTTCACCGTTTTATGCTGCGGGTGCACGAAGAGCTAACTGCCTTACAGGGGCAGACCGATCCGCTGGAAATTATTGCCGATCGCTTTAAAGCCGAAACTGACGTGCTCTGTTTTGACGAATTTTTTGTTTCTGATATTACCGACGCCATGCTACTTGGCGGTCTGATGAAAGCCCTGTTCGCCCGCGGCATTACCCTGGTAGCGACGTCAAATATTCCGCCGGATGAACTTTATCGAAATGGCCTGCAACGTGCGCGTTTTCTGCCTGCAATCGATGCCATTAAACAGCATTGTGATGTAATGAACGTGGACGCTGGTGTTGATTATCGACTGCGTACACTCACTCAGGCGCATCTGTGGCTTTCGCCACTCAACGATGAAACCCGGGCGCAGATGGATAAACTATGGTTGGCGCTGGCGGGGGCGAAACGAGAAAATTCACCGACGTTAGAAATCAACCATCGGCCATTGGCGACAATGGGCGTCGAGAACCAGACGCTGGCGGTCTCTTTTACTACGCTGTGCGTCGACGCCCGCAGTCAGCATGACTATATTGCGCTCTCACGTCTCTTTCATACGGTCATGTTGTTTGATGTACCAGTTATGACGCGGTTGATGGAGAGCGAAGCGCGGCGCTTTATTGCGCTGGTGGATGAGTTTTACGAGCGCCATGTCAAATTAGTGGTGAGTGCAGAAGTGCCGCTGTATGAAATTTATCAGGGCGATCGGCTGAAGTTTGAGTTCCAGCGTTGCCTGTCACGTCTGCAAGAGATGCAAAGCGAAGAGTATCTGAAGCGCGAGCATTTGGCGGGTTAAAACCTGTCACAAATCACAAAAAGGGGTCGATCTTTGACCCCGACTTCTCTATAATCCTGCGACCCCACGTTACAAGAAAGTTTTTTTCCCAAAACTTTTTGTGTGCTGGCATAGGCTATTCGAAGGGGTAGGTTTGCCGGACTTTGTCGTGTGAACCTCAACAATTGAAGACGTTTGGGTGTTCACCAACGTGTAACTATTTATTGGGTAAGCTTTTAATGAAAACTTTTACAGCTAAACCAGAAACCGTAAAACGCGACTGGTATGTTGTTGACGCGACCGGTAAAACTCTGGGCCGTCTGGCTACTGAACTGGCTCGTCGCCTGCGCGGTAAGCACAAAGCGGAATACACTCCGCACGTAGATACCGGTGATTACATCATCGTTCTGAACGCTGACAAAGTTGCTGTAACCGGCAACAAGCGTACTGACAAAGTGTACTATCACCACACCGGCCACATCGGTGGTATCAAACAAGCGACCTTTGAAGAGATGATTGCTCGCCGTCCTGAGCGTGTGATTGAAATCGCGGTTAAAGGCATGTTGCCAAAAGGCCCGCTGGGTCGTGCTATGTTCCGTAAACTGAAAGTTTACGCGGGTAACGAGCACAACCACGCGGCACAGCAACCGCAAGTTCTTGACATCTAATCGGGATTATAGGCAATGGCTGAAAATCAATACTACGGCACTGGTCGCCGCAAAAGTTCCGCAGCTCGCGTTTTCATCAAACCGGGCAACGGTAAAATCGTAATCAACCAACGTTCTCTGGAACAGTACTTCGGTCGTGAAACTGCTCGCATGGTAGTTCGTCAGCCGCTGGAACTGGTCGACATGGTTGAGAAACTGGACCTGTACATCACCGTTAAAGGTGGTGGTATCTCTGGTCAGGCTGGTGCGATCCGTCACGGTATCACCCGCGCTCTGATGGAATACGACGAGTCCCTGCGTTCTGAACTGCGTAAAGCTGGCTTCGTTACTCGTGACGCTCGTCAGGTTGAACGTAAGAAAGTCGGTCTGCGTAAAGCACGTCGTCGTCCGCAGTTCTCCAAACGTTAATTGGCTTCTGCTCCGGCAGAAAACAATTTGCGAAAAAACCCGCTTCGGCGGGTTTTTTTATGGTTAAATTCTGAATCAGCGTAAAAATTGGAAAGTTGCTTTTTGCTACCGTCTGACAGACAGGCAAAACAAAAACCACATCGCCAATAAGGGACTAAGTCAACTATTTCAGACTAAAGCGCATCTCTTTTTCCCCATTTCCGGCATCGACTCACCACAAAGGTCGCAAAATCTGGTAAACTATCATCCAATTTTCTGCCCAAATGTCGGGTATTGCTCATTTTTTGTTTGATTTTCGAACAAAGAGAGTCGTTCCTTACTGGGTAACACAACTTCTGACTGGCCACCTGGTGGCTGGTAGCAGTAAAAATTCTGACTATACCTGGAGGTTTTCATGGCTGTCGCTGCCAACAAACGTTCGGTAATGACGCTGTTTTCCGGTCCTACTGACATCTATAGCCATCAGGTCCGCATTGTGCTGGCTGAGAAAGGTGTAAGTTTCGAGATCGAACACGTGGAAAAGGACAATCCGCCTCAGGATCTGATTGACCTCAACCCGAATCAGAGCGTTCCGACCCTGGTGGATCGTGAGCTGACCCTGTGGGAATCTCGCATCATTATGGAATATCTGGATGAGCGTTTCCCGCATCCGCCACTGATGCCTGTTTACCCGGTAGCTCGCGGTGAAAGCCGTCTGTACATGCATCGCATCGAAAAAGACTGGTACACGCTGATGAACACCATCATCAACGGTTCAGCTTCTGAAGCAGATGCCGCACGTAAGCAACTGCGCGAAGAACTGCTGGCGATTGCGCCGGTCTTCGGTCAGAAGCCGTACTTCCTGAGCGATGAGTTCAGCCTGGTCGATTGCTATCTTGCTCCGCTGCTGTGGCGTCTGCCGCAACTGGGCATCGAGTTCAGCGGCCCGGGTGCGAAAGAGCTGAAAGGCTATATGACCCGCGTCTTTGAGCGTGACTCTTTCCTTGCTTCTTTAACTGAAGCAGAACGTGAAATGCGTCTGGGCCGGAGTTAATCTGTATGGATTTGTCACAGCTAACACCACGTCGTCCCTATCTGCTGCGTGCATTCTATGAGTGGTTGCTGGATAACCAGCTCACGCCGCACTTGGTGGTGGATGTGACGCTCCCTGGCGTGCAGGTTCCTATGGAATATGCGCGTGACGGGCAAATCGTACTCAACATTGCGCCGCGTGCTGTCGGCAATCTGGAACTGGCGAATGATGAGGTACGCTTTAACGCGCGCTTTGGCGGCATTCCGCGTCAGGTTTCTGTGCCGCTGGCTGCCGTGCTGGCTATCTACGCCCGTGAAAATGGCGCAGGCACGATGTTTGAGCCTGAAGCTGCCTACGATGAAGATACCAGCATCATGAATGATGAAGAGGCATCGGCAGACAACGAAACCGTTATGTCGGTTATTGATGGCGACAAGCCAGATCACGATGATGACACTCATCCTGACGATGAACCTCCGCAGCCACCACGCGGTGGTCGACCGGCATTACGCGTTGTGAAGTAATACAAAAACAGGCCCTGGTGGCCTGTTTTGTCTTTTAATGGCTTAATAAAATAGCGTGATTGTGGCAATCATATTCACCACGAAACCGACTGCCATGGGGATCGCTGTTCGCTTCACCACCGCAAAAGGCGAAACGCCTGCAATTCCTGACGTAACGACCACCACCGCAGTAATCGGCGAAACCGCGCGCGCTAGCGTCGTGGCAAAATGCATCGGCATAATCATTACAACCGCTGGTACATGTAATCCGGCTGCGATATTCGGAATAAGACTGGCAAATGACATAAACGGCGCATTGCCAGAGCCCATCACAATGGCACAAATGGCAATGACTAGCGCCATAATAATCATCACGCCAATACCGCCCAGACCAGAATGCTCCGCACCCCTGATAACCGCATCAACAGTGCCAATCGTCGTTAAGCCTTTCGCAAATATTTCACCCGCGACCACCAGCGTTACCACGTTGGCAAACTGCGTACCCATGCCGTCAAAAAACGCTTGCACATCGTCCATTGTTTCGCGCAAGTTATGCTTGCGGAAGAACTCAACAAACATCGTCACCGTCAAACTCAGTAACATCACCACCACCAGATGCAGTTCTGACTGCATCAGCCCGATGTGGGCGAGGAACAGCGAGCCGAGCATCAAGATTAACGGCATCACAGGTAAAATGGCGTAATAGAGCGGCGGGACATTATCGAGAGCTTTTAGCTCTGCCTGTTCGTGATTGATATTTTTATCTTTTTTGTCAAAAGCGCGTTGCACGAAAAAGTGGGAGATCGCCACCGAGATAATGACGCAAGAGGCGACCGGAAGCTGGTAGTGGAAGAAGTAAGTGGCAATTTTCATTCCCGCGACCTGGGCTGCAAAAATGGAGTTCGTTTCCAGAATCCCCCACTCAATGGACATCGTGGTTGCGATAACCGCCACCGCAGAGAGGCGACTTACTCCCAGACTCACCAGCGTCGGAAATAAGGTGACCATCAGCAACATACCCAGGCCGGAGGCGCTGGTAATAAACTGCGCCATGATTTGGCCGATGACGTAAGTTGCCGACAGAATAATATACGGCGAGCGAATGAGTTTTAACGGGCGGCTTAGCAAGCTCACCATCGCGCGACTGGCTCCTGTGCGCTCCATGTAGCGGGCATAACCGCCCACCGCCATAATCGACAGCCCCAATCCGGCAATGCGGTTGGACAGCATGCGCAGGATTTCATTATAAATATCGACGATCAAGTAGCCGCTGCTTTTGGCGGGATCGAGTACACCACCGAACCCTAACCAGACACCGCACATCATCAGGAAGATACCTGCGGCAGCCAGCAGCACCTGAGGTTTGTAGTTTTTCAGGATCAAATAGCCCATCGTAATTAATACGATGACAGATATAATTATGCCGAACATTGTTGAACTCCGTGTCAAAAGAAAACGGTCAATCCCATAAACGGCAGATTGAAAACAATGATGTTATATTTTTTGCAAGTCTATTTATGGTGCGGATGTCGTGTTTTTAATTGTAGGTGAGGTGATTTTTCATTAAAAAATATGCGCTTATGATTATTTTGTAAGAACACATTCATAATATTCATAATGCTCGTGAATAGTCTTATAAATAATTCAAACGGGATGTTTTTATCTGCGTTACATTAATTTTTCGCAATAGTTAATTATTCCGTTAATTATGGTAATGATGAGGCACAAAGAGAAAAACCTGCCATTTTCCCCTACTTTCAATCCTGTGATAGGATGTCACTGATGATGTTAATCACACTGACCTTACAGAATGGGCCTTATGAACGCATTTGATTCGCAAACCGAAGATTCTTCACCTGCAATTGGTCGCAACTTGCGTAGCCGCCCGCTGGCGCGTAAAAAACTCTCCGAAATGGTGGAAGAAGAGCTGGAACAGATGATCCGCCGTCGTGAATTTGGCGAAGGTGAACAATTACCGTCTGAACGCGAACTGATGGCGTTCTTTAACGTCGGGCGTCCTTCTGTGCGCGAAGCGCTGGCAGCGTTAAAACGCAAAGGTCTGGTGCAAATCAACAACGGCGAACGTGCCCGCGTCTCACGTCCTTCTGCGGACACCATCATCGGCGAGCTTTCCGGCATGGCGAAAGATTTCCTTTCTCATCCTGGTGGGATTGCCCATTTCGAACAATTACGTCTGTTCTTTGAATCCAGCCTGGTGCGCTATGCGGCTGAACATGCCACCGATGAGCAAATCGATTTGCTGGCAAAAGCACTGGAAATCAACAGTCAGTCGCTGGATAACAACGCGGCATTCATTCGTTCAGACGTTGATTTCCACCGCGTGCTGGCGGAGATCCCCGGTAACCCAATCTTCATGGCGATCCACGTTGCCCTGCTCGACTGGCTTATTGCCGCACGCCCAACGGTTACCGATCAGGCACTGCACGAACATAACAACGTTAGTTATCAACAGCATATTGCGATCGTTGATGCGATCCGCCGTCATGATCCTGACGAAGCCGATCGTGCGTTGCAATCGCATCTCAACAGCGTCTCTGCTACCTGGCACGCTTTCGGTCAGACCACCAACAAAAAGAAATAATGCCACTTTAGTGAAGCAGATCGCATTATAAGCTTTCTGTATGGGGTGTTGCTTAATTGATCTGGTATAACAGGTATAAAGGTATATCGTTTATCAGACAAGCATCACTTCAGAGGTATTTATGGCAACGAATTTACGTGGCGTAATGGCTGCACTCCTGACTCCTTTTGACCAACAACAAGCACTGGATAAAGCGAGTCTGCGTCGCCTGGTTCAGTTCAATATTCAGCAGGGCATCGACGGTTTATACGTGGGTGGTTCGACCGGCGAGGCCTTTGTACAAAGCCTTTCCGAGCGTGAACAGGTACTGGAAATCGTCGCCGAAGAGGCGAAAGGTCAGATTAAACTCATCGCCCACGTCGGTTGCGTCAGCACCGCCGAAAGCCAACAACTTGCGGCATCGGCTAAACGTTATGGCTTCGATGCCGTCTCCGCCGTCACGCCGTTCTACTATCCTTTCAGCTTTGAAGAACACTGCGATCACTATCGGGCAATTATTGATTCGGCGGATGGTTTGCCGATGGTGGTGTACAACATTCCAGCCCTGAGTGGGGTAAAACTGACCCTGGATCAGATCAACACACTTGTTACGTTGCCTGGCGTAGGTGCGCTGAAACAGACCTCTGGCGATCTCTATCAGATGGAGCAGATCCGTCGTGAACATCCTGATCTGGTGCTCTATAACGGTTACGACGAAATCTTCGCCTCTGGTCTTCTGGCGGGCGCTGATGGTGGTATCGGTAGTACCTACAACATCATGGGCTGGCGTTATCAGGGGATTGTGAAGGCGCTGAAAGAAGGCGATATCCAGACCGCGCAGAAGCTGCAAACCGAATGTAATAAAGTCATTGATTTACTGATCAAAACGGGCGTATTCCGCGGCCTGAAAACTGTCCTGCATTATATGGATGTCGTTTCTGTGCCGCTGTGCCGCAAACCGTTTGGTCCGGTAGATGAAAAATATCTGCCAGAACTGAAGGCGCTGGCCCAGCAGTTGATGCAAGAGCGCGGGTGAGTTGTTTCCCCTCGCTCGCCCCTACCGGGTGAGGGGAAATAAACGCATCTGTACCCTACAATTTTCATACCAAAGCGTGTGGGCATCGCCCACCGCGGGAGACTCACAATGAGTACTACAACCCAGAATATCCCGTGGTATCGCCATCTCAATCGTGCACAATGGCGGGCATTTTCCGCTGCCTGGTTGGGATATCTGCTTGACGGTTTTGATTTCGTTTTAATCGCCCTGGTACTCACCGAAGTACAGGGTGAATTCGGGCTGACGACGGTGCAGGCGGCAAGTCTGATCTCCGCAGCCTTTATCTCTCGCTGGTTCGGCGGCCTGATGCTCGGCGCTATGGGTGACCGCTACGGGCGTCGTCTGGCAATGGTCACCAGCATCGTTCTCTTCTCGGCCGGGACGCTGGCCTGCGGCTTTGCGCCAGGCTACATCACCATGTTTATCGCTCGTCTGGTCATCGGCATGGGGATGGCGGGTGAATACGGTTCCAGCGCCACCTATGTCATTGAAAGCTGGCCAAAACATCTGCGTAACAAAGCCAGTGGTTTTTTGATTTCAGGCTTCTCTGTGGGGGCCGTCGTTGCCGCTCAGGTCTATAGCCTGGTGGTTCCGGTCTGGGGTTGGCGTGCGCTGTTCTTTATCGGCATTTTGCCAATCATCTTTGCTCTCTGGCTGCGTAAAAACATCCCGGAAGCGGAAGACTGGAAAGAGAAACACGCAGGTAAAGCACCAGTACGCACAATGGTGGATATTCTCTACCGTGGTGAACATCGCATTGCCAATATCGTAATGACACTGGCGGCGGCTACTGCGCTGTGGTTCTGCTTCGCCGGTAACCTGCAAAATGCTGCAATCGTCGCTGTTCTCGGGCTGTTATGCGCCGCAATCTTTATCAGCTTTATGGTGCAAAGTACGGGTAAACGCTGGCCAACGGGCGTAATGCTGATGGTGGTCGTGTTGTTTGCTTTCCTCTACTCATGGCCGATTCAGGCGCTGCTGCCAACGTATCTGAAAACCGATCTGGCTTATAACCCGCATACTGTCGCCAATGTGCTGTTCTTTAGTGGCTTTGGCGCGGCCGTGGGATGCTGCGTAGGTGGCTTCCTCGGTGACTGGCTGGGAACCCGCAAAGCGTACGTTTGTAGCCTGCTGGCCTCGCAGCTGCTGATTATTCCGGTATTTGCGATTGGCGGCGCAAACGTCTGGGTGCTCGGTCTGTTACTGTTCTTCCAGCAAATGCTTGGACAAGGGATCGCCGGGATCTTACCGAAACTGATTGGCGGTTATTTCGATACCGACCAGCGTGCAGCGGGCCTGGGCTTTACCTACAACGTTGGCGCATTGGGCGGCGCACTGGCCCCAATCATCGGCGCGTTGATCGCTCAACGTCTGGATCTGGGTACTGCGCTGGCATCGCTCTCGTTCAGTCTGACATTTGTGGTGATCCTGCTGATTGGTCTGGATATGCCTTCCCGCGTTCAGCGTTGGCTGCGCCCGGAAGCATTGCGTACTCATGACGCTATCGACGGCAAACCATTTAGCGGTGCCGTGCCATTTGGCAGCCCCAAAAACGATTTAGTCAAAACCAAAAGTTAATCCTGTTGCCCGGTCTATGTACCGGGCCTTTCGCTAAGGGAAGATGTATGTCGTTACTTGCACAACTGGATCAAAAAATCGCTGCTAACGGTGGCCTGATTGTCTCCTGCCAGCCGGTTCCGGACAGCCCGCTCGATAAACCCGAAATCGTCGCCGCCATGGCATTAGCGGCAGAGCAGGCGGGCGCGGTTGCCATTCGCATTGAAGGTGTGGCAAATCTGCAAGCCACGCGTGCGGTGGTGAGCGTGCCAATTATCGGGATTGTGAAACGCGATCTGGAGGATTCTCCGGTACGCATCACGGCCTATATTGAAGATGTCGATGCGCTGGCGCAGGCGGGCGCGGACATTATCGCCATTGACGGCACCGACCGCCCGCGTCCGGTGCCTGTTGAAACGCTGCTGGCACGTATTCACCATCACGGTTTACTGGCGATGACCGACTGCTCAACGCCGGAAGACGGCCTGGCATGCCAAAAGCTGGGAGCCGAAATTATTGGCACTACGCTTTCTGGCTATACCACGCCTGAAACGCCAGAAGAGCCGGATCTGGCGCTGGTGAAAACGTTGAGCGACGCCGGATGTCGGGTGATTGCCGAAGGGCGTTACAACACGCCTGCTCAGGCGGCTGATGCGATGCGCCACGGCGCGTGGGCGGTGACGGTCGGTTCTGCCATTACGCGTCTTGAACACATTTGTCAGTGGTACAACACAGCGATGAAAAAGGCGGTGCTATGACCACACTGGCGATTGATATCGGCGGTACTAAACTTGCCGCCGCGCTGATTGGCGCTGACGGGCAGATCCGCGATCGTCGTGAACTTCCTACGCCAGCCAGCCAGACACCAGAAGCCTTGCGTGATGCCTTATCCGCATTAGTCTCTCCGTTGCAAGCTCATGCGCAGCGGGTTGCCATCGCTTCAACCGGAATTATTCGCGACGGCAGTTTGCTGGCGCTGAATCCGCATAATCTCGGTGGATTGCTACACTTTCCGTTAGTCAAAACGCTGGAACAACTTACCAATTTGCCGACCATTGCCATTAACGACGCGCAGGCCGCAGCATGGGCAGAGTATCAGGCGCTGGAAGGCGATGTAACCGAGATGGTGTTTATCACCGTTTCCACTGGCGTCGGCGGCGGTGTAGTGAGCGGCGGTAAACTGCTTACCGGCCCTGGCGGTCTGGCGGGGCATATCGGGCATACGCTTGCCGATCCACACGGCCCAGTCTGCGGCTGTGGACGCACAGGTTGCGTGGAAGCGATTGCTTCTGGTCGCGGCATTGCGGCGGCAGCGCAAGGTGAACTCATGGGCGCGGATGCGAGAACTATTTTCACACGCGCCGGGCAGGGCGACGAGCAGGCGCAGCAACTGATTCACCGCTCCGCACATGTGCTGGCAAGGCTGATCGCTGATATTAAAGCCACAACTGATTGCCAGTGCGTGGTGGTCGGTGGCAGCGTTGGGCTGGCAGAAGGGTATCTGGCGCTGGTGGAAACGTATCTGGCGCAGGAGCCAGCGGCATTTCATGTTGATTTACTGGCGGCGCACTACCGCCATGATGCAGGTTTACTTGGGGCTGCGCTGTTGGCCCAGGGAGAAAAATTATGATGATGGGTGAAGTACAGTCATTACCGTCTGCTGGGTTACATCCTGCGTTACAGGACGCGTTAACGCTGGCATTAGCTGCCAGACCGCAAGAAAAAGCGCCGGGTCGTTACGAATTACAGGGCGACAATATCTTTATGAATGTCATGACGTTTAACACTCAATCGCCCGTCGAGAAAAAAGCGGAATTGCACGAGCAATACATTGATATCCAGCTGTTATTAAACGGTGAGGAACGGATTCTGTTTGGCATGGCAGGCACCGCGCGTCAGTGTGAAGAGTTCCACCATGAGGATGATTATCAGCTTTGCAGCGCCATTGAAAACGAGCAAACCATCATCTTAAAACCGGGAATGTTCGCCGTGTTTATGCCAGGAGAGCCGCATAAGCCGGGATGCGTTGTTGGCGAGCCGGGTGAGATTAAAAAGGTGGTGGTGAAGGTTAAGGCTGATTTAATGGCTTAAAACTTAGTTCGTTTTAAAGATTCTGCAGACACTGTCTGCAGAATTCGAAACCGCTGAAATTAACGGCGTCTATAGCCTTCCTCTAGCACCGCCTGTGTTCGAACGAGTTCATCTGCGAGTCGTTTCTCATCAGGTAGTTGCATCTTATATTCGCTTGCCAGAACGGTGTTAGGCAAACCTGCCAGAGCATAATGTGCTTCTCCGGCTCCTTTCTCTGCACAGAGAACCAGACCGATGGGCGGATTTTCATCCGGTAGCGTCCAGTGCTCTTTGGCGTAGTTGAGATACATATTCATCTGTCCGGCATCGCTATAGCTGAATTTGCCCACTTTTAGATCGACGATTAGTAGGCAGCGTAAACGGCGGTGGAAAAACAGCAGGTCGACACGAAACCAGTTGTCATCAATGCGTAATCTTCGCTGCCGACCAACAAAGGCAAAATCATCCCCAAGTTCCAGCATGAAATCCATCAGGTGGTTGATCAGCGCCTCCTCGAAATCAGATTCTGAATATTCATCTTTCAATTCCAGAAATTCGAGCACAAAGGGATCGCGTATCGCCTGTTGCGGAAGAATATGCGTCTCGGTAGGAGCGTGTTGTTGCAGCATGGCTGATTTGTCATGTGACAGTAGTATTCGCTCATAAAATTGGGTCGCAATTTGCCGTTCTAGCTGGCGAACAGACCAGCCACAGCGGAGCGTCTCTTTTTCATAAAAGCTGCGGGCGTCAGCGTTTTTAACGGAAAGTAAACGGACGTAGGTGGACCAGGGCAGGGGGAAAGATTTGGCAGACAGCGTCTGCCAAATCTTTGCCGATGGGAATTCTGCAGATGGTGTCTGCGGAATTCCCAATGGTGTTAATTCGCCAGACACTGTCTGGCGAATTTCAACATGTTGAAAAAAGAGGTAAAAAAGCCTCATTTGGCGTAAGTTTTTTGCAGAGAACCCACGCTTATACCTTAGACTTAAATCCTTTGATAGTCGCTTGATTAGCTGCGCACCATACGCAGCCCTGGCCTCGCCACCTTGTTCAAATTCGACAATTCGTCGGCCAATTTCCCAGTATGTCGCGGTCATCAGCGCGTTAACGCTACGTACCGTTTCCGTCCGGGCGCTATCGACCAGATGAATAATACCGTCGTGGATTTGCTGGTAGCCTGTTGAGGTTCTCTCTGAGAGCGATTCCATTATCTGTCCCTTTATATGGCGCTGCGTTGAATAATGGAATCAGCTATACGCCGGGCATCTACCGGTAACAATCCAGATGAGCGTATTACATTGGTTTTCTTCAGATTATGCGAGGCGCTTTCCAGAAAGAAAGGAGAATTTCAGCGCCGACTCTTTTCTGAGGAGGCGGCGCTGGGACAGAGCTTAAACTTCCAGCCAGTTCATAATACCGTCTGCCGCCTTACGACCTTCGGCAATAGCGGTTACCACCAGATCGGAACCACGGACGATATCGCCGCCAGCAAAGATTTTCGGGTTGCTGGTCTGGAAGGCGTTGTCGCTGCCTTCCGGGGCGATGATGCGGCCTTGTGAATCCAGCTCGACGCTGTGTTTTGCCAGCCATTCCATGTTGTGTGGACGGAAACCAAACGCCATGATCACTGCATCTGCCGGAACGATATGTTCGGAACCTGCAACGATCTCCGCGCGGCGACGGCCTTTGGCATCCGGTTCGCCCATTTCGGTACGTACCATTTTTACGCCGCTGACTTTACCGTTACCGTTCACTTCAATCCCCAGTGGCTGGACGTTGAATTTGAACTCTACGCCTTCTTCCCGCGCGTTTTTCACTTCGCGGCGGGAACCCGGCATGTTCTCTTCATCACGACGATAGGCACAGGTAACGTGCTTCGCTCCCTGGCGCACGGACGTACGCACGCAGTCCATCGCAGTGTCGCCACCGCCAAGGACCACCACGCGTTTGCCTTCCATGCTGACGAACGGTTCGTCGCGGGTTTCACCAAAGCCCATTAACTGTTTGGTGTTGGCGATAAGGAACGGCAGCGCTGCGTACACGCCATCGGCGCCTTCGTTTTCCAGCCCGCCGCGCATTGACTGATAAGTCCCGACGCCAAGGAAGACGGCATCGTAATCACTCAGCAGATCGTCCAGCTGCACGTCGCGGCCCACTTCGGTATTGAGTTTGAATTCAATACCCATGCCGGTGAAGATTTCACGGCGACGCGTCATTACCTCTTTTTCCAGCTTGAAGGCCGGAATACCGAAGGTCAGCAGCCCGCCAATTTCTGGATGACGGTCGAAGACAACGGCTTTTACGCCGTTACGCGTCAGGACATCCGCACACGCCAGACCTGCCGGGCCTGCGCCGATAATCGCCACTTTTTTACCGGTTTGCTTCACGCCGGACATATCCGGACGCCAGCCCATTTCGAACGCTTTATCATTGATATAACGCTCAATGTTGCCGATGGTCACCGCGCCAAACTCATCGTTCAGAGTGCAGGAACCTTCGCACAGACGGTCTTGCGGGCAGACTCGTCCGCAAACTTCCGGCAGGGTGTTGGTCTGGTGCGACAGTTCCGCCGCTTCAAAAATACGCCCCTCGTTGGCGAGCTTCAGCCAGTTCGGGATGTAGTTGTGTACCGGACATTTCCACTCGCAGTATGGGTTGCCGCACGACAGGCAGCGGTCAGCCTGCGCTTTGGCCTGGCCTTCGGAAAACGGCTCGTAAATTTCAACAAACTCAATTTTGCGGATCTTCAGCGGTTTCTTTGGCGGATCAACGCGCTGCAGGTCGATAAATTGATAAACATTCTGACTCATTGTTGCTACCCCTTACTGCGCCTGCACGCGCAACTCTGCTGCGCTACGACTACGATGACCCAGCAGTGCTTTTACATCACTGGACTTCGGTTTAACCAGCGCAAATTTAGTGGCGAAGGTTGACCAGTTCGCCAGAATCTCTTCACCGCGCTGAGAGCCAGTATGCTGAACATGCTCGGTGATAAGACCGCGCAGATGCTCTTCATGGATCGCCAGATCGTCAACGCTTAAGACCTCGACCAGTTCCGGGTTAACGCGTTTGCGGAAATCACCGCTTTCATCGAGAACGTAAGCGAAGCCGCCGGTCATGCCCGCACCGAAGTTAACGCCGGTTTTACCCAGAATACAGACAATACCGCCCGTCATATATTCACAGCCGTTGTCGCCAATGCCTTCTACCACGGTGATAGCACCGGAGTTCCGCACGCCGAAACGTTCACCCGCGCGGCCTGCGGCATACAGACGACCACCGGTCGCGCCATACAGGCAGGTGTTGCCGATAATACTTGCTTCATGGCTGCGGAAGGCGGAACCAACCGGAGGACGAATGGCGATTAAGCCGCCCGCCATGCCTTTACCGACATAGTCGTTGGCATCCCCGGTCAGGTACAGTTCCACGCCGCCCGCGTTCCACACACCGAAACTCTGGCCTGCGGTGCCGTTGAAGTACGCTTTGATAGGATCGGCTGCCAGCCCCTGATCGCCGTGCGTTTGGGCGATATAGCCTGAAAGCGACGCGCCGACAGAACGGTCGGTGTTGCGAATATCGAACCAGAAGGTTTTGCTCTGGCGTTCATCGACAAACGGTTTCGCCTGTTGCAGCAACTGCGCGTTCAGCAGGCCGTTATCAAACGGTGGATTGTTTTCGGTGCAGTAGAGTGCCTTACCTGGATGCGGTTCGGCGGTCTCCAGCAGCTTCGACAGCGCCAGTTTTTGCTGTTTGGCGGTGAAACCGTCCAGTTCTTTCAGCAGGTCGGTGCGACCAATCAGATCCACCAGACGCGTTACGCCCAGCTGTGCCATCAGCTCGCGGGTTTCACGGGCAATAAATTCAAAGTAATTGGTAACCTTGAACGGCAGGCCGTGATAGTGGTTCTTACGCAGTTTGTCATCCTGAGTTGCTACACCCGTTGCGCAGTTGTTCAGATGGCAAATACGTAGATATTTACAGCCGAGCGCCACCATCGGGCCAGTGCCGAAGCCGAAGCTTTCTGCGCCGAGAATCGCCGCTTTGATGATATCAACACCGGTTTTCAGGCCGCCATCGACCTGCAAACGGATCTTATGACGCAGACCATTGGCAACCAGCGCCTGCTGGGTTTCAACAAGCCCCAGCTCCCACGGGCAACCTGCGTATTTCACTGACGACAGCGGGCTTGCGCCGGTGCCACCGTCATAGCCTGCGATGGTGATTAAATCGGCATAAGCTTTTGCCACGCCAGTCGCGATGGTGCCTACGCCCGGTTCGGAAACCAGCTTCACGGAGATCATCGCTTTCGGGTTAACCTGCTTGAGGTCGAAAATGAGCTGCGCTAAGTCCTCGATAGAGTAGATATCGTGGTGCGGCGGCGGGGAGATCAGCGTCACTCCGGGCACCGAATAGCGCAGTTTGGCGATGTAAGGAGTGACTTTGTCGCCCGGCAACTGACCGCCTTCGCCCGGCTTCGCGCCCTGGGCGACTTTAATCTGAATGACGTCGGCATTGACCAGATACGCCGGAGTAACGCCGAAGCGACCAGAAGCCACCTGCTTGATGCGCGACACTTTGTTAGTGCCATAGCGCGCCGGGTCTTCGCCGCCTTCACCGGAGTTCGAGTTACCGCCGATGCTATTCATCGCTTCCGCCAGCGCCTCGTGGGCTTCCGGGCTTAACGCGCCGATAGACATCGCGGCGGTATCAAAGCGTTTAAACAGTTCGCTTGCCGGTTCAACATCAGCAATGTTGACCGCGTTTTCACCCGGCGTAATTGCCAGCAGATCGCGCAGCGTGGTTGCCGGACGCTCATTAACCAGCTTCGCGTATTCCTGATAGTCGCTGTACTCGCCGCTTTGTACCGCCTGTTGCAGCGTGCGCACCACGTCCGGGTTGTAAGCGTGGTATTCGCCGCCGTGGACGTATTTCAGCAGGCCGCCCTGGCTGATGGGCTTACGCGCCAGCCAGGCACGTTTCGACAGGTTCAGCAGATCCTGCTGGAAGTCTTCAAAGCTCGCCCCACCAATGCGGCTGACCGCCCCCTGGAAGCACAGGCCCACTACATCATCGTGCAGACCGACCGCTTCAAACAGTTTCGAGCAGCGGTAAGAGGCGATGGTGGAGATGCCCATTTTGGACATGATTTTGTACAAGCCTTTGTTGATGCCGTTACGGTAGTTGAGCATCACGGTACGATAATCTTTGGCAATCGCATGGGTGTCTACCAGGCGGCCCAGCGTTTCATAGGCAAGGTATGGATAAATAGCCGTCGCGCCGAAGCCCAGCAACACGGCGAAGTGGTGCGGATCGCGGGCGCTGGCGGTTTCGACGATGATGTTGGCATCGCAACGCAGGCTTTGATCGACCAGACGGGTCTGGATCGCGCCAACCGCCATCGGGGCTGGAACCGGCAGGCGATCTTTAGCGATATTCCGGTCGGAGAGCACCAGCAGCACGGTGCCGCTACGTACCATTTTTTCGGCTTTGTCGCACAGCTCTTTGACTGTCGCTTCGAGCGTGGTTTTAGTGACGTCAAAGGTGATATCCAGCGTATCTGCGCGGTAGTGCTCCTCTTTCATCGTCGTGAGCTGTTTGAAATCGGAGTAGAGCAGAATCGGCGATTTAAAGCTTAAACGGTGCGCCTGGCCCTCTGCTTCGCAAAAGACGTTCATTTCACGACCGATACTGGTGGCGAGCGACATAACATGCGCTTCACGCAGCGGGTCGATTGGCGGGTTAGTCACCTGGGCAAACTGCTGGCGGAAGTAGTCGTAAATAATGCGCGGCTGACTGGAGAGCACGGCGAATGGGGTATCATCGCCCATCGAACCGACCGCTTCCTGACCGTTTTCGCCCAGTACGCGAATTACGGAGTCCAGCTCTTCCGCGCTGTAGTTAAACTGTTTCTGGTAGCTGGCAAGCGTGTCGTCGTCCAGTTCGCGGCTACCCACTTCTTCATCGGGCAGATCTTCAAACGGTACCAGTCGGCGGACGTTTTTCTCCATCCACTCTTTATATGGATGGCGGCTTTTCAGATCGTCATCGGTTTCTGCCGAGTGCAGAATACGCCCACTGCGGGTGTCGATCACCATCAGTTCGCCTGGCCCGACGCGGCCTTTTTCGACCACTTCGTCAGGCTGATAATCCCAGATACCGACTTCAGAGGCGCAGGTGATGAGCTTATCTTTGGTGATGACGTAGCGCGCCGGACGCAGACCGTTACGGTCGAGGTTACAGGCGGCAAAACGACCGTCGGACATCACGATGCCCGCCGGGCCATCCCACGGCTCCATATGCATGGAGTTAAAGTCGAAGAAGGCACGCAGCTCCGGGTCCATATCCGGGTTGTTCTGCCAGGCGGGCGGCACTAACAGACGCATAGCGCGGATGATATCCATCCCGCCTGCCAGCAGCAGTTCCAGCATGTTATCCATCGAGCTGGAGTCAGAACCGGTTTCGTTGACGAATGGCGCTGCGTCGTGCAGATCAGGGATAAGCGGCGTCTGGAATTTATAGGTACGCGCACGCGCCCATTGGCGGTTACCGGTGATGGTGTTGATTTCACCGTTATGCGCCAGATAGCGGAACGGCTGCGCCAGCGGCCAGCGCGGTACGGTGTTAGTGGAGAAGCGCTGGTGGAACAGGCAGATGGCCGATTCCAGACGCAGGTCCGCAAGATCCAGATAAAAGCGCGGCAGATCCGCCGGCATACACAGACCTTTATAGATGTTCACCAGATTCGACAGGCTACAGACGTAGAAGTCTTTGTCGGCTTCGAGACGCTTTTCAATGCGGCGGCGGGCGATAAACAGACGGCGCTCCATATCGCGCGGACGCCAGCCTGCCGGGGCGTTCACAAAAATTTGCTCAATGCGTGGCAGAGAGGAGAGGGCGATTTCACCCAGCACGCCTTCGTTAGTGGGGACATCACGCCAGCCCACAATCGACAAGGTTTCGCGTTGCAGTTCTTCTTCAACGATGCGGCGTGCGGCAGCGGCGAGTTCAGGATCTTTATTCAGGAATAGCATCCCGACGGCGTAGTTTTTTGCTAAACGCCAGCCGCGCTCCTGCGCAACGATGCGAAAAAAGCGATCCGGTTTTTGTAACAGCAAGCCGCAACCGTCGCCGGTTTTACCATCGGCGAGAATCGCGCCACGGTGCTGCATGCGGGCCAGTGCGTGTATTGCAGTACGCACTACCTTGTGGCTAGGTTCGCCTTCTATGTGGGCGATCAGGCCGAAACCACAGTTATCCCTCTCAAGGGATTTATCGTACAACATATCGTGAACCTCCCCCAGGCTCTGCGGGAACCCCACTTCCGAACCGCTGCGCACGGGCACAGAAAGAGCGTGGCGACGGGGTTTGCGTGTCATACGCGCGCCTCGCATTCGCCCCCTTGTTGTCCTTTTCGCATCGGTTAATACGGTGAAGAGGGGATCTCAATTACTGCATAAATATGATGAGCAGGCTGCTCATCCAGAAAGCTTCCAGCGGATTTCCAACTTATCGGGAAAGCTGATACAGGTCAAATGGCAAGCTTATTGGTACAGAAATGTGCTTTAGCGCAAAATTCTTTATTAAATTACTGAAATTAAAATGGATTTTATCTTTAAGGCTAAAAGGGAAGTCGTTAGAGAAACAGTCAATTCCTGACTGTCATAAAGGCGTGTTAACCCTTATCCTGCCTTGAACTGACGAGAAAACCAGCATTTTATACTGCCTTAATTGGTAATGACGTTTCATGCTACTGTTTTTGCCTAAAATCCATAAGGAGATAAAAAAATCTGACACAAGATAAGCAAAAGTGATTTATGTGATTATGCATGAAATTTCGGTAATTTTGATTGATTATGCAGTTGATAAAAGCAGGCCGGGACGATTGATCCAGGTCATCGCCGAATTGAGCTAAAAATGGCAGGCTTTGGCCTCTTTTCAAGGCGCGGTCTATCAGATTATGCAGTTACAGAAATTAGTCAATATGTTTGGTGGTGATCTCACCCGTCGTTATGGGCAAAAGGTGCATAAGCTGACGCTACACGGCGGTTTTAGCTGCCCTAACCGTGACGGTACCATCGGGCGTGGTGGCTGCACATTCTGTAATGTTGCCTCGTTTGCCGATGAAGCGCAGCAGCATCGTTCCATTGCCGAGCAACTGGCGCACCAGGCGAATTTAGTTAACCGCGCTAAACGCTATCTGGCCTACTTTCAGGCGTATACCAGCACCTTTGCGGAAGTTCAGGTGCTGCGTTCTATGTATCAGCAGGCGGTGAGCCAGGCCAATATTGTCGGTTTGTGTGTTGGTACCCGCCCGGACTGCGTGCCGGATGCGGTGCTGGATCTGCTTTGCGAATATAAGGACCAGGGTTACGAAGTGTGGCTGGAGCTGGGGCTACAAACCGCCCACGACAAAACACTGCATCGCATCAACCGCGGCCATGATTTTGCCTGTTATCAGCGTACAACCCAGCTGGCACGTCAGCGCGGGCTGAAGGTGTGTTCCCACTTAATTGTCGGCCTGCCTGGCGAAGGGCAGGCTGAATGTTTGCAAACGCTGGAGCGAGTGGTTGAAACCGGCGTGGACGGCATAAAGCTGCATCCGCTGCATATTGTGAAAGGCAGCATTATGGCGAAAGCCTGGGAAGCGGGGCGTTTGAACGGTATTGAACTGGAGGATTACACGCTCACTGCCGGAGAAATGATTCGCCATACGCCACCGGAAGTGATCTACCACCGCATTTCCGCCAGCGCCCGTCGCCCGACGCTGCTTGCTCCTCTGTGGTGCGAAAATCGATGGACGGGAATGGTCGAGCTGGATCGCTATCTGAATGAACATGGCGTACAGGGATCGGCGCTGGAACGTCCGTGGATACCTCCAACGGAGTAGGTCGTTGAGGGGAATTCCGCATTTCTCACACAATTTATAACGTAACTGTCAGAATTGGGTATTATTGGGGCAGGTTGTCGTGAAGGAATTCCCTAATGAAGCAAATTCGTCTGCTGGCGCAGTATTATGTTGACCTGATGATGAAGTTAGGTCTGGTGCGCTTCTCAATGTTGCTGGCGCTGGCCCTCGTCGTTCTTGCCATTGTGGTACAAATGGCGGTAACCATGGTGCTGCATGGTCAGGTCGAAAGCATTGATGTTATTCGTTCTATCTTCTTTGGTTTGCTGATTACGCCGTGGGCGGTCTACTTTCTATCGGTGGTCGTCGAGCAACTGGAGGAGTCACGACAACGTCTGTCACGGCTGGTGCAAAAACTGGAGGAGATGCGCGAGCGCGATTTGAGCCTCAACGTTCAGTTAAAAGATAATATTGCCCAGCTAAATCAGGAAATCGCCGTTCGTGAAAAAGCGGAAGCAGAACTGCAGGAAACCTTCGGCCAACTGAAAATTGAAATCAAAGAGCGCGAAGAGACACAAATTCAGCTCGAGCAGCAATCCTCATTCTTACGTTCCTTCCTTGATGCTTCACCCGACCTGGTTTTTTATCGTAACGAAGATAAAGAGTTTTCCGGCTGTAACCGCGCGATGGAGCTGCTGACCGGAAAAAGCGAAAAACAACTGGTTCACCTGAAACCTGCTGATGTTTACTCACCGGAAGCCGCCGCAAAAGTCATTGAAACCGATGAAAAAGTGTTCCGTCATAATGTGTCACTGACCTATGAACAGTGGCTGGATTACCCGGACGGGCGCAAAGCCTGCTTTGAAATCCGTAAAGTGCCGTACTACGACCGCGTGGGTAAACGTCACGGTTTGATGGGCTTTGGTCGCGACATTACCGAGCGTAAGCGGTATCAGGATGCGCTTGAACGGGCCAGCCGCGACAAAACGACGTTTATCTCCACCATCAGTCACGAATTGCGTACACCGCTGAACGGTATCGTCGGCCTGAGCCGTATTCTGCTGGATACCGAACTCACCGCCGAGCAGGAAAAATATCTCAAGACCATCCATGTTTCGGCCGTCACGCTGGGGAATATCTTTAACGATATTATCGACATGGATAAGATGGAACGGCGCAAGGTCCAGCTTGATAATCAACCGGTTGATTTCACCAGCTTCCTTGCCGATCTGGAAAATCTCTCCGCATTGCAGGCGCAACAAAAAGGATTGCGCTTTAACCTGGAGCCGACGCTGCCATTACCGCATCAGGTCATTACCGACGGGACGCGTTTACGGCAGATCCTGTGGAACCTCATCAGTAACGCCGTCAAATTCACCCAGCAAGGCCAGGTTACCGTGCGCGTGCGCTACGATGAAGGCGATATGCTGCATTTTGAAGTGGAAGACTCTGGTATCGGCATTCCGCAGGATGAGCTGGATAAAATTTTCGCCATGTATTACCAGGTGAAAGACAGTCATGGCGGTAAACCTGCCACCGGCACCGGTATTGGTCTGGCCGTTTCTCGTCGTCTGGCGAAAAATATGGGCGGCGATATTACGGTTACCAGCGAACAGGGCAAAGGTTCAACCTTTACGTTGACGATCCACGCACCGTCGGTAGCAGAAGAGGTCGATGATGCGTTTGATGAAGACGATATGCCTTTACCGGCGCTGAATGTGCTGCTGGTGGAAGACATTGAACTGAACGTGATTGTTGCGCGTTCTGTGCTGGAAAAATTAGGTAACAGCGTTGATGTCGCCATGACCGGCAAGGCGGCGCTGGAGATGTTTAAACCGGGCGAATACGACCTGGTGTTGCTGGATATTCAGTTGCCAGATATGACCGGGCTGGATATCTCTCGTGAACTGACGAAGCGTTATCCGCGCGAGGATTTACCGCCGCTGGTGGCCTTAACCGCTAACGTGCTGAAAGACAAACAAGAGTACCTCAATGCTGGAATGGATGATGTGCTGAGTAAGCCGCTTTCGGTTCCGGCGCTAACCGCGATGATCAAGAAATTCTGGGATACCCAGGATGATGAGGAGAGTACGGTGACGACAGAAGAGAACAGTAAATCAGAAGCATTGCTCGATATTCCCATGCTGGAACAGTATCTCGAACTTGTAGGACCGAAGCTGATCACCGACGGGTTAGCGGTGTTTGAGAAGATGATGCCGGGCTATGTCAGCGTGCTGGAGTCGAATCTGACGGCGCAGGATAAAAAAGGCATTGTAGAGGAAGGACATAAAATTAAAGGTGCGGCGGGGTCAGTGGGGTTACGCCATCTGCAACAGCTGGGTCAGCAAATTCAGTCTCCGGACCTTCCTGCCTGGGAAGATAACGTCGGTGAATGGATTGAAGAGATGAAAGAAGAGTGGCGTCACGACGTAGAAGTGCTGAAAGCGTGGGTGGCAAAAGCCACTAAAAAATGACCCCGGCTAGACCGGGGTGCGCGAATACTGCGCCAACACCAGGGAAATCTTGGCTGCGCCGTAAATTATTATGATGAGTTACAAGGGCACAGCACTGTTTTTCAGGCCGCACGCAGTTAAGATAGCAAAACTTAAATGATTTGTTACATGAATCAGTTAAATGTGTGATGCGTACCATTTTTATTAAAAAAATTAATGTGTTTCAGTCAATTGCGAAAGGATGATCACAATGAAGAAAATTGGCGTAATTCTGAGCGGATGCGGCGTCTATGACGGTTCTGAAATTCATGAAGCGGTGTTGACGTTGTTAGCTATTTCACGCAGCGGTGCGCAGGCGGTCTGCTTTGCACCGGATAAGCAGCAGGTTGATGTTATCAACCATTTAACTGGCGAAGCGATGACGGAAACGCGCAACGTGCTGATTGAAGCGGCACGAATAACGCGCGGTGAAATCCGTCCTCTGGCCCAGGCCGATGCCGCTGAACTGGATGCGTTGATTGTGCCGGGGGGGTTTGGCGCGGCGAAGAATTTAAGCAATTTTGCCACTCTTGGTAGCGAATGCACCGTTGACCGTGAATTAAAGGCGCTGGCACAAGCGATGCATCAGGCCGGAAAACCGCTTGGTTTTATGTGTATTGCCCCAGCGATGCTGCCGAAAATTTTCGATTTCCCGCTGCGTTTGACCATCGGTACTGATATCGATACCGCAGAAGTGCTGGAAGAGATGGGCGCGGAGCATGTGCCCTGTCCTGTCGATGATATCGTGGTTGATGAAGACAATAAGATTGTCACCACCCCAGCATATATGCTGGCGCAGAACATTGCAGAAGCGGCGAGCGGCATTGATAAGCTGGTTTCCCGCGTGCTGGTTCTGGCTGAATGAGTAAAAGCCGCTTAACGGTGTTTAGTTTCGTTCGCCGTTTTCTTTTGCGGTTAATGGTTGTCCTCGCCGTTTTCTGGGGCGGGGGCATCGCGTTGTTTAGTGTTGCGCCTGTTCCCTTCTCAGCGGTAATGGTCGAGCGACAGGTCAGCGCCTGGCTGCATGGCAATTTTCGTTACGTGGCACATTCTGACTGGGTCAGTATGGATCAAATCTCGCCGTGGATGGGACTGGCGGTGATTGCCGCAGAAGATCAGAAATTTCCTGAGCACTGGGGCTTTGATGTCGCTTCCATTGAGAAAGCCCTGGCGCACAACGAGCGCAATGAAAACCGTATTCGCGGTGCTTCAACGATTTCTCAGCAGACGGCCAAAAATCTCTTTTTATGGGATGGGCGTAGCTGGGTACGAAAAGGGCTGGAAGCTGGATTAACGCTGGGGATAGAAACAGTCTGGAGCAAAAAGCGTATCCTGACGGTTTACCTGAATATCGCCGAATTTGGCGACGGTGTGTTTGGCGTCGAAGCTGCGGCACAACGTTATTTCCACAAACCCGCGAGCAAACTTACCCGGTCGGAAGCTGCATTACTGGCAGCTGTATTACCTAATCCACTTCGTTTCAAAGTCTCCTCGCCATCGGGCTACGTGCGTAGCCGTCAGGCGTGGATTTTACGGCAGATGTATCAGTTAGGCGGTGAGCCGTTTATGCAACAACACCAGCTGGATTAAGCTTCGCGCGAAGTGAGGGCCAGCGTTTTGCTCTCACGAGGTTGCAGATCTTTCTGCAGGGCAATAGCCAGCGCCGGTTGGGCGATAAATCGTTTCCATAACCGCTCTTGCTTACGCAGACAACACCACTTCGACCAGGTCGCCAGTGGAATCAATGTGCTTTCACCAATGTTGTCGCAGACGACCGGGATAACCTCTGACTCACTGATGCGGTGACAGAGGATATTCTGCGGCTTCAGCGACATCGTCACGATACGGTTATCCTGCAAATAACGCTTCAGCTGTTTCAGTAGCTGGCGCAGTTGTGCAATGTCTTCTTCGTAACGGCATTGCTCAGCAAATTCGGTCAGCGTAATGGAGGGTTTGCCGTCAAAATCTGCAATCACATCGTAGACATAACCGGTTCCGCAATCCGTCTCAACGGTACCGTGATAGCGCGGTATTCCACTCCAGTCTTTTAACCGGCGACCAAGATGCGCGTAGTACTTTAACTCACGGCGGATCTCTTTATCGCCACCATCGCCACGATGGTAGACAATCTTGATACAGCGTTGGGCATCTTCCGGATGCGCATAACATTTCCGATGTCTTCCGGTGCCCAGGGGATTTTGTTCAGATAAGCGAATCATGCCATCTCCTGGAAATATTTTCTGACGATCTCCAGTATGGTCGATTAACTTAAACAAAACCTAAACAATGCCTCTTAAGGTTTTCTTAAGGTTCTTCTGAAAGTGAAAAGCGCACAAAATGTACAAA
This sequence comes from Escherichia sp. WS33, assembly GCF_046486385.1. NCBI lineage: Bacteria > Pseudomonadati > Pseudomonadota > Gammaproteobacteria > Enterobacterales > Enterobacteriaceae > Escherichia > Escherichia sp. WS33. Next base: position 43,794 of record NZ_JBJQLJ010000018.1, on the reverse strand, counting down.
TGACGTTGATTGAGAACGATTTCAGTACGCGCTTTTCTTATTGTCGGGGGAGCTTGAAGGGATTTGAATGTCAAAGTGATGAAGATTAATCTTCATCAAAACCAGAATTAAAGAGGGCGATAACGGCGGCCAGTGCTTCCTCTTCCTGTGGACCGGTGGCTTCAACTTCAATCTGCCGTCCTTTGGCAGAATCCAGCATCAGCAGTGCAATAACGCTATTGGCTTCAGCCTCGGTGCCTTCGTCATTACGTAACAGCACTTCAGCGTCAAAACCCTGCATTAATTCAAACAGCTTCATTGCAGGCCGGGCATGCATGCCCAGCTTGTTTGTGATTTCAACAGTTTGCTTGACGGTCATGGTTTACGTTTTTCCAGCGTACGATGGCGTGACTGGACGTTTTTACCGCGCGAGCGGAAGTAGTCTGCCAGTTGCTCTGCAATATACACCGAACGGTGCTTCCCGCCGGTACAACCAATGGCGACCGTCAGGTAGCTACGGTTGTTGGTTTCCAGCATAGGTAACCATAGCTCAAGATAGCTTCGCGTCTGGTAGATAAAATTGTGTACTTCTGTGTGGCGGTCGAGGAACGCGGCGACGGGCTTATCAAGACCTGTCATTGGACGCAGTTTCGGATCCCAGTGCGGGTTCGGCAAGAAGCGCACGTCAAAGACGTAATCTGCATCGATAGGGATACCGTGTTTGAAGCCGAAAGACTCAAAGACCATTGTCAGTTCGCGTTCACGTTTACCCAGCAGACGGGTACGCAGCATTTCAGCCAGCTCGTGAACGGACATTTCTGAGGTATCGACAATCAGATCCGCTCGCGAACGCAGAGGTTCCAGCAAATCGCTTTCTTTGTCGATAGCACTTTCCAGCGACAGGTTTTTGCTGGAAAGCGGATGCAGTCGGCGCGTGTCACTGTAACGACGAATTAAGGTATTACGGTCGGCATCCAGGAACAGGAGTTGCGGTGAGAAAGCGTCAGGCAGGTTACTCATCGCCTGTTCGAATATTTCTGGTGACTCCGGCATATTACGAACATCAATGCTGACGGCGGCAGAAATCTCGCGATCGGCCAGAGTTCGAGCCAGATCGGGTAACAACACTACGGGAAGGTTATCCACGCAGTAAAAACCCATATCTTCCAGCGCACGCAGGGCGACAGATTTACCTGAACCTGAACGTCCGCTGACGATCATCAGTACCATGTACTGTTTCTCCTCACAACGTCTAAAAGAGACATTACCGAATAACTACGCTTCATCCGGAGTACCTTCGGTATCCGTAATGATTTGATACAGCTCTTCATCGCTCTGGGCTGCGCGTAAACGGCGGCAGATGGTTTTGTCCGCCAGACGTTTCGCCACCAGTGACAGAGTATGCAGGTGCGTTTTAGTTTGGTCTGCCGGCACCAGCAGGGCAAAAAGTAAATCCACCGGTTGGTTGTCGATGGCATCGAAAGCTATAGGCGTTTCGAGCTGAACGAAAACGCCAACGGCGCGCAGAGTATCTTCTTCCAGTTTGCCATGCGGAATGGCAATACCATTGCCGATACCGGTACTGCCCATTTTTTCCCGCGTCAGGATAGCTTCAAAAACCACCTGAGGCGGCAGACTAAGTTGTTTCGCCGCCAGCTCGCTGATGATTTCCAGGGCGCGTTTTTTGCTCTGACAGTGGACGCGGCTTCGCGTACATTCCCTGTTAAGAACACTGCTAAGCTGTAGAGTTGTATCATTATTTGTCATAATTTCACCTAAGAACCTGCCCACTCAAACAGTGGAACAGGCTCGGAGCATTAACCGTACAAATGGCCCGTTGTGCCGCACAACAGGCCGCCATGCACATGCTAATTGCCCGGACAATTAGTGTTGTTTCAGTTTATCTTTATGTTTGGTCAACTGGCGTGCCAGCTTATCAATTAAGCCATCAATGGCAGCGTACATGTCCTGACCTTCCGCGCTGGCATGAATTTCACCACCGTTTACATGCAGTGTTGCATCTGAGGTGTGGGTGACTTTCTCCACTTTCAGAACAACATAGACCTGGTTGATTCGGTCAAAATATTGCTCAAGTTTGGCAAATTTGGCTGTAACAAATTCGCGCAGTGCCTCGGTGATCTCGACGTTATTTCCGGTAATGTTGAGCTGCATAGTGTCTTCCTTATCGGTTGGGTCAAACGAGCTGTTTACGCTGGTTTGACGGCGGAATGGATAAAGACTCTCGGTACTTCGCAACAGTGCGGCGTGCCACCATGATACCTTGTTCCGACAGCAAAGAGGTTAACTTGCTGTCGCTCAACGGTTTCGCTGGGTTTTCCGCCGCGATTAATTTCTTCACCAGCGCACGAATCGCCGTGGAGGAAGCTTCGCCGCCGCCCTCGGTATTGACGTGACTGGAAAAGAAATACTTCAGTTCAAAAATGCCTCGTGGACTATGCAGGTATTTTTGCGTGGTCACGCGAGATATCGTCGATTCATGCATTTCGACAGCCTGGGCGATATCGGCCAGTACCATCGGTTTCATATATTCTTCACCTTGCTCAAAGAAGGCTTGCTGCTGTTCAACGATACAGCGACTCACGCGCAGTAGCGTATCGTTACGGCTTTCCAGACTCTTGATCAACCATTTGGCATCCTGCAGATTGCTGCGGATAAACTGGCTGTCACCATCGTTGCGCGCGTTATTGCACATCGAGGCGTAGTGCTGGTTGATTTGCAGACGCGGAATGCTGTCACTGTTGAGTTCTACCGTCCAGTGACCGTTATGCTTACGCACCAGCACATCTGGAATGACATACTCAGGTTCGCCAGTCTGGATCGACTGCCCGGGGCGCGGATCGAGCGACTGGATCAGATTGACGGCTTCTTTCAGCACATCTTCTTTCAGACGCGTGACGCGCATTAAAGTGCGGAAGTCGTGATTGGCTAACAGATCGAGATGATCGCTAATGATCAGTCTGGCCTCTTCCAGCCACGGCGTGGTTTTATCGAATTGGGAGAGTTGGATTAGCAGGCAGTCACGCAGATCTTTTGCCGCTACACCGACCGGATCAAACCGTTGGATCCGCTTAAGGACGGCTTCAACCTCGTCGATGTCGATCTCTTCATCGCCCATACTTTCGAGAATATCTTCCAGCGGGACAGTCAGATAACCGGTGTCATCAACGGCATCGACGATAGAGGTAGCAATAGCGCGGTCAGTGTCGGAAAACGGTGTCAGCTCGACCTGCCACATCAGGTAATCCTGCAAGGTCTGCGTCGTTTCGCCCTGATAGACCGGCAGCTCATCGTCAATGTAGTCACCGCTGGTGCCGGATGGTGTACCAGCGGTGTAAATGGTGTCCCAACTGGCATCGAGCGGCAGCTCTTCCGGCATCTCTTTTTGTTCGAGCGCGTCGGCGGTGTCCAGCGTTTCACTGTCTTGCGTTTCGCGGGTGTCGATTTCTTCATGAGTGTCGATTTGCTCAAGCAGCGGATTACTCTCCAGCGCCTGCTGTAGCTCCTGCTGAAGTTCCAGCGTCGACAACTGCAACAGACGAATTGCCTGTTGGAGCTGTGGCGTCATCGCCAGTTGTTGGCTAAGCCTGAGTTGCAAACCTTGCTTCATGTTCAGAATCGTACTCTCCTGCTAAAACGTCGCAAACTTCTACCCTATCAGAGTCTGAAGTCTTCCCCAAGGTATACACGCTTAACGTGTTCGTCTTGTAAGATTTCTGTAGGCGTGCCGTGGGCGATCAAATGCCCCTGACTGACGATATAAGCGCGTTCACAAACCGCCAGTGTTTCACGCACGTTGTGGTCAGTGATCAGCACGCCCAGGCCGCTGTCGCGCAGGTGCTCAATGATGCGTTTAATGTCGATAACCGAGATCGGGTCAACCCCGGCAAACGGTTCGTCGAGCAGAATAAATTTCGGATTCGCAGCCAGTGCGCGGGCAATTTCTACACGGCGACGTTCACCCCCGGAGAGTGACTGCCCCATGCTGTCACGCAGGTGCTCAATGTGAAACTCTTCCATCAGCTCGTTCGCGCGGTCTTCACGTTGTTCAGCAGACAAGTCGTCACGAATTTGCAGTACCGCCATCAGGTTATCGTAAACGCTGAGGCGACGGAAAATGGAGGCTTCCTGTGGCAGATAGCCGATACCGCGGCGCGCGCGTGCATGCAGAGGCAGCAGACTGATATCGTCATCATCAATAATGATGTTGCCCGCATCGCGCGGCACAATGCCTACAACCATGTAGAAAGTGGTGGTCTTACCGGCACCGTTTGGCCCCAGCAGACCGACAATTTCCCCGGAGTTGACGGTCAGGCTGACGTCTTCTACCACGCGACGGCCTTTATAGGCTTTTGCAAGGTTCTTTGCAGTTAATGTTGCCATAACGAATTAATTACCCTTCTTCTGTGCCGGGGTCTGGCCTTTGTTGTTTTTGTCCTGCAGCTGCGACGGCACCAGAACGGTGGTTACGCGCTTGCCTTTGTCGCTGAAAGCCTGCATTTTCTGCTCTTTTACCAGGTAAGTGATCTTATCGCCCTTAATGTTGCTATCAACCTGCTGCAGATAAGCATTACCCGTCAGAACGACAAAATCTTTTGCCAGTTCGTAGTGCATCTGGGAAGCGTGACCTTCAACCGGTTTACCGTTGTCCTGCATCTGGTAGAACGTTGCCGGTTTACCGTAGCCGTCAATCACTTCTTTACCTTGTTCGCCGCCCGGACGGGTAACAACCACTTTGTCGGCATTAATTTTGATGGTGCCCTGGGTGACGATGACATTACCGGTAAAGGTAACCACGTTGCCTTGCATATCAAGAGATTGCTGGTCCGATTCAATGTGGATCGGCTGATCAGTGTCTCCGGTTACGGCAAATGCCGGAATGCTGGCGGCCAGAAGTGAGCTGGCAAGCACAAGATTAAGGCTGAGTTTGTTTGTTTTGAATTTCATAGGATGTTCTAACCTTTTCAATCAGCTCGGCGTTCTTGCTGCGTAAGTTGCCGCGCATTTTCAGACCGCTGGAGTTAAATGTTGTTCCGTATAACGTGACGAGGTCTTCAGAGGTAACATCCTGCGTCACCAGATTGATCTGCGCGTTATCCGTCGTGATTCTGCGAAGTTGAGAGTCCGGCACGAGTGCGTTGACTTCAACGTGTCCATATAAATAGAGCATCCGGTCATTGGTCAGCTTGGCTTTATCTGCTTTTACGGACCATGTCGGGATTTTATCCTTATCAAACGTGGTAAGTACCGGCTGCGTAAACCACGAAACGGCCTGATCGGAATAATATTCAACGTGTTGAGCAATCAATCGATAGCTTAGTGCCCCTTCTGGGTTATAGACGAGCGTGTCCGTATGCTCGCTTTTATAGGTGGGATCATTGTTGTTGACGACCACCTGGGCGGTATCGTCTTTTTCGGCCATATTAATGCCGATCATCACCAGAACCGCCAGTGATAGCACAATGATAACCCAACGTCTGGCTTTACTCATATCGATTGCCCTTTGGCTTCATCCAGTTTGCCCTGCGCCAGGAGTAATAAGTCGCAAACTTCGCGCACTGCGCCACGACCGCCAGCAATGCGCGTCACGTAATCGGCGCGCGGGATCAACAGTGGATGCGCATCGGCCACGGCGACGCTTAAACCCACTTTTTCCATTACCGGCCAGTCGATGAGATCATCGCCGACATAAGCCACATTTTCCGGGGCAATCGCCAATTTTTCCAGCAGATCGCTAAAGGCGATCAGTTTATTTGACTGCCCCTGATACAAGTGAGTGATCCCCAATGTGGCACAACGATCTTCTACCAGTTTAGCCTTTCGCCCGGTAATGATAGCGACTTCAATATCAGAGGTGAGCGCACAACGAATGCCATAACCGTCACGAACATTGAACGCTTTCAGCTCTTCGCCATTATTGCCCATATAAATCAGGCCATCTGACAGTACGCCATCGACATCGAGGATCAGCAGACGAATGTTCTCTGCTTTTGCTATAACGTCGGCGCTGACAGGGCCGTAACAGGTCGCAAGCGACGCACCTGCTTTGCTCATTGTTGTTTATCCTTGAATCTTTACACTACGCCTGCACGCAGTAAATCATGCATATGTAACACACCGAGTAAATGGTCGCCATCGGCAACCATCACGGAGGTGATATGGCGGGACTGCATTAAGTTCAGTGCCTCAACGGCCAGAATGCCAGGGCGCACACGTATTCCCCCCGGCGTCATCACATCGGCAATACTTAACTGACGAACATCCACGCCCATATCGAAGACACGGCGTAAATCACCGTCGGTAAAGATGCCTTCAATCATCATATTGTCATCGCAAATGACAGTCATACCAAGATTTTTGCGGGTAACTTCCAGCAATGCGTCACGCAGACTGGCCGTTTTCTTAACATGCGGGATCTCATCGCCCGTATGCATAATATCGTTTACGCGCAGCAGAAGTTTACGACCCAGTGCGCCGCCTGGGTGTGAGAGCGCAAAATCTTCAGCAGTAAAGCCGCGTGCTTTTAACAGCGCGACAGCGAGGGCATCGCCCATAACCAGCGTGGCGGTGGTGCTGCTGGTCGGTGCCAGCCCTAACGGACAGGCTTCTTTCGCTACTTTAACACACAGATGCACATCTGCGGCGCGCGCCATGCTGCTCTCCGGGCGACCGGTGATGCAGATTAACGGTACGTGAAGACGCTTAAGCACTGGAATTAAGGCCGTGATTTCGCTGGATTCACCTGAGTTAGAGATAGCAATCACCACATCCTGTGGGGTAACCATGCCTAAATCACCATGCGCGGCTTCACCAGGATGGACGAAAAATGAAGGTGTACCGGTGCTGGCAAACGTTGCCGCCATTTTGCGCCCGATGTGCCCCGATTTCCCCATCCCCATGACGACAACTTTCCCTTTACACCAGAACATCTTTTCACAAGCAAGCGTGAAATTCTGATTGATGTATTGATCAAGCTCCGCCAGGCATTCACGTTCAATCGCCAGGACTTCTTTACCTGCTTGCTGAAAGTCAAAACCCGGTTGTAACTCTACGTGCGACATAATGCGTTTCCAGTTATTCAACGAGTATTGGCGATAACCAGTACAACATCGCCAGCCATACGATAAATCCGCCAGTTAATAATACCCCTACACCACGGCCCGGTTGCGGGGAGCGCCGCCAGCACAGCAACGCAAAAATAATGCTCACCAGCAACATCACGCTGTAGTCACGACTGTACGCCAGTGGATCAATCTCTCCTGGCGTTATCAGCGCGGGTAAACCCAACACGATGACAATATTAAAAATGTTTGCGCCAATGATATTTCCGACAGCAATGTCGTTTTCACCTTTGCGAACCCCCGCTATTGCGGTTGCCAGTTCCGGCAGGCTGGTTCCGATAGCAATTGCCGTCAGACCCATCGTCAACTCGCTGATGGCAAAGTAATTCGCCAGCACCGTGGCGTTATCAACCACCATCCGCGTGGCCACTGGCATGATGATAAGCGCAATGCCGAGCCATAAAAACGCGACGGGCAATCCGCCGTCACGCGGCAGCTCTGCAAGCTGCTCTCTGGTCAGGCTGTCAGTCCCCTGACGTTCAGCCTGACGTGCAAGTTTAACAATGAACAGCAGCCATAGCACAGCCAGAAAGAGGAGAAAGATACCATCGCTGCGACTAAGTTGTCCGTCATAGAGTACGGAACCGGCCACCACGCTGACCAACAACATTAAGGGTAATTCACGGCGTAGAACATCAGAATGGACGGTAAAAGGACGAACCAGCGCAGCCAGACCGAGGATCAGCAATATATTGATAATGTTTGAGCCGAGGGCTGTACCAACGGCTAAATCGCGTTGTTCGTGCAGAGACGCGGCAAGCGAGACGATGATTTCTGGTAACGATGTACCAATACTGACCACCGTCATGCCGATGATCAGCGGCGGGATGCCAAAGGTTCGGCAAAGAATAGACGCGGCAAAAACCAGGCGGTCGGCACTGTAAACGACCAAAAGTAAACCAACAATTAACAGTGCCGTAGCTAAAAGCATCTAACGTCCTTTCTTCAGGTATACTCGCCGGTCCGCTGAAGATTTTCAGAAAGCCGTAACGGATTCTTAATTTTGACTTTATGCGGCTAAAAAGTAAAACAAATGCCAGCTTTCGCTAACCACGGCGGGTAATATTCTGTAAATATGTTGGGTTCAAGGTTAAATTGAGCGCCATGCTTAGAAAATCAACGCAAGACGAAGGGTGAATTATGGAGCAGTCTGTGGCGAATTTAGTCGATATGCGCGATGTCAGTTTTACGCGTGGCAATCGCTGCATCTTCGATAATATTTCCCTGACCGTGCCGCGAGGGAAGATCACGGCGATCATGGGGCCATCGGGCATCGGTAAAACGACGCTACTCCGTCTGATTGGCGGGCAAATCGCACCAGATCATGGTGAGATCCTTTTCGATGGTGAGAATATTCCGGCGATGTCTCGTTCGCGCCTGTATACAGTGCGCAAACGGATGAGCATGTTATTTCAGTCCGGGGCGTTGTTCACTGATATGAACGTATTTGACAACGTCGCCTATCCACTGCGCGAACATACCCAACTTCCCGCGCCATTGTTGCATAGTACGGTGATGATGAAGCTGGAGGCCGTGGGGCTGCGTGGAGCGGCTAAACTAATGCCTTCTGAACTTTCCGGTGGGATGGCGCGGCGTGCAGCGCTGGCGCGTGCGATTGCGCTGGAGCCGGATCTCATCATGTTTGATGAACCTTTTGTTGGGCAAGATCCCATCACCATGGGCGTACTGGTGAAGCTGATTTCTGAGCTGAACAGCGCGCTGGGCGTGACTTGTGTGGTGGTTTCTCACGATGTGCCGGAAGTGTTAAGTATTGCGGATCACGCCTGGATCCTGGCGGACAAAAAAATTGTCGCTCATGGCAGTGCCCAGGCGTTGCAGGCGAATCCTGATCCGCGCGTACGTCAGTTTCTGGACGGGATAGCTGACGGGCCTGTTCCGTTCCGCTATCCTGCCGGCGATTATCACGCTGATCTTTTACCAGGGAGTTAAGCCACTCATGCTGTTAAATGCGCTGGCGTCGCTCGGACATAAAGGGATTAAAACCCTGAGAACGTTCGGGCGGGCCGGGTTAATGTTATTCAATGCGCTGGTCGGCAAACCGGAATTTCGCAAACATGCGCCGCTGCTGGTGCGCCAGCTCTATAATGTCGGCGTCCTGTCGATGCTGATTATTGTGGTTTCTGGCGTGTTCATCGGAATGGTGTTGGGGCTGCAAGGTTATCTGGTTCTGACCACTTATAGTGCGGAAACCAGTCTGGGTATGCTGGTGGCGTTATCGCTACTGCGTGAACTGGGGCCGGTGGTTGCCGCGTTGTTGTTTGCCGGGCGTGCTGGTTCGGCGCTAACCGCAGAAATCGGCCTGATGCGCGCTACAGAGCAACTCTCCAGTATGGAGATGATGGCGGTGGATCCGCTGCGTCGGGTTATTTCTCCCCGTTTCTGGGCTGGGGTTATTTCATTACCACTGTTGACGGTTATTTTCGTCGCCGTGGGGATCTGGGGCGGATCTCTGGTCGGCGTCAGTTGGAAAGGCATTGATAGCGGGTTCTTCTGGTCGGCAATGCAAAATGCCGTCGACTGGCGTATGGATCTGGTCAACTGTCTGATTAAGAGCGTGGTGTTCGCCATCACGGTGACGTGGATTTCGTTGTTTAACGGCTACGACGCCATCCCGACGTCTGCCGGGATTAGCCGGGCAACCACTCGCACCGTTGTCCACTCGTCTCTGGCTGTTCTGGGGCTGGATTTTGTGCTGACCGCATTGATGTTTGGGAATTGAGTTCATGCAAACGAAAAAAAATGAAATTTGGGTGGGTATCTTTTTATTAGCAGCACTGCTGGCGGCGCTGTTTGTTTGCCTGAAGGCGGCGAACGTGACGTCCATACGTACTGAACCGACCTACACGCTTTATGCGACGTTCGATAACATTGGCGGCCTGAAAGCGCGCTCTCCGGTCAGTATTGGTGGCGTTGTTGTGGGTCGGGTGGCGGATATTACGCTGGACCCGAAAACCTATCTGCCGCGCGTAACGCTGGAAATTGAACAACGTTATAACCACATTCCAGATACCAGTTCGCTGAGCATTCGTACTTCCGGCCTGCTGGGGGAACAATATCTGGCATTAAACGTCGGTTTTGAAGACCCGGAACTGGGGACTGCTATCCTGAAGGATGGCGATACAATTCAGGACACTAAGTCTGCGATGGTGCTGGAAGATCTCATTGGTCAGTTCCTTTACGGTAGTAAAGGCGATGACAATAAGAATAGTGGCGATGCGCCAGCTGCTGCGCCAGGTAATAATGAAACCACTGAACCTGTGGGTACAACGAAATAATTTCAGGAGAACCGACGCATGTTTAAACGTTTAATGATGGTCGCTTTGCTGGTGATTGCACCTCTGAGTGCGGCAACCGCGGCAGACCAGACCAATCCTTATAAGCTGATGGACGAGGCGGCGCAGAAAACGTTCGATCGCCTGAAGAATGAGCAACCGCAAATTCGGGCCAACCCGGATTATCTGCGTACCATTGTTGATCAGGAACTGCTGCCATACGTACAGGTGAAATACGCCGGTGCGCTGGTGCTGGGCCAGTATTACAAGAGTGCGACCCCTGCTCAACGTGAAGCCTACTTTGCCGCTTTCCGTGAGTACCTGAAGCAGGCTTACGGTCAGGCGCTGGCGATGTATCACGGTCAAACCTATCAGATTGCGCCAGAACAGCCGCTGGGCGATAAAACCATTGTGCCGATTCGCGTTACCATTATTGATCCGAATGGCCGCCCGCCGGTGCGTCTGGACTTCCAGTGGCGTAAAAACTCCCAGACGGGCAACTGGCAGGCTTACGACATGATTGCTGAAGGCGTCAGTATGATCACCACCAAACAAAACGAGTGGGGAACGCTGCTGCGTACCAAAGGTATCGACGGCCTGACTGCGCAACTGAAATCGATTTCTCAACAGAAAATCACTCTGGAAGAGAAAAAATAATGAGCGAGTCACTGAGCTGGATGCAGACGGGTGACACGCTGGCGTTATCCGGAGAGCTGGATCAGGACGTTTTGCTACCGCTTTGGGAAATGCGTGAGGAAGCGGTGAAGGGGATTACCTGCATCGATCTTAGCCGTGTGTCCCGCGTGGATACGGGGGGACTGGCACTGCTGCTCCATCTTATCGATCTGGCGAAAAAGCAGGGCAACAATGTGACGCTTCAGGGGGTAAACGACAAAGTGTATACCCTGGCGAAATTGTATAATTTGCCTGCTGATGTTCTGCCTCGTTAAATTTTTTCAGGCCGGATATGGCGTTAACCGCCTGTCCGGCAAACCTGCCTGCAAGTCGAGCCTTGTCTGATTTATCAGCGAGGCTTTTTGCTTATTTATGCCAGCGCAACTTTGCTCTAAGATGTTTCGCTGGTTTATTAACTGATGATTGAAGATCCCATGGAAAATAATGAAATTCAGAGCGTGTTGATGAACGCTCTCTCCCTCCAGGAAGTCCACGTTTCCGGCGATGGCAGCCACTTTCAGGTTATTGCCGTGGGTGAGTTGTTTGACGGCATGAGTCGGGTTAAAAAACAGCAGACGGTCTATGGCCCGCTGATGGAATATATTGCGGATAACCGCATTCATGCTGTGTCGATCAAAGCGTATACCCCTGCGGAGTGGGCGCGCGATCGCAAACTGAACGGCTTTTGAGCTATGGGCGATTCGCCGGTAGCGGATATGAATTGTTAACTGAGAACAAACTAAATGGATAAATTTCGTGTTCAGGGGCCAACGAAGCTCCAGGGCGAAGTCACAATTTCCGGCGCTAAAAATGCTGCTCTGCCTATCCTTTTTGCCGCTCTACTGGCGGAAGAACCGGTAGAGATCCAGAACGTCCCAAAACTGAAAGACGTCGATACATCAATGAAGCTGCTAAGCCAGCTGGGTGCGAAAGTAGAACGTAATGGTTCTGTGCATATTGATGCCCGCGACGTTAATGTATTCTGCGCACCTTACGATCTGGTTAAAACCATGCGTGCTTCTATCTGGGCACTGGGGCCGCTGGTAGCGCGCTTTGGTCAGGGGCAAGTTTCACTGCCTGGCGGTTGTACGATCGGTGCGCGTCCGGTTGATCTACACATTTCTGGCCTCGAACAATTAGGCGCGACCATCAAACTGGAAGAAGGTTACGTTAAAGCTTCCGTCGATGGTCGTCTGAAAGGCGCACATATCGTGATGGATAAAGTCAGCGTTGGCGCAACGGTGACCATCATGTGTGCTGCAACCCTGGCGGAAGGTACCACGATTATTGAAAACGCAGCGCGTGAACCGGAAATCGTCGATACCGCGAACTTCCTGATTACGCTGGGTGCGAAAATTAGCGGTCAGGGCACCGATCGTATCGTCATCGAAGGTGTGGAACGTTTAGGCGGCGGTGTCTATCGCGTGCTACCGGATCGTATCGAAACCGGTACTTTCCTGGTGGCGGCGGCGATTTCTCGCGGCAAAATTATCTGCCGTAACGCGCAGCCAGATACTCTCGACGCCGTGCTGGCGAAACTGCGTGACGCTGGAGCGGACATCGAAGTCGGCGAAGACTGGATTAGCCTGGATATGCATGGCAAACGTCCGAAGGCTGTTAACGTACGTACCGCGCCGCATCCGGCATTCCCGACCGATATGCAGGCCCAGTTCACGCTGTTGAACCTGGTGGCAGAAGGGACCGGATTCATCACCGAAACGGTCTTTGAAAACCGCTTTATGCATGTGCCGGAGCTTAGCCGTATGGGCGCGCATGCCGAAATCGAAAGCAATACCGTTATTTGTCACGGTGTTGAAAAACTTTCTGGCGCACAGGTTATGGCAACCGATCTGCGTGCATCAGCAAGCCTGGTGCTGGCTGGCTGTATTGCGGAAGGGACGACGGTGGTTGATCGTATTTATCACATCGATCGTGGCTACGAACGCATTGAAGACAAACTGCGCGCTTTAGGTGCAAATATTGAGCGTGTGAAAGGCGAGTAATCGTCTGAGAGCTGGCAGCCCCGTTCGCGGGGCTACCGCCAGACCACTCATTTTTTCGGTTTAGTGTAGCTACGCATCAACTGCGTTCTGTCGATAAACTCATGGGTCTGCGGATCATGGTAGCGTGATGGCCAGATAACCCAGGGGTCAGTTCCCAGGGCTTTCGCAATAATCATCTCTCCTTTCGGCCATGGGCGCGATAATGCGTTTGCCAGCGTTGAGGAACTCAAACCATTTCTGCGAGACTCCGCCGCCATTGACGTTCCCTTCTTGCGCAAACCCGCAATGATGTCAGCGGGATGCCAGTCAATGAAATTACTTTCCATCTTTCCTCACTCCTTAAGTTAGTCGCTTTCATTCAGAACACTTCTTCTGTCGGGCATCACTATACTCCTGATGGCCTATTGCTCTAAAAAGTTCCTGTAAAGAGTGTGAATATTCAGAATATATAAAGATTCATCGCCCTTTTTTTCAGGTGTTATAGCGCTGAATTAGTGTTTTTATGGAATTTACTGGAATCATCCCGCGCACTGCGCGGGATGAAGGGAGGGGATTAACGATCGCGTTGAACAGCGATGTGCGCGAGGCCGATGAGTGCTTCTCGCCAAGGGGTGTCCGGGAGCACCTGTAATGCTGCGATGGCTTTGTCTGCTTCTTCCTCGGCACGCTGACGCGTCCATTCAAGAGATCCACAAGCGTTCATTGCTTCCAGAACCGGTTCCAGAAGATGGCGACCGTTACCCTGTTCGATGGCGGTACGGATCATCTGTGCCTGTTCTGGTGTGCCATGATGCATCGCATGCAGCAGCGGCAGCGTCGGTTTACCTTCGTTCAGATCGTCGCCGACATTTTTACCTAACTGTTCGCCATCGGCATTGTAATCGAGTAAATCGTCGATCAACTGGAAAGCAGTGCCGAGATAGCGCCCATAATCCTGCAGGCCTTTCTCCTCTTCCGGCGTACAGCCAGCCAGAATCCCGGAACACTGCGCGGCAGCCTCAAACAGACGCGCGGTTTTGCTATAGATAACGCGCATGTAGTTTTCTTCAGTGATGTCCGGATCGTTAACGTTCATCAGTTGCAGAACTTCACCTTCTGCGATGACGTTTACGGCTTCTGACATGACTTCCAGCACTTTGAGCGAACCGAGGCTGGTCATCATCTGGAACGCGCGGGTATAAATAAAATCGCCTACCAGCACGCTGGCGGCATTGCCAAATGCAGCGTTGGCGGTAGCTTTACCCCTGCGCATATCTGATTCATCCACAACGTCGTCGTGCAGCAGAGTCGCCGTGTGGATAAACTCGATCAGGGCAGCAATGGTGACATGCGCATTTCCCTCATAGCCAACAGCTCGTGCAGCCAGTACAGCAATCATCGGACGAATACGTTTACCGCCGCCGCTGACGATGTAATAGCCTAACTGATTGATCAGCTGGACGTCGGAATTAAGCTGCTCAAGGATTGCCGCATTAACACCCGCCATATCTTGCGCGGTTAACTCATTGATTTTTTCTAAATTCATCGCAAAAGCCGGGCTTTTCGCCCCGATTACCTTACTGTGAACAAAGGCAACTTAGGGTTTATGGTTAGGAATATAGAGTGATTGTACTGAAAAAATGGCACAGATAAACGTTACCGTACAAGTTGTGTTTTTTTTCTTCGTGTATTGACTGTAGCACTTGTCAAAGGCGTGCGTTTTGCGTAATATTCGCGCCCTATTGTGAATATTTATAGCGCACTCTGAATCATTGAAAAGGTGTGCGCGGAAGCGGAGTTTTATATGTACGCGGTTTTCCAAAGTGGTGGTAAACAACACCGAGTAAGCGAAGGTCAGACCGTTCGCCTGGAAAAGCTGGACATCGCAACTGGCGAAACTGTTGAGTTCGCTGAAGTGCTGATGATCGCAAACGGTGAAGAAGTCAAAATCGGCGTTCCTTTCGTTGATGGCGGCGTAATCAAAGCTGAAGTTGTTGCTCACGGTCGTGGCGAGAAAGTTAAAATCGTTAAGTTTCGTCGTCGTAAACACTATCGTAAGCAGCAGGGCCATCGTCAGTGGTTCACTGATGTGAAAATTACTGGCATCAGCGCCTAAGACCTGAGGAGAGATTTCAAATGGCACATAAAAAGGCTGGCGGCTCCACACGTAACGGTCGCGATTCAGAAGCTAAACGCCTGGGCGTTAAGCGTTTCGGTGGCGAATCCGTTCTGGCGGGTAGCATCATCGTTCGTCAACGTGGTACCAAATTCCACGCTGGCGCTAACGTAGGTTGCGGTCGTGACCACACTCTGTTTGCTAAAGCAGACGGTAAAGTGAAATTCGAAGTTAAAGGCCCGAAAAACCGTAAATTTATCAGCATCGAAGCTGAATAAGTTTTTCGCGTCCCGGTAACGGATGAAAGCCCCGCAACACGTTGCGGGGCTTTTTACATTCGATAACCGGTAAAAATGCGCATGGTGCGACGTTAATCCGCAAATGCGCTTTGCAGGGAATACGGTATGAAGCAGCAGGCAGGCATTGGCATTCTTTTGGCGCTCACCACAGCAATTTGCTGGGGGGCGTTGCCAATCGCAATGAAGCAGGTGCTGGAGGTGATGGAACCTCCGACAATCGTGTTTTACCGTTTCTTGATGGCGAGTATTGGCCTTGGTGCCATTCTTGCGGTGAAGAAGAGGTTGCCGCCATTACGCGTGTTTCGTAAGCCACGCTGGTTGATTTTGTTGTCAGTGGCGACCGCCGGGCTGTTTGGGAACTTCATCCTGTTCAGCTCATCCTTGCAATACCTGAGTCCGACCGCTTCGCAGGTGATTGGGCAACTCTCGCCAGTTGGCATGATGGTTGCCAGCGTATTTATCCTGAAAGAGAAAATGCGCAGCACTCAGGTTGTAGGGGCATTGATGCTCCTGAGCGGCCTGGTGATGTTTTTTAACACCAGTCTGGTCGAGATATTTACAAAGCTCACCGATTACACCTGGGGAGTTATCTTTGGGGTCGGTGCGGCGACGGTTTGGGTGAGTTATGGCGTGGCGCAAAAGGTTTTATTGCGTCGGCTGGCCTCACCGCAGATCCTGTTTTTACTGTACACTTTATGTACAATTGCGCTCTTCCCTCTGGCAAAGCCTGGAGTGATAGCGCAGCTTAGCCACTGGCAGCTCGCATGTTTAATTTTTTGCGGACTGAATACCTTGGTAGGATATGGCGCCCTGGCGGAAGCGATGGCTCGCTGGCAGGCAGCGCAGGTGAGCGCGATCATCACGCTCACCCCACTGTTTACGCTGTTTTTTTCAGATCTTTTATCACTGGCCTGGCCCGATTTCTTCGCCAGACCGATGTTAAACCTTTTAGGTTATCTCGGTGCGTTTGTCGTGGTTGCGGGCGCGATGTATTCCGCCATTGGTCATCGTATTTGGGGCGGATTACGTAAGCATACAACGGTGGTATCGCAACCCCGCGCAGGCGAATGATTTACGGAGAATAAAATGAAGTTTGTTGATGAAGCATCGATTCTGGTCGTTGCAGGTGATGGCGGTAATGGTTGCGTGAGCTTCCGCCGCGAAAAGTATATTCCGAAAGGCGGCCCGGATGGCGGCGACGGCGGTGATGGTGGTGACGTATGGATGGAAGCCGACGAGAACCTGAACACGCTTATCGATTATCGTTTTGAAAAATCTTTCCGTGCAGAGCGCGGTCAGAATGGCGCAAGCCGCGACTGTACCGGTAAGCGCGGTAAAGACGTCACAATTAAAGTGCCGGTAGGTACGCGTGTAATCGACCAGGGTACTGGTGAAACCATGGGCGATATGACCAAACACGGTCAGCGTCTGCTGGTTGCTAAGGGCGGCTGGCACGGTCTGGGCAATACCCGTTTCAAATCGTCAGTTAACCGTACACCACGGCAGAAAACTAACGGTACGCCGGGCGATAAGCGTGAGCTGCTGCTGGAGCTGATGCTGCTGGCTGACGTCGGTATGTTGGGGATGCCAAACGCGGGTAAATCGACCTTTATTCGTGCGGTATCGGCGGCTAAACCGAAAGTGGCGGATTATCCGTTTACCACTCTGGTGCCAAGTCTGGGTGTGGTACGAATGGACAACGAAAAGAGCTTCGTTGTTGCCGATATTCCAGGACTGATTGAAGGCGCTGCGGAAGGCGCAGGTCTGGGCATTCGCTTCCTGAAGCACCTGGAACGTTGCCGCGTCCTGTTGCACCTCATCGATATCGATCCGATTGACGGCACCGATCCGGTTGAAAACGCGCGTATTATTATCAGCGAGCTGGAAAAATACAGCCAGGATCTGGCGGCGAAACCACGTTGGTTAGTGTTCAATAAGATCGATCTGCTGGATAAGGCAGAAGCTGAAGAGAAAGCGAAAGCGATTGCTGAAGCGCTGGGCTGGGAAGATAAATATTATCTGATCTCTGCGGCGAGTGGACTGGGCGTGAAAGATCTCTGCTGGGATGTGATGACCTTTATCATTGAAAACCCGGTCGTGCAGGCTGAAGAAGCGAAACAGCCAGAGAAAGTCGAATTCATGTGGGATGATTATCATCGCCAGCAGCTTGAAGAGATTGCTGAAGAGGATGATGAGGACTGGGATGATGACTGGGACGAAGACGACGAAGAAGGCGTTGAGTTCATTTACAAGCGTTAATCAGCAAAACCCCGGCCATGTGCCGGGGTTTCTTTTTGACTAATTGTTCTGATAAATATCTTTATACAAACGGCTTTCAAAACGCACTAACGGAATACGGCGATTACGCTGATCCGCCGGTTCTACTGCATAGCCAGAAAGATATTGTACAAACGCCATTCGTTGCCCGCTCGCTGTGGTAATGAATCCCGCCAGGTTATATACCCCCTGCAACGAACCGGTTTTCGCTGAGACTTTTCCATCCACGCCCGCCTGATGCAGACCTGCACGGTACTGCAAAGAGCCGTCATAGCCCGCAAGCGGCAGCATGGAGATAAAGTTAAGTTCATTGTCGTGTTGGGCAATGTATTGCAGCACCTGCATCATGGTGGCGGGGGCAATCAGGTTATGCCGCGAAAGCCCTGAACCATCGGCAATAATGGTGTTTCCAATATCGACACCGGCTTGCTGGCGCAGGATCTGACGCACGGCGTCCGACCCGGCCCGCCATGTTCCAGGCACATTGAAGCGCGCATGGCCTATCATGCGGAAAACCGTATCGGCGATCATGTTGTCCGACTTTTTCAGCATAATCTTAAGCAGATCGTGCAACGGGGCCGACTGTTTACTGGCAACTACCGTTCCAGGTTCGTTAACCTGAGTCTGGCGCAGCAGTGTTCCGCTCCAGGTGATACCTGCCTGTTTTAACTCATCTTTCAGAATTGCCCCGGCATAGCTGGCTCCATCCTGCACGGCAAAAGCCAACGGGAGCGGCTCAGAACGTTGTGGCATGCATCCCGTCAGCGTAAAGCGGTTCAGGTCGCCTGGTACGACATCCAGTTCGCAGTATTGCGCTTCGGCAGAACCTCGGGGGAGGGTGCGTACCTGGCTGAACATCGTAACGGGGTAATAAGATGCCACGCGTATAAAAGCCATATCACCAGGTTTTGGGGCACTGTAGAGCGAGACGGAGAAACAGTTGCGGTCAACTATGGCAGCGGCAGGCGGAGCGCTAAAGCATTGTGTCATGTCATTCCATGGCCAGCCGGGGGCTTTATCGTGGCTGGCGAAAATGGAGGTATCTATCAACACATTGCCATCGATTTGGTTGACGCCAGATTTTTTCAAAGTCGCGACCATATTGCGAATATCCTGACGTTTTAACGTCGGATCGGCACCAAATCGCGCCACTAAGTCACCCTTAAGTACGCCGTTTTCCACATTGCCTTTGGTTTCAAGCGTCGTGGTGAAACGAAAATCGGGGCCGAGTTGAATCAACGCCGCCAGCGCAGTAATCACTTTCTGCGTACTGGCGGGCAGCGCCATCTGCTGACTGTGGTAATCAATAGCGGGGGCCGACGCGCCGACTTTTTGCACCATCAGGGCAAGGTTGGCACCAGCGGGGAGTTGAGTAACGTACTCATCAACATTCGCGGCCTGAACACTGAACGCTATACAGCTGGTCAATCCGATGATAAATCTGGAAAATCGCATAATCTCGCGCTAACAACCTGGAATCGAGCCGTCATACTACGGCGCAACGCCCTATAAAGTAAACGATGACCCTTCGGGAACTTCAGGGTAAAATGACTATCAAAATGTGAATTGTAGCTGACCTGGGACTTGTACCCGGGTCGGTATTTTTTTGCTTCTGGTCCCGGTGAGGAGTTATGCCGGGCAGGCCGAACAGCCGGGGTGGGTGAAGACTTGCCCCATCAGGAATATTCAAGAGGTATAACAAATGCAAGCTATTCCGATGACCTTACGCGGCGCTGAAAAATTACGCGAAGAGCTGGATTTTCTGAAATCTGTGCGCCGTCCTGAAATCATTGCTGCTATCGCGGAAGCGCGTGAGCATGGCGACCTGAAAGAAAACGCCGAATACCACGCAGCTCGTGAACAGCAGGGTTTCTGCGAAGGCCGTATTAAAGACATCGAAGCCAAGCTGTCGAACGCGCAGGTGATTGATGTCACCAAAATGCCCAACAATGGGCGCGTTATTTTTGGTGCTACCGTAACGGTGCTGAATCTGGATTCTGACGAAGAACAGACTTATCGCATCGTTGGCGATGACGAAGCTGACTTTAAACAAAACCTGATTTCTGTAAACTCGCCTATTGCTCGTGGCCTGATCGGCAAAGAAGAAGATGATGTTGTGGTCATCAAAACGCCGGGCGGCGAAGTAGAATTTGAAGTAATTAAGGTGGAATACCTGTAAGAATTACCCAATACTCAAGATGTTGATGTATTGTAAAGAAAGGAAAAAGGCCGCTATGCGGCCTTTTATCAACGAACAGAGCGTGGCATTTTGCTCTCCTGCCTGCGGAAAACCCCTCGTTTTACACAGCAAATGTGTGTAACTTTAGGATAATCTTAGCGTGGCAGCGAGATTTTACGTTCTTTAGTTGGGCGATAAAGCACCAGCGTTTTACCGATGACCTGTACATTACAGGCGCCGGTTTCGCGCACGATAGCTTCCACGATCAAGGTTTTAGTTTCGCGATCTTCGGTGGCGATTTTCACCTTGATGAGTTCATGGTGCTCTAACGCTTGTTCAATCTCGGCCAGCACCCCTTCGGTCAAACCATTACTGCCAAGCAGAACAACTGGCTTGAGCGGATGTGCCAGACCTTTCAGGTGCTGTTTTTGTTTAGTACTCAGATTCATCGTATTTTTTGCTTACGTTGGGATTGAAAACGGGTCATTCTACCGCCATCTCCCATATATCACCAAATAGGCGCGTAAAAATTTACGCAATTGGTTACGATGAGTTATCCCCATGGGAAAGTTAAATGACAGGTAAGAAGCGTTCTGCCAGCTCCAGCCGCTGGCTTCAGGAACACTTTAGCGATAAATATGTTCAACAGGCACAGAAAAAGGGGTTACGTTCCCGTGCCTGGTTTAAACTTGATGAAATACAGCAAAGTGACAAACTCTTTAAACCGGGAATGACGGTTGTCGACCTTGGTGCTGCTCCGGGTGGTTGGTCACAATAT
Source organism: Escherichia sp. WS33 (assembly GCF_046486385.1). Taxonomy (NCBI): domain Bacteria; kingdom Pseudomonadati; phylum Pseudomonadota; class Gammaproteobacteria; order Enterobacterales; family Enterobacteriaceae; genus Escherichia; species Escherichia sp. WS33. The sequence goes on along the minus strand of NZ_JBJQLJ010000018.1, from coordinate 23,077 downwards.
GTGGTCACCCAAATTGGCGGCAAAGGCCGCATCATCGCTTGCGATCTTTTACCTATGGATCCTATCGTTGGTGTGGACTTTCTTCAGGGCGATTTTCGTGATGAACTGGTGATGAAAGCACTGCTGGAGCGCGTTGGCGACAGCAAAGTCCAGGTTGTCATGTCCGATATGGCACCAAACATGAGCGGAACACCGGCGGTGGATATCCCCCGTGCCATGTATCTGGTGGAACTGGCGCTAGAAATGTGTCGTGATGTATTAGCGCCAGGTGGCAGTTTTGTAGTGAAGGTGTTCCAGGGCGAAGGTTTCGATGAGTATCTAAGGGAAATTCGCTCCCTGTTTACGAAGGTCAAAGTTCGTAAGCCGGACTCTTCTCGTGCACGTTCGCGGGAAGTGTATATTGTAGCGACCGGGCGTAAACCCTAACCGGGAGATTTCAGACGAAAGTTTGAAAGATGCTGGATATAGAGTATCCTGACGCTGTTTTTAACACAGTTGTAATAAGAGGTTAATCCCTTGAGTGACATGGCGAAAAACCTAATACTCTGGCTGGTCATTGCCGTTGTGCTGATGTCAGTATTCCAGAGCTTTGGGCCCAGCGAGTCTAATGGCCGTAAGGTGGATTACTCTACCTTCCTACAAGAGGTCAATAACGACCAGGTTCGTGAAGCGCGTATCAACGGACGTGAAATCAACGTTACCAAGAAAGATAGTAACCGTTATACCACTTACATTCCGGTTCAGGATCCGAAATTACTGGATAACCTGTTGACCAAGAACGTCAAGGTTGTCGGTGAACCGCCTGAAGAACCAAGCCTGCTGGCTTCTATCTTCATCTCCTGGTTCCCGATGCTGTTGCTGATTGGTGTCTGGATCTTCTTCATGCGTCAAATGCAGGGCGGCGGTGGCAAAGGTGCCATGTCGTTTGGTAAGAGCAAAGCGCGCATGCTGACGGAAGATCAGATCAAAACGACCTTTGCTGACGTTGCGGGCTGCGACGAAGCAAAAGAAGAAGTTGCTGAACTGGTAGAGTATCTGCGCGAGCCGAGCCGCTTCCAGAAACTCGGCGGTAAGATCCCGAAAGGCGTCCTGATGGTCGGTCCTCCGGGTACCGGTAAAACGTTGCTGGCGAAAGCGATTGCAGGCGAAGCGAAAGTTCCGTTCTTTACTATCTCCGGTTCTGACTTCGTAGAAATGTTCGTCGGTGTGGGTGCATCCCGTGTTCGTGACATGTTCGAACAGGCGAAGAAAGCGGCACCGTGCATCATCTTTATCGATGAAATCGACGCCGTAGGCCGCCAGCGTGGCGCTGGTCTGGGCGGTGGTCACGATGAACGTGAACAGACTCTGAACCAGATGCTGGTTGAGATGGATGGCTTCGAAGGTAACGAAGGTATCATCGTTATCGCCGCGACTAACCGTCCGGACGTTCTCGACCCGGCCCTGCTGCGTCCTGGCCGTTTCGACCGTCAGGTTGTGGTCGGCTTGCCAGATGTTCGCGGTCGTGAGCAGATCCTGAAAGTTCACATGCGTCGCGTACCATTGGCCCCCGATATCGACGCGGCAATCATTGCCCGTGGTACTCCTGGTTTCTCCGGTGCTGACCTGGCGAACCTGGTGAACGAAGCGGCACTGTTCGCTGCTCGTGGCAACAAACGCGTTGTGTCGATGGTTGAGTTCGAGAAAGCGAAAGACAAAATCATGATGGGTGCGGAACGTCGCTCCATGGTGATGACGGAAGCGCAGAAAGAATCAACGGCTTACCACGAAGCGGGTCATGCGATTATCGGTCGCCTGGTGCCGGAACACGATCCGGTGCACAAAGTGACGATTATCCCACGCGGTCGTGCGCTGGGTGTGACTTTCTTCTTGCCTGAGGGCGACGCAATCAGCGCCAGCCGTCAGAAACTGGAAAGCCAGATTTCTACGCTGTACGGTGGTCGTCTGGCAGAAGAGATCATCTATGGGCCGGAACATGTTTCTACCGGTGCGTCCAACGATATTAAAGTTGCGACCAATCTGGCACGTAACATGGTGACCCAGTGGGGCTTCTCTGAGAAATTGGGTCCACTGCTGTACGCGGAAGAAGAAGGTGAAGTATTCCTCGGCCGTAGCGTAGCGAAAGCGAAACATATGTCCGATGAAACTGCACGTATCATCGACCAGGAAGTGAAAGCACTGATTGAGCGTAACTATAATCGTGCGCGTCAGCTTCTGACCGACAATATGGATATTCTGCATGCGATGAAAGATGCTCTCATGAAATATGAGACTATCGACGCACCGCAGATTGATGACCTGATGGCACGTCGCGATGTACGTCCGCCAGCGGGCTGGGAAGAACCAGGCGCTTCTAACAATTCTGGCGACAATGGTAGTCCAAAGGCTCCTCGTCCGGTTGATGAACCGCGTACGCCGAACCCGGGTAACACCATGTCAGAGCAGTTAGGCGACAAGTAAGTTCCCGCATCAGATGACTGTATTTGTACCGAAAACCCCGGGGCGTGCTCCGGGGTTTTTTCTTATCAATTCATACCAGGGATAACATCATGAAACTCTTTGCCCAGGGTACTTCACTGGACCTTAGCCATCCTCACGTAATGGGGATCCTCAACGTCACGCCTGATTCCTTTTCGGATGGTGGCACGCATAACTCGCTGATAGATGCGGTGAAACATGCGAATCTGATGATCAATGCTGGCGCGACGATCATTGACGTTGGTGGCGAGTCCACGCGCCCAGGGGCGGCGGAAGTTAGCGTTGAAGAAGAGTTGCAACGTGTTATTCCTGTGGTTGAGGCAATTGCTCAACGCTTCGAAGTCTGGATCTCGGTCGATACATCCAAACCAGAAGTCATCCGTGAGTCAGCGAAAGTTGGCGCTCACATTATTAATGATATCCGCTCCCTTTCCGAACCTGGCGCTCTGGAGGCGGCTGCAGAAACCGGTTTACCGGTTTGTCTGATGCATATGCAGGGAAATCCAAAAACCATGCAGGAAGCTCCGAAGTATGACGATGTCTTTGCAGAAGTGAATCGCTACTTTATTGAGCAAATAGCACGTTGCGAGCAGGCGGGTATCGCAAAAGAGAAATTGTTGCTCGACCCCGGATTCGGTTTCGGTAAAAATCTCTCCCATAACTATTCATTACTGGCGCGCCTGGCTGAATTTCACCATTTCAACCTGCCGCTGTTGGTGGGTATGTCACGAAAATCGATGATTGGGCAGCTGCTGAACGTGGGGCCGTCCGAGCGCCTGAGCGGTAGTCTGGCCTGTGCGGTCATTGCCGCAATGCAAGGCGCGCACATCATTCGTGTTCATGACGTCAAAGAAACCGTAGAAGCGATGCGGGTGGTGGAAGCCACTCTGTCTGCAAAGGAAAACAAACGCTATGAGTAATCGTAAATATTTCGGTACCGATGGGATTCGTGGTCGTGTAGGGGATGCGCCGATCACACCTGATTTTGTGCTTAAGCTGGGTTGGGCCGCGGGTAAAGTGCTGGCGCGCCACGGCTCCCGTAAGATTATTATTGGTAAAGACACGCGTATTTCTGGCTATATGCTGGAGTCAGCACTGGAAGCGGGTCTGGCGGCAGCGGGCCTTTCCGCACTCTTCACTGGCCCGATGCCAACACCGGCCGTGGCTTATCTGACGCGTACCTTCCGCGCAGAGGCCGGAATTGTGATATCTGCATCGCATAACCCGTTCTACGATAATGGGATTAAATTCTTCTCTATCGACGGCACCAAACTGCCGGATGCGGTAGAAGAGGCCATCGAAGCGGAAATGGAAAAGGAGATCAGCTGCGTTGATTCGGCAGAACTGGGTAAAGCCAGCCGTATCGTTGATGCCGCGGGTCGCTATATCGAGTTTTGCAAAGCCACGTTCCCGAACGAACTTAGCCTCAGTGAACTGAAGATTGTGGTGGATTGTGCAAACGGTGCGACTTATCACATCGCGCCGAACGTGCTGCGCGAACTGGGGGCGAACGTTATCGCTATCGGTTGTGAGCCAAACGGTGTAAACATCAATGCCGAAGTGGGGGCTACCGACGTTCGCGCGCTCCAGGCTCGTGTGCTGGCTGAAAAAGCGGATCTCGGTATTGCCTTCGACGGCGATGGCGATCGCGTGATTATGGTCGACCATGAAGGCAATAAAGTCGATGGCGATCAGATCATGTATATCATCGCGCGTGAAGGTCTTCGTCAGGGCCAGCTGCGTGGTGGCGCTGTGGGTACATTGATGAGCAACATGGGGCTTGAACTGGCGCTGAAACAGTTAGGAATTCCATTTGCGCGCGCGAAAGTGGGTGACCGCTACGTACTGGAAAAAATGCAGGAGAAAGGCTGGCGTATCGGTGCAGAGAATTCCGGTCATGTGATCCTACTGGATAAAACTACTACCGGTGACGGCATCGTTGCTGGCTTGCAGGTGCTGGCGGCGATGGCACGTAACCATATGAGCCTGCACGACCTTTGCAGCGGCATGAAAATGTTCCCGCAGATTCTGGTTAACGTACGTTACACCGCAGGTAGCGGCGATCCACTTGAGCATGAGTCAGTTAAAGCCGTGACCGCAGAGGTTGAAGCTGCGCTGGGCAACCGTGGACGCGTGTTGCTGCGTAAATCCGGCACCGAACCGTTAATTCGCGTGATGGTGGAAGGCGAAGACGAAGCGCAGGTGACTGAATTTGCACACCGCATCGCCGATGCAGTAAAAGCCGTTTAAAGCGTTAGATAACTGGCTAAAAAGGCGGCGATTGTCGCCTTTTTTCTCAGCGAACACATCGGTTTTGCTGTTTTTTTCCGCAGTTGATACAATGCGATAAAATTGCCCTTGCGAAGGTCATTCGCTTTGGTTAGTATTCACACCCGCTTCAGTGGGAAAGATTAAAAACTCCCGCTTTATTGGTTGAAGCATTGGTACGCGGCAACTCCGCAAGGAACAGGTTGATTATGTACGAAGCTCTTTTAGTAGTTTTCCTTATTGTGGCAATTGGCCTTGTTGGTCTGATCATGCTGCAGCAAGGTAAAGGCGCTGATATGGGAGCCTCCTTCGGAGCAGGCGCTTCCGCTACGCTGTTTGGTTCAAGTGGTTCTGGTAACTTCATGACCCGCATGACGGCGCTGCTGGCAACGTTATTCTTCATCATCAGTCTGGTGCTGGGTAACATCAATAGCAACAAAACCAATAAAGGTAGCGAATGGGAAAATCTGAGTGCACCGGTGAAAACCGAACAAACTCAACCAGCTGCTCCGGCTAAGCCGACCAGCGATATCCCGAACTAAAAAGTAGTATCCGTGCCGAGGTGGTGGAATTGGTAGACACGCTACCTTGAGGTGGTAGTGCCCAATAGGGCTTACGGGTTCAAGTCCCGTCCTCGGTACCAAATTCCAGAAAAGAGACGCTGAAAAGCGTCTTTTTTCGTTTTGGTCCTGGTCTGAGGAATGGTTGTCAGGTATCTGTATCTCGTCCAGTTGCTTTACTCGTAGCTGGTACCTTGAAACGATGGTGCCGGTACGCCTTAGTTATAAACTTTTCCCTTCTGCTGACATAATTGGCACTTTATTGTGTCAACTCCAGTTCCGGTACGAATACGGATATGTTTACTTCTCGATAAACCATCCTGCTCCTGTCAGTATAACTACTGATGGCTACGTTCTGCGTAATGTTTAGAGACGCATTGATAATGTTATTTAATTACTGAGAACGCAATGGCCGCATCATTTAAAAAGAAAAAACTAACAGTGTTTCGGTCTGATATGGATCAGAGTTGAAAAACATGTCTGATATAAAATTGAACATTGTTGATAATTGTTTATATTGGTTGTGAACTTGGATTTCTGGATGACAGTATTCAACAAATTTGCTAGAAGTTTTAAATCTCATTGGTTGTTGTATCTTTGTGTTATTGTTTTTGGTATTACGAACTTAGTCGCCTCTTCCGGCGCGCATATGGTTCAGCGATTGCTGTTCTTCGTCCTGACCATCCTGGTTGTAAAACGTATATCATCCCTTCCGCTTCGCCTGCTTGTTGCCGCACCATTTGTGTTACTGACTGCGGCAGACATGAGTATTAGCCTCTATTCATGGTGTACCTTTGGTACAACTTTCAATGATGGATTTGCGATTAGTGTGCTCCAGAGTGATCCGGATGAAGTTGTCAAAATGCTGGGGATGTATATCCCTTATCTATGTGCTTTTGCTTTTTTATCCCTTCTTTTTTTGGCAGTAATAATAAAATATGATGTTTCCTTGCCGACAAAAAAAGTGACAGGAATATTATTGCTGATTGTCATTTCGGGCAGTTTATTTTCCGCTTGTCAATTTGCTTATAAAGATGCAAAAAATAAAAAAGCGTTCAGTCCATATATACTAGCGTCGCGATTTGCTACCTATACGCCGTTTTTTAATCTCAACTATTTTGCTTTAGCAGCGAAAGAGCATCAAAGATTACTCTCAATTGCAAACACGGTGCCGTATTTTCAATTATCAGTCAGGGATACAGGTATTGATACCTACGTGTTGATTGTGGGGGAGTCTGTACGTGTCGACAATATGTCTTTGTATGGATATACACGCTCTACGACACCGCAAGTTGAAGCACAAAGAAAACAGATCAAACTGTTTAATCAAGCAATAAGCGGCGCACCTTACACTGCGCTGTCGGTTCCCCTTTCTTTAACTGCTGATTCTGTTTTGAGTCATGACATTCATAATTACCCCGACAACATTATTAATATGGCTAATCAAGCAGGATTTCAGACTTTCTGGCTAAGCTCGCAATCCGCTTTTCGGCAGAATGGTACAGCAGTTACCAGTATCGCCATGCGCGCCATGGAAACAGTTTATGTCAGAGGATTTGATGAATTGTTGTTGCCGCATTTATCGCAAGCATTACAGCAAAATACGCAGCAAAAGAAACTGATTGTTCTTCATTTAAATGGAAGCCATGAACCGGCTTGTAGCGCCTATCCGCAATCCAGCGCCGTGTTTCAACCGCAGGACGATCAGGATGCCTGCTATGACAACTCCATTCATTACACAGATAGTTTGCTAGGTCAGGTTTTTGAATTATTAAAAGATCGCCGCGCCTCGGTCATGTATTTTGCCGACCACGGCCTGGAACGTGACCCTACGAAGAAGAACGTCTATTTTCATGGAGGCAGGGAGGCTAGCCAGCAGGCATATCATGTCCCGATGTTTATCTGGTATAGCCCCGTTCTTGGGGATGGCGTGGATCGCACAACGGAAAACAACATCTTTTCGACAGCTTACAATAATTACCTTATTAATGCGTGGATGGGGGTAACAAAGCCGGAACAGCCGCAAACGCTTGAGGAAGTGATTGCACACTATAAAGGAGACTCACGGGTTGTGGATGCAAACCATGATGTTTTCGATTATGTGATGCTCAGAAAGGAGTTTACAGAGGATAAGCAAGGTAACCCCACCTCTGAAGGGCAGGGTTGATGTCGAATTACTGGCCTTTGTTTTCCATATTCTCCACCTGCGGCACGCCTGAAGTGGCAGAGGAGGAGAGCAGGCCAGTTTTGGCATAACCAAAAAGTTTCTCTCGGGTATCAGTGATATCCAGATTACGCATGGTCAATTGACCAATACGATCATCTGGCGAGAACACCGAGTCGCCTTTTTCCATCGTCAGACGCTCTGGCTTGTAGGTCAGGTTCTCTGAGACGGTATTCAGGATTGAATAATCGTTCCCACGGCGCAGCTCCAGGGTAACTTCACCAGTGATCTGGCTGGCAACCCAGCGTTGCAGAGAGTCACGCAGCATCAGCGCCTGGGAGTCAAACCAACGCCCCTGGTACAGCAGACGGCCCAACTGACGACCATGTGCATGATACTGCTCAATGGTGTCTTCGTTGTGAATACCGGTCAACAGACGTTCATAAGCGATATGTAGCAGTGCCATCCCCGGAGCCTCGTAAATACCACGGCTTTTCGCTTCGATGATACGGTTTTCAATCTGGTCGCTCATGCCCAGGCCGTGACGACCGCCGATGCGGTTAGCTTCCAGCATCATTTCTACGTCGTCGCTAAAGGTTTTACCGTTCAGCGCTACCGGATGACCTTGCTCAAAGCGTACTGTGACTTCTTCTGCCGGGATCTTCACGCTCTCATCCCAGAATTTCACGCCCATAATTGGGTTGACGATTTTGACGCTGGAGTTGAGGTATTCCAGATCCTTCGCTTCGTGCGTTGCACCAAGCATGTTGGAGTCTGTGGAGTAGGCTTTTTCGACAGACATTTTGTAGTCGAAACCGCAGGCAATCATAAATTCAGACATCTCATGACGGCCGCCCAGTTCATCAATAAAGTCAGTATCAAGCCACGGTTTGTAAATCTGCAGTTCAGCATTGGTCAGCAGACCATAACGATAGAAACGTTCGATATCGTTTCCTTTATAGGTGCTACCGTCACCCCAGATATTCACGCCATCTTCTTTCATCGCAGCAACCAGCATGGTACCAGTCACGGCGCGGCCCAGCGGCGTCGTGTTGAAATAGGTCAGGCCGCCGGTGGTGTTATGAAATGCGCCACACTGAATAGCGGCAATACCTTCGGCCACCAGTTGTTTGCGGCAGTCGATCAGACGTGCGTTCTCCGCGCCGTATTCCATGGCACGACGAGGGATCGCATCATAATCCTCTTCGTCTGGCTGGCCCAGGTTTGCAGTATATGCATAAGGAACCGCTCCCTTTTGTCGCATCCACAGCAGTGCGGCACTGGTGTCCAGACCGCCGGAAAAAGCGATACCAATACGTTGACCTACCGGGAGATGCTTGAGAATCGTCGTCATAAAATAACACCCTGCTTAATTAACTGATGATGAGCCTGGATTTCCGCTCTCACTGAATTTTTATGCAAAATAAATGAGTTTTCATTTAATCATCTTTTATCGGAGACAGGAAGAGTTTAGTGTGTTTTTTGTAAAATAATGCGCTTAAGGGGGAGCAGGAGAAGGCAAAAGTATTCAACAAATGAAAGTGAACTGGATATTCATTCACATGATTAGCAATAAACGTTGACAAAATGTGGCGTGGATCACTATAATGCCTGCAGATTTTACGTCCCGTCTCGGTACACCAAATCCCAGCAGTATTTGCATTTTTTACCCAAAACGAGTAGAATTTGCCATGTTTCAGGCGCGGGGTGGAGCAGCCTGGTAGCTCGTCGGGCTCATAACCCGAAGGTCGTCGGTTCAAATCCGGCCCCCGCAACCACTTTCCCTTAGAGTCCTTTTTCAAATATACTGTGAAGACTTCGGCCTTCGTAGTGGGATTTGAAAAAATCCTTCTGGAAAGTGCTCCAGACCGCAGTTGCGGTTATAGGGTTCAGTTATATAAAGCCCCGATTTATCGGGGTTTTTTGTTATCTGACTACAGAATAACTGGGCTTTAGGCCCTTTTTTTATGTCTTGGGGGTGGGCTTGTCCACATTAGAGCAAAAATTAACAGAGATGATTACTGCGCCAGTTGAGGCCCTGGGTTTTGAACTGGTTGGCATCGAATTTATTCGCGGTCGCACATCCACACTGCGCATCTATATTGATAGTGAAGATGGCATCAATGTTGATGATTGTGCTGATGTGAGCCACCAGGTAAGTGCTGTGCTGGATGTTGAAGATCCCATCACCGTTGCTTATAACCTGGAAGTCTCCTCACCGGGTCTCGATCGCCCACTGTTCACGGCTGAACACTACGCCCGTTTTGTCGGAGAAGAGGTGACTCTGGTTCTCCGTATGGCGGTACAAAACCGTCGTAAATGGCAGGGCGTTATCAAAGCGGTAGACGGTGAAATGATCACAGTTACCGTCGAAGGTAAAGATGAAGTGTTCGCGCTGAGTAATATCCAGAAGGCGAACCTGGTTCCCCACTTTTAATAGTCTGGATGAGGTGAAAAGCCCGCGATGAACAAAGAAATTTTGGCTGTAGTTGAAGCCGTATCCAATGAAAAGGCGCTACCTCGCGAGAAGATTTTCGAAGCATTGGAAAGCGCGCTGGCGACAGCAACAAAGAAAAAATATGAACAAGAGATCGACGTCCGCGTACAGATCGATCGCAAAAGCGGTGATTTTGACACCTTCCGTCGCTGGTTAGTTGTTGATGAAGTCACCCAGCCGACCAAGGAAATCACCCTTGAAGCCGCACGTTATGAAGATGAAAGCCTGAACCTGGGCGATTACGTTGAAGATCAGATTGAGTCTGTTACCTTTGACCGTATCACTACCCAGACGGCAAAACAGGTTATCGTGCAGAAAGTGCGTGAAGCCGAACGTGCGATGGTGGTTGATCAGTTCCGTGAACACGAAGGTGAAATCATCACCGGCGTGGTGAAAAAAGTAAACCGCGACAACATCTCTCTGGATCTGGGCAACAATGCTGAAGCCGTGATCCTGCGCGAAGATATGCTGCCGCGTGAAAACTTCCGCCCTGGCGACCGCGTTCGTGGCGTGCTCTATTCCGTTCGCCCGGAAGCGCGTGGCGCGCAACTGTTCGTCACTCGTTCCAAGCCGGAAATGCTGATCGAACTGTTCCGTATTGAAGTGCCAGAAATCGGCGAAGAAGTGATTGAAATTAAAGCAGCGGCTCGCGATCCGGGTTCTCGTGCGAAAATCGCGGTGAAAACCAACGATAAACGTATCGATCCGGTAGGTGCCTGTGTAGGTATGCGTGGCGCGCGTGTTCAGGCGGTTTCTACTGAACTGGGCGGCGAGCGTATCGATATCGTCCTGTGGGATGATAACCCGGCGCAGTTTGTGATTAACGCAATGGCACCGGCAGACGTTGCTTCTATCGTGGTGGATGAAGATAAACACACCATGGATATCGCCGTTGAAGCCGGTAACCTGGCGCAGGCGATTGGCCGTAACGGTCAGAACGTGCGTCTGGCTTCGCAGCTGAGCGGTTGGGAACTCAACGTGATGACCGTTGACGACCTGCAGGCTAAGCATCAGGCGGAAGCGCACGCAGCGATCGACACCTTCACCAAATATCTCGACATCGACGAAGACTTCGCGACTGTTCTGGTAGAAGAAGGCTTCTCGACGCTGGAAGAACTGGCCTATGTGCCGATGAAAGAGCTGTTGGAAATCGAAGGCCTTGATGAGCCGACCGTTGAAGCACTGCGCGAGCGTGCTAAAAATGCACTGGCCACCATTGCACAGGCCCAGGAAGAAAGCCTCGGTGATAACAAACCGGCTGACGATCTGCTGAACCTTGAAGGGGTAGATCGTGATTTGGCATTCAAACTGGCCGCCCGTGGCGTTTGTACGCTGGAAGATCTCGCCGAACAGGGCATTGATGATCTGGCTGATATCGAAGGGTTGACCGACGAAAAAGCCGGAGCACTGATTATGGCTGCCCGTAATATTTGCTGGTTCGGTGACGAAGCGTAATAAACTGTAGCAGGAAGGAACAGCATGACAGATGTAACGATTAAAACGCTGGCCGCAGAGCGACAGACCTCCGTGGAACGCCTGGTACAGCAATTTGCTGATGCAGGTATCCGGAAGTCTGCTGACGACTCTGTGTCTGCACAAGAGAAACAGACTTTGATTGACCACCTGAATCAGAAAAATTCAGGCCCGGACAAATTGACGCTGCAGCGTAAAACACGCAGCACCCTTAACATTCCTGGTACCGGTGGAAAAAGCAAATCGGTACAAATCGAAGTCCGCAAGAAACGCACCTTTGTGAAACGCGATCCGCAAGAGGCTGAACGCCTTGCAGCGGAAGAGCAAGCGCAGCGTGAAGCGGAAGAGCAAGCCCGTCGTGAGGCAGAAGAATCGGCTAAACGCGAGGCGCAACAAAAAGCTGAACGTGAGGCCGCAGAACAAGCTAAGCGTGAAGCTGCTGAACAAGCGAAACGTGAAGCTGCGGAAAAAGACAAAGTGAGCAATCAACAAGACGATATGACTAAAAACGCCCAGGCTGAAAAAGCCCGCCGTGAGCAGGAAGCTGCAGAGCTCAAGCGTAAAGCTGAAGAAGAAGCGCGTCGTAAACTCGAAGAAGAAGCACGTCGCGTTGCTGAAGAAGCACGTCGTATGGCGGAAGAAAACAAATGGACTGATAACGCGGAACCGACTGAAGATTCCAGCGATTATCACGTCACTACTTCTCAACATGCTCGCCAGGCCGAAGACGAAAGCGATCGTGAAGTCGAAGGCGGCCGTGGCCGTGGTCGTAACGCGAAAGCAGCGCGTCCGAAGAAAGGTAACAAACACGCTGAATCAAAAGCTGATCGTGAAGAAGCACGCGCAGCAGTACGTGGCGGTAAAGGCGGAAAACGTAAAGGTTCTTCCCTGCAGCAAGGCTTCCAGAAGCCTGCTCAGGCCGTTAACCGTGACGTTGTGATCGGCGAAACTATCACCGTTGGCGAACTGGCGAACAAGATGGCGGTTAAAGGCTCTCAGGTCATCAAAGCGATGATGAAACTGGGCGCAATGGCAACCATCAACCAGGTTATCGATCAGGAAACCGCACAGCTGGTTGCTGAAGAGATGGGCCACAAAGTTATCCTGCGTCGTGAAAACGAGCTGGAAGAGGCGGTAATGAGCGACCGTGACACGGGTGCTGCGGCTGAACCGCGCGCGCCGGTTGTGACCATCATGGGTCACGTTGACCACGGTAAAACCTCTCTGCTGGACTACATTCGTTCAACGAAAGTTGCCTCTGGCGAAGCGGGCGGCATTACCCAGCACATTGGTGCATACCACGTTGAAACTGAAAACGGCATGATCACCTTCCTGGACACCCCGGGGCACGCCGCGTTTACTTCAATGCGTGCACGTGGTGCGCAGGCAACGGACATCGTAGTCCTGGTTGTTGCTGCCGACGACGGCGTGATGCCGCAGACCATCGAAGCAATCCAGCACGCGAAAGCGGCGCAGGTACCGGTGGTGGTTGCAGTGAACAAGATTGATAAACCAGAAGCCGATCCGGATCGTGTTAAGAACGAACTCTCCCAGTATGGCATCCTGCCGGAAGAGTGGGGCGGTGAAAGCCAGTTCGTACACGTATCTGCGAAAGCGGGTACCGGCATCGATGAACTGCTGGACGCTATCCTGCTGCAGGCGGAAGTTCTGGAGCTGAAAGCGGTACGTAAAGGTATGGCGAGCGGTGCGGTTATCGAATCCTTCCTCGATAAAGGTCGTGGTCCGGTTGCTACCGTTCTGGTACGTGAAGGTACTCTGCACAAGGGCGATATCGTTCTGTGTGGCTTCGAATACGGTCGTGTTCGTGCGATGCGTAACGAACTGGGTCAGGAAGTGCTGGAAGCGGGTCCGTCCATTCCGGTGGAAATCCTCGGCCTGTCCGGCGTACCGGCTGCGGGTGATGAAGTTACCGTTGTACGTGACGAGAAGAAAGCGCGTGAAGTTGCACTGTATCGTCAGGGTAAATTCCGCGAAGTTAAACTGGCGCGTCAGCAGAAATCTAAACTCGAGAACATGTTCGCCAACATGACCGAAGGCGAAGTTCACGAAGTGAACATCGTCCTGAAGGCAGACGTACAGGGTTCTGTGGAAGCGATCTCCGACTCCTTGCTGAAACTGTCTACTGACGAAGTTAAAGTGAAGATCATCGGTTCTGGCGTAGGTGGTATCACCGAAACCGACGCCACCCTGGCTGCGGCGTCCAACGCCATCCTGGTTGGCTTCAACGTACGTGCTGATGCCTCTGCACGTAAAGTGATTGAAGCGGAAAGCCTGGATCTGCGTTACTACTCCGTCATCTATAACCTGATTGACGAAGTGAAAGCGGCGATGAGCGGTATGCTGTCTCCGGAACTGAAACAGCAGATTATCGGTCTGGCGGAAGTTCGTGACGTGTTCAAATCGCCGAAATTTGGTGCCATCGCAGGCTGTATGGTTATCGAAGGTGTGGTTAAACGTCACAACCCGATCCGCGTTCTGCGTGACAACGTGGTTATCTACGAAGGCGAGCTGGAGTCCCTGCGCCGCTTCAAAGATGACGTTAACGAAGTCCGTAACGGTATGGAATGTGGTATCGGCGTTAAGAACTACAACGACGTCCGCACTGGCGATGTGATCGAAGTATTCGAAATCATCGAGATCCAACGTACCATCGCTTAAGGTTTTTAGGGTTCCATGCGGGATAAGGCGTTTATGCCGCATCCGGCATGGATTGCCTGATGTGACGCTGGCGCGTCTTATCAGGCCAACGTGAACAGCCCTTCCACCTGAAATTAATTTTAAAAAGGGGCTAACAGCCCCTTTTTTGTCAGGAGAATTTATTATGGCGAAAGAATTTGGTCGCCCGCAGCGCGTAGCGCAGGAAATGCAAAAAGAGATCGCTCTCATCCTGCAGCGTGAAATTAAAGATCCTCGCCTGGGCATGATGACCACCGTTTCCGGTGTCGAAATGTCTCGCGACCTGGCGTATGCCAAAGTATATGTGACGTTCCTCAACGACAAAGATGAAGACGCGGTTAAAGCGGGCATCAAAGCGTTGCAAGAAGCTTCTGGTTTCATCCGCAGCCTGCTGGGGAAAGCGATGCGCCTGCGTATCGTGCCGGAACTGACCTTCTTCTACGACAACTCTCTGGTTGAAGGGATGCGCATGTCAAACCTGGTGACCAGCGTGGTCAAACATGACGAAGAACGTCGTGTTAACCCGGACGACAGCAAGGAGGACTAATGAGTCGTCCTCGTCGTCGCGGTCGCGACATTAACGGCGTTTTGTTGCTGGATAAACCGCAGGGTATGTCCAGCAATGATGCGCTGCAAAAAGTGAAACGGATTTATAACGCCAACCGTGCCGGGCATACCGGTGCGCTGGACCCGCTGGCAACTGGCATGTTGCCAATTTGCCTCGGGGAAGCGACGAAGTTTTCCCAGTATCTGCTGGACTCCGACAAACGCTATCGGGTCATTGCGCGTCTTGGACAGCGTACCGATACTTCTGATGCCGACGGACAAATCGTTGAAGAACGTCCGGTAACCTTTAGCGCAGAGCAACTGGCGGCGGCGCTGGATACTTTCCGTGGCGATATCGAACAGATCCCTTCGATGTATTCAGCACTGAAATATCAGGGTAAAAAACTGTACGAATATGCGCGTCAGGGCATTGAAGTACCGCGTGAAGCGCGCCCGATTACCGTTTATGAATTGCTGTTTATTCGCCACGAAGGCAATGAGCTGGAGCTGGAAATTCACTGCTCAAAAGGCACTTATATCCGCACCATCATTGATGACCTGGGTGAAAAACTCGGTTGTGGCGCGCATGTTATTTACCTGCGTCGTCTGGCGGTAAGTAAATATCCGGTTGAACGGATGGTGACCCTGGAACATCTGCGTGAACTGGTCGAACAAGCCGAACAGCAGGATATTCCGGCTGCGGAGTTACTTGATCCATTACTGATGCCAATGGACAGTCCAGCTTCGGACTACCCGGTGGTGAATCTTCCGTTAACGTCTTCTGTTTACTTCAAAAATGGTAACCCAGTTCGTACATCCGGTGCGCCGCTGGAAGGACTGGTTCGCGTTACAGAAGGTGAGAACGGCAAATTTATCGGTATGGGCGAAATTGACGATGAAGGCCGCGTTGCGCCTCGTCGCCTGGTGGTTGAATACCCGGCGTAATGTTAACCGTCTTGCGATAACAGGTCGCTACGAGTAGAATACTGCCGCTTAACGTCGCGTAAATTGTTTAACACTTTGCGTAACGTACACTGGGATCGCTGAATTAGAGATCGGCGTCCTTTCATTCTATATACTTTGGAGTTTTAAAATGTCTCTAAGTACTGAAGCAACAGCTAAAATCGTTTCTGAGTTTGGTCGTGACGCAAACGACACCGGTTCTACCGAAGTTCAGGTAGCACTGCTGACTGCACAGATCAACCACCTGCAGGGCCACTTTGCAGAGCACAAAAAAGATCACCACAGCCGTCGTGGTCTGCTGCGCATGGTTTCTCAGCGTCGTAAACTGCTCGACTACCTGAAACGTAAAGACGTAGCACGTTACACCCAGCTCATCGAGCGCCTGGGTCTGCGTCGCTAATTCTTGCGAGTTTCAGAAAAGGGGGCCTGAGTGGCCCCTTTTTTCAAGCTGACGGCAGCAATTCACTGGAAACTAATGTATTGTTGCTATGAATGATCTTCCGTTGCAGAGGTTCGCGCGGCTAATGAGAGGCTTTACCCACATAGAGCTGGGTTAGGGTTGTCATTAGTCGCGAGGATGCGCAGAAGATCGGGTATTAACACCAGTGCCGTAAGGTACTGTCTAAGAAAGAGAAAGGATATTACATTGCTTAATCCGATCGTTCGTAAATTCCAGTACGGCCAACACACCGTGACTCTGGAAACCGGCATGATGGCTCGTCAGGCTACTGCCGCTGTTATGGTTAGCATGGATGACACCGCGGTATTTGTTACCGTTGTTGGCCAGAAAAAAGCCAAACCAGGTCAGGACTTCTTCCCACTGACCGTTAACTATCAGGAGCGTACCTACGCTGCTGGTCGTATCCCGGGTAGCTTCTTCCGTCGTGAAGGCCGCCCAAGCGAAGGCGAAACCCTGATCGCGCGTCTGATTGACCGCCCGATTCGCCCGCTGTTCCCGGAAGGCTTCGTCAACGAAGTTCAGGTTATCGCCACCGTGGTTTCTGTTAACCCGCAAGTTAACCCGGATATCGTCGCGATGATTGGTGCTTCCGCAGCACTGTCTCTGTCTGGTATTCCGTTCAATGGTCCGATTGGTGCTGCTCGCGTAGGTTACATCAATGACCAGTACGTACTGAACCCGACTCAGGACGAGCTGAAAGAGAGCAAACTGGATCTGGTTGTTGCCGGTACTGAAGCCGCTGTTCTGATGGTTGAATCTGAAGCTGAACTGCTGAGCGAAGACCAGATGCTGGGCGCAGTAGTGTTCGGTCATGAACAACAGCAGGTTGTTATTCAGAACATCAATGAACTGGTGAAAGAAGCCGGTAAACCACGTTGGGACTGGCAGCCGGAGCCGGTAAACGAAGCGCTGAACGCGCGCGTTGCTGCACTGGCTGAAGCTCGCCTGAGCGATGCTTACCGCATCACCGACAAACAAGAGCGTTATGCGCAGGTTGATGTCATCAAATCTGAAACCATCGCGACGCTGCTTGCTGAAGACGAAACCCTGGACGAAAACGAACTGGGTGAAATTCTGCACGCTATCGAGAAAAACGTTGTTCGTAGCCGCGTACTGGCAGGCGAACCGCGTATCGACGGTCGTGAAAAAGATATGATCCGTGGTCTGGATGTGCGTACTGGCGTGCTGCCGCGTACTCACGGTTCTGCGCTGTTCACCCGCGGTGAAACGCAGGCACTGGTTACTGCAACGCTGGGTACCGCTCGTGACGCGCAGGTTCTTGATGAACTGATGGGCGAACGTACCGATACCTTCCTGTTCCACTACAACTTCCCTCCGTACTCCGTAGGCGAAACCGGCATGGTCGGTTCTCCGAAGCGTCGTGAAATTGGTCACGGTCGTCTGGCGAAGCGCGGCGTGCTGGCAGTCATGCCGGATATGGACAAATTCCCGTACACCGTACGTGTAGTGTCTGAAATCACCGAATCCAACGGTTCTTCTTCTATGGCTTCCGTGTGCGGCGCGTCTCTGGCGCTGATGGACGCAGGTGTGCCAATCAAAGCTGCCGTTGCGGGTATCGCAATGGGTCTGGTGAAAGAAGGCGACAACTACGTTGTACTGTCTGACATTTTGGGCGACGAAGATCACCTGGGCGATATGGACTTCAAAGTTGCAGGTTCCCGCGACGGTATCTCTGCACTGCAGATGGATATCAAAATTGAAGGTATCACCAAAGAGATCATGCAGGTTGCGCTGAACCAGGCTAAAGGTGCGCGTCTGCATATCCTGGGCGTAATGGAACAGGCGATCAACGCGCCGCGTGGCGATATCTCTGAGTTCGCACCGCGTATCCATACCATCAAGATCAACCCGGATAAGATCAAAGACGTTATCGGTAAAGGCGGCTCTGTTATCCGTGCCCTGACCGAAGAAACTGGCACTACCATCGAAATCGAAGATGACGGTACTGTGAAGATCGCAGCGACCGACGGCGAGAAAGCGAAACATGCTATTCGTCGTATCGAAGAGATCACTGCAGAAATCGAAGTGGGCCGCGTCTACACTGGTAAAGTGACCCGTATCGTTGACTTTGGCGCATTTGTTGCCATCGGCGGCGGTAAAGAAGGTCTGGTCCACATCTCTCAAATCGCTGACAAACGCGTTGAGAAAGTGACCGATTACCTGCAGATGGGTCAGGAAGTACCGGTGAAAGTTCTGGAAGTTGATCGCCAGGGCCGTATCCGTCTGAGCATTAAAGAAGCGACTGAGCAGTCTCAACCTGCTGCAGCACCGGAAGCTCCGGCTGCTGAACAGGGCGAGTAAGGTTGCCATTTGCCCTCCGCTGCGGCGGGGGGCTTTTAACCGGGCAGGACGCCTTGTTAGCAACCGGGAACAGGACGTTCATTCAACCGTGGTCTTCGGGAGTGGGAAATGAAGCCTTTTTTGCGCTGGTGTTTCGTTGCGACAGCACTTACGCTTGCAGGATGCAGTAATACTTCCTGGCGTAAAAGTGAAGTCCTCGCGGTACCATTGCAACCGACTTTACAGCAGGAAGTGATTCTGGCACGTATGGAACAAATCCTTGCCAGTCGGGCTTTAACCGATGACGAACGCGCACAGCTTTTATATGAGCGCGGAGTGTTGTATGATAGTCTCGGTCTGAGGGCATTAGCGCGTAACGATTTTTCGCAAGCGCTGGCAATCCGACCGGATATGCCTGAAGTATTCAATTACTTAGGCATATATTTAACGCAGGCAGGCAATTTTGATGCTGCCTATGAAGCGTTTGATTCTGTACTTGAGCTTGATCCAACTTACAACTACGCGCACTTGAATCGCGGGATCGCATTATATTACGGCGGTCGTGACAAGTTAGCGCAAGATGATCTGCTGGCGTTTTATCAAGACGATCCCAATGATCCTTTCCGTAGTCTGTGGCTTTATCTCGCCGAGCAGAAGCTCGATGAGAAGCAGGCTAAAGAAGTGTTGAAACAGCACTTCGAAAAATCGGATAAGGAACAGTGGGGATGGAACATTGTCGAGTTCTACCTGGGCAACATTAGCGAACAAACGTTAATGGAAAGGCTCAAGGCGGACGCAACGGATAACACCTCGCTCGCTGAGCATCTCAGTGAAACCAACTTCTATTTAGGTAAGTACTACCTAAGTCTGGGGGATTTGGACAGCGCCACGGCACTGTTCAAACTGGCGGTTGCCAACAACGTTCATAACTTTGTTGAGCACCGATACGCATTGTTGGAATTATCGCTCCTGGGCCAGGACCAAGATGACCTGGCAGAATCGGACCAGCAATAGCTGACGTACACATCAGCCCGTAATCTTTTTTGATTGCCATCACCTTAACGGGTGAGGGCGTTGTTGTTCGTTAATACACCTACTTTGAGCCGGTTCACACTTTTCAATGAAAATTGCTGATCAATTTCATGATGAGTTATGTAGACTGGCCGCCATTAATTTTGAGGCACACGTACTACATGGCTGAATTCGAAACCACTTTTGCAGATCTGGGCCTGAAGGCTCCTATCCTTGAAGCCCTTAACGATCTGGGTTACGAAAAACCATCTCCAATTCAGGCAGAGTGTATTCCACATCTGCTGAATGGCCGCGACGTTCTGGGTATGGCCCAGACGGGGAGCGGAAAAACTGCAGCATTCTCTTTACCTCTGTTGCAGAATCTTGATCCTGAGCTGAAAGCACCACAGATTCTGGTGCTGGCACCGACCCGCGAACTGGCGGTACAGGTTGCTGAAGCAATGACGGATTTCTCTAAACACATGCGCGGCGTAAATGTGGTTGCTCTGTACGGCGGCCAGCGTTATGACGTGCAATTACGCGCCCTGCGTCAGGGGCCGCAGATCGTTGTCGGTACTCCGGGCCGTCTGCTGGACCACCTGAAACGTGGCACTCTGGACCTCTCTAAACTGAGCGGTCTGGTTCTGGATGAAGCTGACGAAATGCTGCGCATGGGCTTCATCGAAGACGTTGAAACCATTATGGCGCAGATCCCGGAAGGTCATCAGACCGCTCTGTTCTCTGCAACCATGCCGGAAGCGATTCGTCGCATTACCCGCCGCTTTATGAAAGAGCCGCAGGAAGTGCGCATTCAGTCCAGCGTGACTACCCGTCCTGACATCAGCCAGAGCTACTGGACTGTCTGGGGTATGCGCAAAAACGAAGCACTGGTACGTTTCCTGGAAGCGGAAGATTTTGATGCGGCGATTATCTTCGTTCGTACCAAAAACGCGACTCTGGAAGTGGCTGAAGCTCTTGAGCGTAACGGCTACAACAGCGCCGCGCTGAACGGTGACATGAACCAGGCGCTTCGTGAACAGACACTGGAACGCCTGAAAGATGGTCGTCTGGACATCCTGATTGCGACCGACGTTGCAGCCCGTGGCCTGGACGTTGAGCGTATCAGCCTGGTAGTTAACTACGATATCCCGATGGATTCTGAGTCTTACGTTCACCGTATCGGTCGTACCGGTCGTGCGGGTCGTGCTGGCCGCGCGCTGCTGTTCGTTGAGAACCGCGAGCGTCGTCTGCTGCGCAACATTGAACGTACTATGAAGCTGACTATTCCGGAAGTAGAACTGCCGAACGCAGAACTGCTGGGCAAACGCCGTCTGGAAAAATTCGCCGCTAAAGTACAGCAGCAGCTGGAAAGCAGCGATCTGGATCAATACCGCGCACTGCTGAGCAAAATTCAGCCGACTGCAGAAGGTGAAGAGCTGGATCTCGAAACTCTGGCTGCGGCACTGCTGAAAATGGCACAGGGTGAACGTACTCTGATCGTACCGCCAGATGCGCCGATGCGTCCGAAACGTGAATTCCGTGACCGTGATGACCGTGGTCCGCGCGATCGTAACGACCGTGGCCCGCGTGGTGACCGTGAAGATCGTCCGCGTCGTGAACGTCGTGATGTTGGCGATATGCAGCTGTACCGCATTGAAGTGGGCCGCGATGATGGTGTTGAAGTTCGTCATATCGTTGGTGCGATTGCTAACGAAGGCGACATCAGCAGCCGTTACATTGGTAACATCAAGCTGTTTGCTTCTCACTCCACCATCGAACTGCCGAAAGGTATGCCGGGTGAAGTGCTGCAACACTTTACGCGTACTCGCATTCTCAACAAGCCGATGAACATGCAGTTACTGGGCGATGCACAGCCGCATACTGGCGGTGAGCGTCGTGGCGGTGGTCGTGGTTTCGGTGGCGAACGTCGTGAAGGCGGTCGTAACTTCAGTGGTGAACGCCGTGAAGGTGGCCGTGGTGATGGTCGTCGTTTTAGCGGCGAACGTCGTGAAGGCCGCGCTCCGCGTCGTGATGACTCTACCGGTCG
This sequence comes from Escherichia sp. WS33, assembly GCF_046486385.1. NCBI lineage: Bacteria > Pseudomonadati > Pseudomonadota > Gammaproteobacteria > Enterobacterales > Enterobacteriaceae > Escherichia > Escherichia sp. WS33. The sequence continues at coordinate 1,612 of NZ_JBJQLJ010000018.1, read as the reverse complement.
TCGTCGTTTCGGTGGTGATGCGTAATCATCGCTGAACAGCGAACACAATCTGTAAAATAATATATACAGCCCCGATTTTTACCATCGGGGCTTTTTTTCTGTCTTTTGTACTCGTGTACTGGTACAGTGCAATGCATAACAACGCAGTCGCACTATTTTTCACTGGAGAGAAGCCCTCATGGCAACACTAACCACCACCCAAACGTCACCGTCGCTGCTTGGCGGCGTGGTGATTATCGGCGGCACCATTATTGGCGCAGGGATGTTTTCTCTGCCAGTGGTCATGTCCGGGGCGTGGTTTTTCTGGTCAATGGCGGCGCTGATCTTTACCTGGTTCTGTATGCTGCATTCCGGCTTGATGATTCTGGAAGCTAACCTGAATTACCGAATCGGTTCGAGTTTTGACACCATCACCAAAGATTTGCTGGGCAAAGGCTGGAACGTGGTCAACGGTATTTCCATTGCCTTTGTGCTCTATATCCTGACCTATGCCTATATTTCTGCCAGTGGTTCAATTCTGCATCACACCTTCGCAGAGATGTCGCTAAACGTCCCGGCACGGGCGGCGGGTTTTGGTTTTGCACTGCTGGTAGCGTTTGTGGTGTGGTTGAGTACTAAGGCCGTCAGCCGCATGACGGCGATTGTGCTGGGGGCGAAAGTCATTACCTTCTTCCTCACCTTTGGCAGCCTGTTGGGGCATGTGCAGCCTGCGACATTGTTCAACGTTGCAGAAAGCAATGCATCTTATGCGCCGTATCTGCTGATGACATTGCCGTTCTGCCTGGCGTCGTTTGGTTATCACGGTAACGTGCCAAGCCTGATGAAGTATTACGGCAAAGATCCGAAAACCATTGTGAAATGCCTGGTGTACGGTACGCTGATGGCACTGGCGCTGTATACCATCTGGTTGCTGGCGACGATGGGTAACATCCCGCGTCCGGAGTTTATCGGTATTGCAGAGAAGGGCGGTAATATTGATGTGCTGGTACAGGCATTAAGCGGCGTGCTGAACAGCCGTAGCCTGGACCTTCTGCTGGTCGTGTTCTCAAACTTTGCGGTAGCGAGTTCGTTCCTTGGCGTAACGCTGGGTTTGTTTGACTATCTGGCAGATCTGTTTGGTTTCGATGACTCAGCCCTGGGGCGCTTGAAAACGGCATTGCTGACCTTTGCCCCGCCTGTTGTGGGTGGTCTACTGTTCCCGAACGGATTCCTGTACGCCATTGGTTATGCTGGTTTAGCAGCTACCATCTGGGCGGCAATTGTTCCGGCGCTGTTAGCCCGCGCATCGCGTAAACGCTTTGGCAGCCCGAAATTCCGCGTCTGGGGCGGCAAGCCGATGATTACGCTGATTCTGGTGTTTGGCGTTGGCAACGCACTGGTCCATATTTTATCGAGCTTTAATTTACTGCCGGTGTATCAGTAATCAGCGGTGCCTTATCCGACATTTCTGCTGCCTACACAATGCCTGATGCGCTTCGCTTATCAGGTCTTGTATTATCCCTCCAGTGCAGAGAAAATCGGCCAGTTTTCTCTGCCTGCAGTCCGCATGCCGTATCGGGCCTTGGGTTCTAACCTGTTGCGTAGATTTATGCAGCGGACTGCCTTTCTCCCA
>NZ_JBJQLJ010000017.1:0-112513 GCF_046486385.1 Escherichia sp. WS33 | reverse complement strand
AGCATTATAACGAATGGCATCCGCATAGTGCACTGGGTTATCGCTCGCCACGGGAATATCTGCGGCAGCAGGCCAGTAATGGGTTAAGTGATAACAGGTGTCTGGAAATATAGGGGCAAATCCAGAAATATATCGACAGTACAAATCTATTTAACTGAACAACGCAGTGGGATGCGTTGGCCGGTAAAACTCAAAGGATTTAAAACAGCCATTGTAAGTAGCGATGAAGCGCCGCCAGGATGCAAGGGGGGCAAAGGGCTTCAGACGAATCTTAAGGATTCTAATAGATCTTCATGTACAGAAGATGGTCAACATTATTATATATACGATACAAAGTTTCTTACGCTCTACCTTGAGCAGACAGAGATGAAGAATTTGCCGATTGGTGGCGTCTGGAAGGGGAAAGTTAAATTACATTCGAACAGCCCGGCCCAGGACTATTTCGCAAATATTACCCTGAATACGCTCGACCCCAACCATATTGACGTGTTCTTCCCGGAGTTCGCCCACGCCACGCCAAGGGTGCAGTTAGACTTGCATCCAACAGGAAGCGTTAACGGCAGCAACTACGCGCAAGATCTGACCATGTTGGACATGTGCCTGTACGATGGTTTTAACGGTAATGCCATCAGTTATGAAATCATGCTCAAAGATGAAGGGCGACCAGCTGCAGGGCGCAGAGACGGTTACTTCTCTATCTATCGTCAGGGAGGGACCACCACCGACGAGGGAGAACGCATTGATTACCGGGTCAAAATGTACAACCCGGAAACCGGTGGGCAAATTGATGTGCGCAATAATGAAAATATGGTCTGGAACAGCATTAACCTGAAACGTGTGCGTCCGGTGGTACTGCCCGGTATTCGCTATGCCGTGATGTGTGTGCCGACACCCTTGACTCTGGCAGTCGATAAATTCAGCGTGATGGATAAACAGGCCGGGTACTACATGGGCAAATTGTCAGTAATCTTTACGCCTTCCTTGCCAACCATCAATTAACCCTGCAAACCGGACAAACGCTTTTTTCTATATAAACGACGAAGCCGTCTGATAAGGCGGCTTCGTCATTACAACTTAAGTTAAACGTTAATGTTGCGGTGCGGGATCGTTATGTGTTTCCTGCGCCACCTCAATCGCCGGTTTGTTCTGCAACACGGTCCAGATAACCAGCGCACCCAGCAGGTCAAATACTGCCAGAACTGCGAACAGCGGGCTGAAGCCGATGGTGTCAGCCAGTGCACCGACAACCAGCGCAAACAGCGTACTTGCCAGCCATGCGGACATCCCGGTTAAACCGTTCGCCGTCGCCACTTCGTTACGACCGAACACGTCAGAAGAGAGCGTAATCAGCGCGCCAGACAGTGCCTGGTGGGCAAAACCACCGATACACAGCAGCATAATTGCGACATACGGGTTGGTGAACAGACCGATCATACCCGGGCCAATCATCAGCACAGCACCCAGCGTTACGACCATCTTACGGGAAACGATCAGGTTCACACCAAACCAACGCTGGAACAGCGGCGGCAGGTAACCACCGAGGATACAACCGAGGTCAGCAAACAGCATCGGCATCCAGGCGAACATCGCGATCTCTTTCAGGTTAAAGCCGTAAACTTTAAACATGAACAGCGGGATCCACGCGTTAAAAGTACCCCAGGCCGGTTCTGCCAGGAAACGCGGCAGCGCGATACCCCAGAACTGACGGTTACGCAGGATCTGACCAACGGACATTTTCTTCGCCGTGCTCACCTGGTGCTGGGCTTCCTGACCATTAATAATATAGTCGCGTTCTTCATCGGTCAGATGCTTCTGGTCGCGTGGATGTTTATAGAAAATCAGCCATGCCATCGCCCAGATAAAGCTCAATGCACCGGAGATGATAAATGCCATCTGCCAGCTGTGCATTACGATTGCCCATACCACCAGCGGCGGCGCAATCATCGCACCAATCGAAGAACCTACGTTAAAGTAACCTACCGCGATGGAACGCTCTTTCGCCGGAAACCATTCGGAGCTGGCTTTCAGACCCGCCGGGATCATCGCTGCTTCCGCGGCACCGACTGCACCACGAGCAATCGCCAGGCCACCCCAGCTACCAGCCAGCGCGGTTGCACCACAGAACACGGCCCACAGCACAGCAAACATTGCATAACCGATTTTCGTACCCAGCACATCCAGTACATAACCTGCTACCGGTTGCATGACCGTATAAGCAGCAGAATAGGCTGCGATGATATAGGAATACTGTTGGGTGGAGATGTTTAACTCTTCCATCAGAGTTGGCGCAGCTGCCGCCACAGTGTTACGCGTCAGGTAACCAAGCACGGTGCCGAGCGTCACCAGTGCGATCATATACCAACGTAACCCTTTAATTTTACGCATGTAAAACCTCATCGTTTTGTTATATCCGCAGGAAGCGCGGCCATCATCCCGCCAGAGGCTGAAGATGTTAGTTACGACCGGGTAACCGAAAAAAAACCGGCACGCCCCGAACGTTGCCATGAAAGTTTCGTGCTAATTCGGCTTCCGTACCGGTTAACCCGATTCATCTAACAAATGAATGAATCGGCAATTTGCATTCCGTCGACTTATGATTTGCGACGGCAGAAAGATAACTTGTCATACAACTTTAAAAGGTGAGAGCCATCACAAATGTGCGAATATTTGTAGGGACATTACCTGACGACAGCGAGGCCAGTACTGGCGCGGCCTGCAGAGAGATTTACCACTTTGAGAGTAATTTTTTTAACTACGTTTATTGATCTAACTCACGAAAATATCTTCGGACTCTGGAAATTGGTGTGATAACTTTGTCAGCATCGCACCATAAGCAAGCTAGCTCACTCGTTGAGAGGAAGACGAAAATGACTCCGTTTATGACTGAAGATTTCCTGTTAGATACCGAATTTGCCCGCCGTCTGTATCACGACTACGCAAAAGACCAGCCGATTTTCGATTACCATTGCCATTTGCCGCCGCAGCAGATTGCGGAAGACTATCGTTTTAAAAACCTGTATGACATCTGGCTGAAAGGCGATCACTACAAATGGCGCGCTATGCGTACCAACGGTGTGGCCGAGCGTCTGTGTACCGGTGATGCGTCTGACCGTGAAAAATTTGACGCCTGGGCGGCGACTGTTCCGCACACTATCGGCAACCCGTTATACCACTGGACGCACCTCGAACTGCGTCGTCCGTTTGGTATCACTGGCAAATTGCTTTCTCCGTCAACTGCCGATGAAATCTGGAACGAATGTAACGAACTGCTGGCGCAGGATAACTTCTCCGCGCGCGGCATCATGCAGCAGATGAACGTGAAAATGGTCGGCACCACCGATGACCCGATCGATTCTCTGGAGCATCACGCAGAGATCGCCAAAGACGGCTCTTTCACCATCAAAGTGCTGCCGAGCTGGCGTCCGGACAAAGCCTTCAACATCGAACAGGCGACCTTTAACGACTACATGGCGAAGCTGGGCGAAGTTTCCGATACCGACATTCGCCGCTTTGCTGACCTGCAAACTGCCTTGACCAAACGTCTGGATCACTTCGCCGCTCACGGCTGTAAAGTGTCTGACCATGCGCTGGACGTGGTGATGTTTGCTGAAGCGAACGAAGCGGAACTGGACAGCATTCTGGCGCGCCGTCTGGCTGGCGAACCCCTGAGCGAGCACGAAGTGGCACAGTTCAAAACTGCGGTACTGGTGTTCCTTGGTGCCGAATATGCACGTCGCGGCTGGGTACAGCAGTACCACATTGGCGCGCTGCGTAATAACAACCTGCGTCAGTTCAAACTGCTGGGGCCGGATGTAGGCTTTGACTCCATCAACGACCGTCCGATGGCGGAAGAGTTGTCTAAGCTGCTGAGCAAGCAGAACGAAGAAAACCTGCTGCCGAAAACCATTCTCTACTGCCTGAACCCGCGCGATAACGAAGTGCTGGGCACCATGATCGGTAACTTCCAGGGCGAAGGTATGCCGGGCAAAATGCAGTTCGGTTCCGGCTGGTGGTTTAACGATCAGAAAGACGGTATGGAACGTCAGATGACCCAACTGGCGCAGCTCGGTCTGCTGAGCCGCTTTGTCGGTATGCTGACTGACAGCCGTAGCTTCCTGTCATACACCCGTCACGAATACTTCCGCCGCATTCTGTGCCAGATGATCGGTCGCTGGGTGGAAGCGGGCGAAGCACCGGCGGACATCAACCTGCTGGGCGAGATGGTGAAAAATATTTGCTTTAACAATGCGCGTGACTACTTCGCCATTGAACTGAACTAAGGTCTGGGGTTGATATGCAATACATCAAGATCCATGCGCTGGATAACGTCGCGGTCGCTTTAGCAGATTTGGCTGAAGGCACAGAAGTCAGTGTCGATAACCAGACTGTTACGCTGCGCCAGGATGTTGCTCGTGGACATAAATTTGCGTTAACGGATATCGCAAAAGGGGCCAACGTCATCAAATATGGCCTGCCGATTGGTTATGCATTGGCGGATATTGCGGCGGGGGAACACGTCCACGCCCACAATACGCGCACGAATCTGAGCGATCTGGATCAGTATCGCTATCAACCTGATTTTCAGGATCTGCCTGCGCAAGCGGCAGATCGTGAAGTGCAGATCTATCGTCGCGCTAACGGCGATGTCGGGGTGCGTAATGAGCTGTGGATCCTGCCAACCGTGGGCTGTGTCAACGGCATCGCGCGGCAAATCCAGAACCGTTTCCTGAAAGAGACCAACAACGCCGAAGGTACCGACGGCGTGTTCCTCTTCAGCCACACCTACGGCTGCTCACAACTGGGCGACGATCACATCAACACCCGCACCATGCTGCAAAACATGGTGCGCCACCCGAACGCGGGCGCAGTGCTGGTGATTGGTCTGGGCTGTGAAAACAACCAGGTTGCCGCATTCCGTGAAACGTTGGGCGATATCGATCCTGAACGCGTTCATTTCATGATCTGCCAACAGCAGGATGATGAGATCGAAGCCGGGATCGAGCATTTGCATCAGCTGTATAACGTGATGCGCAACGATAAACGCGAGCCAGGCAAACTCAGCGAACTGAAGTTTGGTCTGGAGTGCGGTGGTTCTGACGGTCTTTCTGGTATTACTGCTAACCCGATGCTGGGGCGTTTCTCTGACTACGTGATTGCTAACGGCGGTACTACCGTACTGACCGAAGTGCCGGAGATGTTTGGCGCAGAGCAGTTGCTGATGGACCATTGCCGCGACGAAGCAACGTTTGAAAAACTGGTCACCATGGTCAACGACTTCAAACAGTACTTTATTGCCCATGACCAGCCGATCTATGAAAACCCATCGCCGGGGAACAAAGCGGGCGGTATCACCACGCTGGAAGATAAATCCCTTGGCTGTACCCAGAAAGCGGGTTCCAGCGTCGTGGTTGACGTGCTGCGTTACGGCGAGCGTCTGAAAACGCCGGGGCTGAACTTGTTAAGTGCGCCGGGTAACGATGCCGTAGCGACCAGCGCCCTGGCGGGTGCGGGCTGCCATATGGTGCTGTTCAGTACTGGTCGTGGCACGCCATACGGCGGCTTTGTACCGACGGTGAAAATCGCTACCAACAGTGAACTGGCGGCGAAGAAAAAACACTGGATCGACTTTGACGCGGGTCAGCTGATCCACGGTAAAGCGATGCCGCAGTTGCTGGAAGAATTTATCGACACCATCGTTGAGTTTGCCAACGGTAAACAAACCTGCAACGAGCGTAACGACTTCCGCGAACTGGCGATCTTCAAAAGCGGCGTAACGCTATAAAGTCGAAATGAGTTGTTAATAAAAAACGGCGTTTCATAATGTGAAGCGCCGTTTGCTTTTCCATACCTGATAAGGATTTATCATGACCGCGTATTGGCTGGCCCAGGGCGTGGGTGTCATCGCCTTTCTGATTGGTATCACAACATTTTTCAATCGTGACGAACGTCGCTTCAAAAAGCAGCTTTCGGTCTATAGCGCCGTTATTGGCGTACATTTTTTTCTTCTGGGCACCTATCCCGCTGGTGCCAGTGCCATCCTTAATGCCATTCGTACATTGATTACCTTACGCACGCGCAGCTTATGGGTAATGGCGATTTTTATTGTGCTGACTGGCGGAATTGGCCTCGCGAAGTTCCATCATCCTGTCGAACTATTGCCGGTTATCGGTACGATTGTCAGTACCTGGGCGCTGTTCCGCTGTAAAGGGCTCACCATGCGCTGCGTGATGTGGTTTTCAACGTGTTGCTGGGTGATTCACAACTTCTGGGCGGGGTCGATAGGCGGCACAATGATTGAGGGTAGTTTTCTGCTTATGAATGGCTTGAATATCATTCGTTTCTGGCGGATGCAGAAAAGGGGAATTGATCCGTTTAAAGTAGAGAAAACCCCTCCCGCCGTAGACGAAAGGGGTTAAACAATTAATTACGCAGGGCGCTATTTGCCAGACGATCGTCTTCCGCCTGGCAAGCTGCCGCAGTGAACAGCACGTCAGTTGAAGAGTTCAGCGCGGTTTCGCAAGAGTCCTGCAATACGCCGATGATAAAGCCGACGGCAACCACCTGCATGGCGATATCGTTCGAAATACCGAACATATTACAGGCCAGCGGGATCAGCAGCAGAGAACCCCCCGCCACGCCGGATGCGCCACAGGCACACAGAGAAGCCACCACGCTCAACAGCAGCGCCGTGGGCAGATCGACCGGGATACCCAGCGTATTAACCGCAGCCAGCGTCAACACGGTAATGGTGATTGCTGCGCCCGCCATATTGATGGTGGCACCCAGCGGAATAGAAACGGAATAGGTATCGCGATCCAGATTCAGCTTTTCACACAGTGCCATATTCACCGGAATGTTCGCCGCAGAGCTGCGGGTGAAGAAGGCATACACGCCGCTTTCGCGCAGGCACAGCAGCACCAGCGGGAACGGGTTACGACGAATTTTCCACCACACCAGCAATGGGTTAACCACCAGCGCCACCAGTAACATACAGCCAACCAGCACGACCAGCAGTTGCGCGTAGCCCCACAGTGTGGAGAAACCGGTGGTTGCCAGGGTAGAAGAAACCAGACCAAAAATACCAATCGGTGCGAAGCGAATGACCAGTTTCACCATAAAGGTGACGGCATTCGACATATCGTTGACCAGGTTTTTGGTGGTCTCGTTACCGTGACGCAGTGCGAAACCGAGGCCAATTGCCCACACCAGGATCCCGATGTAGTTACCTTTCAGCAGCGCGTCGATGGGGTTGGAAACCATGCTCATTACCAGCCCGCGCATCACTTCGACAATGCCTGACGGCGGCGAAATATCACCCGCGCTACTGGATAAATGCAGGGTAGAAGGGAAGGCAAAGCTGAAGACTACTGCGGCCAGAGCAGCAGAGAAGGTACCCAGCAGATAGAGGAACAAAATAGGGCGGATATTGGTTTTCTGCCCGTGCTGGTGGTTAGCAATAGATGCCATCACCAGCATCAACACCAGGATGGGGGCAACGGCTTTCAGTGCGCCGACGAACAAAGTACCTAACAGACCAACAGCTTCCGCCGCGGGTTTTGAGATCCATGCCAGAAGAATCCCCAGAACAAGGCCGACCAGGATTTGTTTTACCAGGCTGCCATGAGCCAGACGCCGGAATAGCCCCGGTGAACGTTGCGTAGTCATTTTTCGATCCTTTCATTGTGTTGTCGCACATCCCTGGTGCGTTCTGTCGACGCATCTTTCAGGATGTAACAAAGTGTTTGCAAGGTCGAGTATAAGGAAAGTTACAGCTTCGGGAAGCGAAAAATGCTGGATTTTAAAGAGAGGTCATATTTTGCAACTTAATTGTTACATTTGTTTGACATAAACAGAGGGAAGGACTGGCTACTAAGGCTGATTAGATAACATATGGGCAAAACTATTTGGAATATGAGAACGGTTGCGCTCCTTTAATGTGTTATGCCATATAAAGTCACTGGCGCAGGGAGCGCGCAGGGGGCGGCCAATCGCCGCCGCCCCCTGCACCCCCAGGCTCTGGCGAACAAAATCGCCGCTGCGCGGTTCCCTCAGCTTATCCCTTGCGGCTACCGGGTCGGGCGCAAGGTAACGTCCCTGTAAGATGCGCCCTCGCCGCGCATCCATGCGCGTCGCCCCGGCCTCCAGGGAACGCTTCGGCGATTTTGACGCCACCAACACCCGTGCGGTCTTTTTGTAAAGAGCTATAAGCCGATTACATAATTAATAGCTCACCTTTGTCTGGAATGAGTTATCTCTAGTAATGGCTTAATATACAGCGGATCATTCTCCCCGCTGCTTATCATGCCGATAATTCACCCAGGCGTTGATAATAAACGTCATCACCAGAATGCCAAACACCACGCCCAGCGAGACGGCGATTGGAATATGGTAGAAGTCGACAATCAGCATCTTGATACCGATAAACACCAGAATCACCGCCAGGCCATATTTGAGCATCGAGAAACGCTCTGCTACGCCCGCCAGCAGGAAATACATCGCACGCAGGCCGAGGATTGCAAACAGGTTTGAGGTCAGCACAATAAACGGATCAGTGGTCACGGCGAAGATAGCCGGAATGCTATCCACGGCAAAAATCACGTCGCTCAATTCCACCAGAATCAGTACCAGCATCAGCGGTGTGGCGTACAGCAATCCATTCTTACGCACAAAGAAATGCTCGTTGTCGATGGTGTCGGTCATGCGCAAATGACCGCGTAGCCAGCGCACCAGCGGCTTGTCGCCAATGCCTGATTCATCTTCATGGGCGAGCGCCATCTTCACGCCGGTAAACAGCAGGAAGGCACCGAAGATATACAGGATCCAGTCGAACTGTGAAATCAGCCAGCTGCCTGTGAAGATCATGATGGTACGCAGAACAATCGCCCCGAGCACGCCATACACCAGCACGCGGCGTTGTAATGCCGCCGGAACAGAGAAATAGCTGAACAACATCAGCCAGACAAAGACGTTATCGACCGCCAGCGATTTCTCAATCAGATAGCCCGTGAGAAAGGCCAGTGCCTGTGGATCGGCAACGGCGCGACCTTCAGTTTGCACCAGATACCACCAGAAAGCGGCGTTAAACAGTAACGACAGCGTCACCCAGACCAGCGACCAGGCCGCAGCCTGTTTCATGGTCATGGCATGTGCCCCACGACGCCCCTGCAACAACAGGTCGATAGCCAGCATAATGGCGACAACAACAGCGAATCCGCCCCATAGCAACGGCGTGCCGACAGTATTCATAGAAGTTCCTTACACATAAAAAAACGGCCAACGTCGGAAGACGTCAGCCGCTGCTTTTTATGCATAGACCTCGCCTTCCGGCAAGGTCTCACTTACAACAAAAAAGGAATACGTCTGCGTATTCCTTTCGGGTTGCCCGGTGACCGGATGTGGTTTTTCACACATCGTAATGACGATCGACCGGCAATGAAGTTACTCCCCTTTGCAGGTAACAAAGTATGACAGACCATTCAGCCAGTCAATGGTCTGTTACATACCTTTTACACTGTTTTACTTTGGCAATTATAGTTTTACGCTATCTGCCGGAAAAATCACCCCAGTCTGGCGGCGGATCTCGGTCAGCAGTTTGGCGGTGATGCGACTGACCGCCAGCCCCGGATGATCCACCAGATGCTCATCCACCAGGGTAGCGAACAGCTCTGCTTCGTAGAGCATGGTATTAATATGCTGCGGCTGGGTGAGATCCTGCATTTGGCTGCCACGCGGCACGAAGCACACTTTCTGGCATTCAGACAGTTTTTCAATCACCAGCGATCCTGCTTCGCCCTGAATCTCGCTCGCCAGGACAGAATCACTGACTTTTGAGTGCTGCAAGGTGACGCTGAAATCACCGTAATCCATCACCACCACGCCGTGGGCATCTACACCGCTTGCCAGCAAACTGGCGGTTGCCTGCACGCTTTTCGGCTCACCAAATAACGCCACCGCCGACGCCAGGCAGTAAAAGCCGATATCCATAATTGAACCGTTAGAGAATGACGGATTAAAGGTGTTGGGATTTTCACCGTCCAGGTAACGTTGATAGCGCGAGGAATACTGGCAATAGTTGAAAAAGACTTTACGCAATTTGCCGACTTTCGGCAGCGCCTGGCGCAGCAAATGAAAGTTCGGCAGGCAGGCGGTTTTAAATGCCTCAAACAGCACCACCTGATTTTCCCGCGCACAGGCAATGGCGGCATCCACTTCCGCCAGATTCGACGCCAGTGGTTTCTCGCAAATCACATGAATTTTATGGCTAAGGAAAAGTTGTGTCTGGGAAAAGTGCAGGGCATTCGGGCTGGCAATATACACCGCGTCAATGGCATCGCTTTCCGCCATCGCTTCCAGCGAGGTAAACAGATGCTCGACAGAAAAATCATTGGCGAAGTGCTGAGCCTGCTCAAGGCTGCGGGAATATACGGCGGTTAACTTGTATTTACCGCTCTCATGGGCGGCCTCGACGAACTGGCGAGTGATCCAGTTCGTACCAATCACAGCGAAACGTATCATAACGCGTGGATACTCCATAAAGGGATTCTGTCGTCAATGTAGCACGCCTTTTTCATCTTCGACGTGCGCAGATACGCATTATTCTTTTGCCGGACAGCCATGCTCACTAAACGGCCCAATCATGACCGATGGCCCGAGATATTTCGGCTGGCGATGGAGGATTTTGGCGTCAATCACGGCGCTGACACGAGCGAGTTTCTCCCGCAGTTGAGTATAAAAACCGTGCTTCATATTGAGGTCAGGCGCGTTAAAACCGATAGCGTCGATGCCGTACTGTTTTGCCAGCCAGATGGCGCGTTGATTATGAAATTCTTGCGAGATAATGGTGATATGGTTTTCACCAAAAACCTTTTTGGCACGCACTACCGAATCCAGCGTTGAGAATCCGGCATAGTCGCAGAAGATCACTTTCGCCGGTACGCCTTTAGCGATCAAAGCCTGCTGCATACCTGAGGCTTCATCGTAATTTTTACGTCCGTTATCGCCACTTACCAGTAGCCATTTCACTTTTCCGGCGTGGTACAACGCTGCTGCGGTATCAATACGTCGGGTAAAGTAGCGATTACCCGGCCTGGCCCCCAGCAATAAGCCCACGTTACGCGCCGGAACTGCGTTGACATCGCTCCAGGTCAGCTGCTTGCTGGCGTTGACCATAACGCGATCGGCAATAAAAATGGTCGCTCCTGCTATAAGCAACAACAAACAGCCAATCTTAAGAGTCCGGCGAGAAAAACAAATACGGAGAAGAAGACGGGGCTGCATGGTCGTTATCCTTAACGAAAGGGGGGAGGTCGATTTTAGGCGCTAAAGAAAGAAAAGATAACGCCTGACATCATTTTCAGATTTTGTCCTGCCCAAGCGACAACTGCGTTAGCCACAGCCGGGTGTCGAACTCAAGCTGGTGGTACTGCGGCTCCATATGGCAGCACAACTGGTAAAACGCTTTGTTATGCTCTTTCTCCTTCAGGTGCGCCAGTTCGTGCACCACGATCATACGTAAAAACGGTTCCGGCGCGTTGCGAAACACAGTAGCGACGCGGATCTCTGCTTTTGCTTTCAGCTTGCCGCCCTGCACACGAGAAACAGCGGTATGTAACCCGAGCGCGTTTTTTAGCACATGGATCTTATTGTCATACATCACTTTATTGATCGGCGGGGCATTACGCAGAAACTGATTTTTCAGATCCTGAGTATATTGCCAGAGGGCTTTATCGGTGGCGTAGTCGTGTGTTCCCGGATAGCGTTTTGCCAGCACATCGCCCAGACGCTGTTCGTTAATCAGCGTTCGCACCTGGGAAAGTAGCTGCTCGGGATAACCCTGAAGATAAGTAAGATTGTTCATAACCGCCCACGAAAAAGAGAAAAAGGGTATACTCACGCACCCTTTTCAGGGGCAACGTCGAAATTTTATCATTCAGGAGGGCCGATGAGCCACTTAGACAACGGTTTCCGTTCACTGACACTACAACGTTTTCCGGCGACGGATGACGTTAACCCGCTACAGGCGTGGGAAGCGGCGGATGAATATTTGCTGCAACAGTTGGACGACACAGAAATCCGCGGCCCGGTGTTGATCCTGAATGATGCCTTTGGTGCGTTAAGCTGCGCGCTGGCGGAACATAAGCCGTACAGCATTGGCGACTCATACATCAGTGAACTGGCGACGCGCGAGAATTTACGCCTCAACGGGATTGATGAGTCGAGCGTGAAGTTTCTCGACAGCACCGCCGACTACCCGCAACAGCCGGGTGTGGTGCTGATCAAAGTGCCGAAAACACTGGCATTGCTGGAACAGCAACTGCGTGCGCTGCGCAAAGTGGTCACGTCGGATACACGTATTATTGCCGGTGCCAAAGCCCGTGACATTCACACTTCCACGCTGGAGCTGTTCGAGAAAGTGCTCGGCCCGACCACCACTACGCTGGCATGGAAAAAAGCGCGCCTGATTAATTGCACTTTCAATGAACCGCCGCTGGCCGATGCGCCGCAGACCGTTAGCTGGAAGCTGGAAGGTACTGACTGGACTATCCACAACCATGCGAATGTCTTCTCCCGCACCGGGCTGGATATTGGCGCACGCTTCTTTATGCAACATCTGCCAGAGAATCTCGAAGGTGAGATTGTCGATCTCGGCTGTGGTAACGGCGTTATTGGCCTGACGCTGCTTGATAAAAACCCGCAGGCGAAAGTGGTGTTTGTCGATGAATCGCCGATGGCGGTCGCTTCCAGCCGAATGAATGTTGAAACCAACATGCCAGAGGCGTTGGATCGCTGCGAGTTTATGATCAACAACGCGCTCTCCGGAGTGGAGCCTTTCCGCTTTAATGCTGTGCTCTGCAACCCGCCGTTTCATCAGCAACATGCGCTGACCGATAACGTCGCCTGGGAGATGTTCCACCACGCCCGCCGCTGCCTGAAAATCAACGGCGAACTGTATATCGTTGCCAACCGTCACCTGGATTACTTCCATAAACTGAAGAAGATTTTCGGCAACTGCACCACCATCGCCACGAATAATAAATTTGTGGTGCTGAAAACAGTGAAGCTGGGGCGTCGTCGGTAAGATTGGGAGTTACCTGCCGGATGCGGCGTTAACGCCTTATCCGGCCTACGTTCAGCACGTTACTCCCAGGCCGGATAAGACGCGGCAAGCGTCGCATCCGGCAATGTCTGCCCAGTTCTGGAATCGCGCTTCCATAAAACAAAAAATCCCTGTCACCATCCTCTACATTCTCTTGTTTAGCGTTGTTCAACGTTTATGCTACATACGTGAAGTTATGACGCATAAAGAATACGATTTCTTTACCGCTGTTCATCGTACTAAGGGGAAAAAATGATTGCGATTGCCGACATCTTGCAAGCAGGAGAAAAGCTAACTGCTGTGGCACCTTTTCTGGCGGGTATTCAGAACGAGGAACAATACACCCAGGCGCTGGAACTGGTAGATCATCTGCTGCTCAACGATCCTGAAAACCCCTTGCTGGATCTGGTGTGTGCAAAAATAACCGCGTGGGAAGAATCAGCGCCCGAATTTGCGGAATTTAATGCCATGGCTCAAGCCATGCCTGGCGGTATAGCCGTGATTCGTACCCTTATGGATCAATATGGTTTAACCCTTTCCGATCTGCCGGAAATTGGCAGTAAATCTATGGTGTCACGCGTTTTGAGCGGGAAGAGGAAATTAACGCTGGAACACGCTAAAAAATTGGCAACGCGATTCGGCATTTCTCCCGCCTTGTTTATTGATTAACGCGACGTGCCGGATGCGTTGCATCCGGCGCTTCAAATAACGATTTAAATCTCCAGCGCCAGCCGTGTTCCCTGGGCAATTGCCCGTCGTGCGTCCAGCTCCATAGCCACATCGCAGCCGCCAATTAAATGCACAGTTTTCCCGCTATCAATCAGCGGTTGCGCCAGCGCGCGGTTTGGCTCTTGCCCTGCGCAGATCACCACATTGTCCACTGCTAATACCTGCGTTTCGCCGTTGATCACCACATGCAGCCCGTCATCGTCAATCTTCTGATAACTTACGCCTGGGATCATTTTCACACCCCGCGAGAGCAGGGTGGTGCGATGGATCCAGCCGGTGGTTTTGCCTAACCCCTGTCCCGGTTTGCTGGCTTTGCGCTGGAGCATCACAATTTGCCGTGGGCTACGCGGGATCTGCATTCCCTGCGGGCTTAAGCCACCAGCCTGTTGTAGGCTGCTGTCGATCCCCCACTCATTACAGAACCTGGCGATATTCTGGCTGGTGGATTCGCCCGGCTGACTTAAATACATCGCCGTATCAAAACCAATCCCGCCACAACCGATGATGGCAACCTTGTTGCCTACCGGCGCTTTGTCGCGCAGTACATCGAGATAACTCAATACCTTCGGATGATCGATCCCGTCGATAGGCGGAACGCGCGGCACGATCCCACTGGCGAGGATCGTTTCATCGAACGCCTGTAACTGATCCGCCGTCACGGTGTGATTGAGTTTCAGCGTCACGCCCGTCACTTCGATCATCCGGTGGTAATAGCGCAGCGTTTCGTAAAACTCCTCTTTGCCGGGGATCTGTTTGGCGATATTAAACTGCCCGCCGATCTCGCTGTGGGCATCAAACAATGTTACCTGATGCCCACGCGCCGCCGCGTTAATGGCAAACGCCAGCCCAGCAGGTCCCGCACCGACCACCGCCAGATTTTTTTTCTGCACGGCAGGAAGGATTGGCATTTTGGTTTCGTGGCAGGCGCGAGGATTCACCAGGCACGAGGTGACTTTGCCAACGAAGATCTGATCGAGGCAGGCCTGATTGCAGCCAATGCAGGTGTTGATCTCATCGGCTCGCCCCGATTGCGCTTTTGACAGCAGTTCCGCATCAGCAAGAAACGGTCGTGCCATCGATACCATATCGGCATCGCCGCGCGAGAGAATGTCGTCGGCAACCTGCGGATCGTTAATCCGGTTGGTGGTCACCAGCGGCAGCGAGACGTGGCCTTTCAGTTTGCGCGTGACCCAAGTAAATGCGCCGCGCGGCACGGGCGTGGCAATGGTCGGAATACGTGCTTCATGCCAGCCAATGCCGGTGTTGATAATGGTCGCGCCCGCCGCTTCAATGGCCTGCGCCAGTTCTACCGTTTCGGCAAAAGTGCCGCCGCCTTCGACCAGGTCGAGCATCGACAACCGGTAGATAATAATGAAGTCGTTGCCGACGCGTTCGCGCACCGTACGCACTACTTCTACGGCAAATCGCATCCGGTTGCGGTAATCGCCGCCCCACTGGTCACTACGCTGATTGGTGCGCAGCGTCAGAAATTCGTTGATCAAATACCCTTCGGACCCCATTACCTCTACACCGTCGTATCCTGCCTCCCGTGCCAGTTGCGCGCAGTGGGCGAAATCGTCGATCAGTTGCAGGATCTCTTCATGCGTGAGTTCGTGAGGAACGAAACGGTTGATGGGGGCCTGCAATGCGGAGGGAGCGACCAGATGCGGTTGGTAGCTGTAGCGCCCGGTATGCAAAATTTGCAGGGCTATTTTGCCGCCTTCCTGATGTACCGCTTCGGTAATGGTGCGATGGTGTGGGATCTGGCTGGCGTCGTTGAGCATTGCGCCACCTTCCATGCCAACGCCTGTTAAATCTGGTGCAATGCCGCCGCTGACAATCAGCGCCACGCCGTGACGGGCGCGTTCGGCATAAAACGCTGCCAGCCGCTCGGCACCGTCCGGGTATTCCTCCAGCCCGGTGTGCATTGAGCCCATCAACACGCGGTTTTTTAACGTGGTAAAACCTAAATCCAGCGGGGCGAACAGCGACGGGTAGCTCATAAAATTGTCCAGTATGTAAAATAATTGTTATGTGGTCGGATGAGTTCTAATTTAGCCGTCGCCGGAGAAAAGGGAAAAGGGGAGTGCGGGGTTTGTGATGGGATTCAAAAAGAATACGCCCGGTGGTAACGCCGGATGCGACGCTTGCCGCGTTTTATCCGGCCTGGGGGATTGCACATGTAGGGCGGATAAGGCGTTCACGCCGCATCCGCCAGTGGCGCGGTGCAGTTGCCGGATGCAACGCTTGCCGCGTTTTATCCGGCCAGGAGGATTGCACATGTAGGGCGGATAAGGCGTTTACGCCGCATCCGCCAGCAGTTGCAAATTATTGCTTACGGAAAAAATCGTTATACAACATATACAAATGCGCGGCACTCCAGGAGAAATTTGGTGCGCCTTGCTGTGCGCCTGTCAGCGGGTTGTAATTTTCCTGAATTGGTCCATCGGCGGTTAACCCTTTGGCGTGCCGGAAGAACGTATCCGCCAGCTTCAGGGCATCATCACGATAACCGTAACGCTCCATCCCTTTCAGACCAAACCAGAACTGATCCACCCATACGCGCCCACGCCAGTAGATATCAGCGCCAAAAGCCGGATTGGTTAACGCCGCCGTTCCCAGCGGGACAAAGGTGTTGAACTCTTTAGGATCGAGCATCACCTTCACCACCGCGTCGGCATTGGCCTGCGTTGCCGCACCGTTAAACAGCGGCGACCAGCCTTCCGGCCCTTTACCGCGCTCAACAATCGGTTTGCCCGCGCAGCCGTTCGCCAGTGGTTTATCTTCAATACGTACGTCATAGTAGAACTGGGTAGTCGGGTCGAACATACAGGTGTTGATGTAGTCCGCGAGCTGCTGTGCCAACTGGCGATAGCGTTTGGCCTCTTCTGGCTTACCGAGGATGGTTGCCATCTCCGCCAGATAATGGTTATCGCTGTACATATAGCTGGCCTGATCCACCGACTCCTGCAATAGCGAGTAGCCCAGCAACGTTCCGTCCTGACTGCGGTTTTCGGCGAATTTCACCGTCCAGTCGCTACGTTTGCCGCCGCTTGCAACATATTTATCCAGCTGTTCTTTGTCGATAAAACCAAAGACGGCGGCATCATCACGCCCCGATTCCCACGACGCAGCGACCTGTGCCGGAATTTCCAGACTGTCGTACTGGCCTTTCTCCACCACGCGGGCGTAGTTGTTCAGCCCAGACTGCGTCTCTTCTTTGTTGCCTTTCTTCACCGTAAACAGCATCTCGCCGCTCTCAGTGTTGTGGGCTTTGTCGCGGGTCGCGCCATATTCCGGCACGCCGTTGCCGTTGTGATCGCGGTTACGTAACCACCAGTCGTGATAGGCCACCAGTTTCGGGTACATCTCTGCCAACCAGGCTTTATCCTGGGTGACGTTGTACACTTCCATCACCGACCAGGCGGCAAGGCTGGGTTTGGTATTACGTTCGTTCCAGTTGCCGCCATCGCCACCACGCTCGGGGCTAAGGTTCCACGCTATCAGGTCGGGGACAAAGCCCACATCCTGCGGACGCACGCTATCGCCAGGCTGGATCTGCCAGGAGAAGACCGCGCGGATATTCTCTTTGGCGATGTCCGGATTGAAATGCGCCATCGCAAACGCCTGCTTCCAGGTATCCCACGGCCAGGTCTGATTGCCGGAGAACCAGCGCCCGGTCACCGACGGTGTAACGGTGTTAAATTTCACCGCACCGCCCGGTGAGCGCCAGTTACCGTTGAGCGTTTCGATCGCTTTCACCGCGACGCGCGTCTGTTCCGGCGTCGCATCCGGATTGGTTAACCCTTTCTTCAGGTATTCTTCCCAGCGTTGCTGCGAGGCGGTGAGATAAAACGCCGGACGCGCCAGAATATCGCGGATCTGCATTTGCTCTTTGCTAACTTCCTGAGCGGTCAGCAGATGGGAATAGGTGGTGTAGAGCGTGGTCGAACCGTTGATATGCGCCTTACTGGTAAAGCGATTACCGTTGATTTCAGTCTGCACCGGCAGGGATTTATGCACCTGATATTCCGATTCGCCGGAGGTCAGCAGATCCCAGGTGGCGCGCACTTTGCCAAAGGTGACTTTCAGGCCATCACGGGTGGCGCTGATTTTGCGCTGATAGTCAGGGTATTCGCCAGCAATGGTTTTATCGGAAAGCGGTTTCCCTTCTTTCGCTTCCAGTTTTTCCAGCAGTTCGCCGTCCCACACCAGATCCAGCGGTTTATTGCTGGTGATTTTGGTTTCCAGTAGTGACGTGCGCGGCGTGGCGAAGCGCAGAGTCATTTCGACTTGCACATCTTTTGCTGTCAGTTTTTGCACCAGCGCACCGGGAATACTGTATGCCTCCAGCGTAAAGTCGACTTTCTTGCCGTCCTGCCAGACGGTCAGGCGGTCGAAATTGCTGGCCATAAAGTTGATGTACTCTTCCGTCAGCAGCGCAACGCCCGGAAAGCCGCCCATGGTGTTAGGGCCGTCTGGCAACAGATGACCATGCCAGGCTCCGAGATCGAAAAACGGATTAAAACGCTGGTGATCGTCGTAATCGTAATCCTTCATGTACTGCGGCGCGCCAGTACGGTTAATCACGTTTTTATAATTGTCGGCGTTAGCGGCATGGGCGGAAAAACTTATCAGCAGAGCGCAGGTTACTGGCGTTAAAATAGTTTTTATTTTCATGAAATTACAGTCCTTATTACCAGTAGAAATATTGCATCAGGAAGATTTGGTCGCTGGGATCGTGAGAGGCATTTTTCATGTAGAAGCGGCTATCAAAAGCCGTGGCGAAACGTCCGCCGCCGTATTCGTACCAGATACCAAACTGCATGAAAGAGGTGGTTTCATCGTCAGCGTGGTCAGGGCGATGTTTGGCGTAGGTGTAAGCGGTGGAGAGATAAACGCCCTTTAACGCTTCATACATGGCGCTCACCATCATCCCACTTTCACTTCCCGGTACGTCCAGCCCGTCGGCGCGTCCGGTATGGTGCCAGGCGCGAGCGGCAAAGTTAGGAGTTAGCAGGCCCGTGAGATAGAGCTGTCCTGTGCCGTCGGTGATTTCCAGACCGTTCATCCAGGTGATGCCTTCGGCAAGGTCATACTGGATGTAACCGTTCATCATTGCCGGATAGGTGTATTTGTCGTCATAGCGATCGTACTTGCCAAAATGTAGCCAGGCTTTGCTTTCGTCATGATGTCCGGCAGGTGTGGCGGTGACGCTATAACGAAAGTTGCCGCTTAAGTTCTGCACCTTCAGCGCGGTCATAATGTCGCGGGTATTGGGAATGACGTAGCCCAGATCGGGGGTGAAGTCGCCCCACCATTGCAGGTCATCCAGCGAGGAATCCTGACGCAGACTGAGCATGATTTCGGTGCCATCATTGGTACGATAACCGCCATAGAAACGGTTAATTCCGCCCTCGAAACCACCCCAGCTATGGTCTGGCACCCAGGCATTGCCGTCGTGGTCGGCCTGCACGGTCCAGCCTTCGCCGTAAATCAGGCCGAACCAGGAGCCGTACTTCATCTCCAGGCCACCTTCAATATAGGTACCGTCGCTGTATTTATGTTTATTCTCACCCTCTAAATCCATATATCCACCAACCCCTAATTCGCCGTAAAAACGAAATGAAGGAGAAGATGTCGAGGTAATTGCAGGTGTTTTTGTGTCGTCATGTTCTGCCGGACGTGCTTCTTCTCCTGCCGCAGAAAAGGCGTAGCAAAACGGCAGAGCAAGTAATGCTCTGCATGGTGCAGTGATTAATTTCATTGTGTTAATCCATGAGCTAAAGAAAAAGTACAGCCTTTTATCGTTGTAATTATAAAAATATAAAGGCAGAAACTATTTTCCCTCTCCTCATCCAGGAAGAGGGAAAATGCCTGCTCATTTTTTATTATTCTGCTTAATCAACATTGCTGGCTGGCGTCGCTTCAATATGGCGCTCTTCAGCCGTTAATCCCTTTATATATTTACTGTATTTCCACCACGCAAAGCCAAGGAAGATAACAATACCGCCGACGTTATAAAAAATGATGGTCAGAATATTCGCGCCAGTCGGGAATGTCGAAGCGACAAACCCTACGGCAAATATCGCAATCAGCATTGAAACAACGATAATACCGGTGCGGCGGGAGCCCATACGGAAATCGCGTGGCAGGTGATCTAATTTGGCGCGTAAATTCAGGTAAGCCAGCATGATGAATAACGGCGGAAGCATGGACGCTGCGGCGGTCATATTAATAATAGTATTCATCAGATCCTGCACGGTATTGGAACCGAGCATCGGGATAATCATCAGCGGGATGACGATCAGGAACTGGATCCACGCTGCGCGCGCCGGAACGCCGTTTTCGTTCAGTTCGACGGTTTTCTTACCAAAGATGCCTTCCGGGATTTCGGAGAAGAAAATTTTCACCGGCGTTGCGGTCCACATCAGCAGGGAACCGAACATCGCGGTAAAGGACACCAGACCGACAAAGCGATTCATCAACGCTTCCGGTAGACCAAAATACGCCGCCATGCCGTGGAATACCTGCACCGATCCGCCGGTAAATTTCAACTCTTTGCTGCTGACGAAGACGTTAATCAGCACCGAGGAGACGGAATACAGTACGCCGATAAAAATCCCGGCGAGGATGATCACTTTAACGAACGATTTCGAACCGCCTTTGACGTCGTTAACGTACACAGCGACGGACTCCGCGCCACCTGCGGCCATAAAGATCCAGGTGGTAACGCCGAGGAACGCCCAGTTGAAGTTCGGGATCATCGCGTCAACGGTGATGGGGTCAGCAGGCTGTACGCCGCCAACCAGCGCCGTACCTGCCAGTAAAATGTAGGAGAGCGTTAACAGCAGCATCAGCGTTGAAGTGACGGAGGTAATTGGCCCCAGCATTTTCGCCCCGTTGGTGGAAACCCAGGTGGAGAAGGCGAACAGCACCATACTGATAATGGTGGTGGCAACCGGCGTCATAATATATTCGTAGCCGAGGAAGGCATACGAAGCATAAGCAATAACGCGCGGCAACAGTGAGGTGAAAAAGAACAGGTTTACGAACCAGTAGGTATAGGCAGTAATAAATGCCCAACGTCCGCCCAGCGAACTTTTTACCCACGCGTAGACACCGGCTTCTGAGTTTTTATTTAACGAAACAAATTCTGCGATGATCAGACAGAAGGGAATAAAATAAAAAATCGTCGCGAGGAAAAACATCGGTGCCGAGGCCAGTCCAAGCTCAATATTATTATTGATAACGTTGTTAAAGCTGTAAACGGCGGCAAAAGTCAGCGAGAGCAAGCCGAATTTGCCGATTGTATTACGTTTGGTATCAGACATAACACATCTCCGAAAATGTGTAGGGTAGCGGTGGCGGCAAACTCCTTTTGCCGCCGTAGTTGTTATTTGTTATGGAAATAACCATCTTCGATGGTGACTTTGAGAACCACTTTTTTGACCGCGTTATTGCAGATAAACCGATACGCTTCATGGATATCGCAAATAACGATTTGCCCTTCGTGGACCTCAACGGTTTCTCCGCAGCCTTTTAAATATTCACGGTCAGTTTCATCACGATAATATTCCACTACCTGTAATGTCTCTTTCGGCGCATATTCAATTTTTTGCTGCCCTTGCAGGTAGTAATGCACTTCAAAATAGCGTCGATGCCCGGTAAATAGCGCATCGGTCGCGGAGTCTGTCTCCACGCGGTAAGTCAATGAGTCACCGATGGAGTGGGCGACGCCAGGCTGAATGTTGTCGATATTTTCAATCGCTTCAACGCAGCGTTGCCACTTCTTGCCAGAGGCGTAAATCTGGCGGAACTGTTCTAAGTTATCGATGATCCTCATTGCTTATTCTCGCTGTGCAAATTCGTGGAAAAGAACCCTGCGCCGAACTCATACGACGCCAGGCTTTGCGCGGTAGCTTCTCCGCCAGAAACCGGCAGCAACGTAAAGCCGTAGCTGAAGTCACGGAACCAGACGCGCCAGGAGTCCAGCACCTCGCTGCCCCAGGAGTTGGAGCCGAGGCCAAGCAGCTGGTGGTCGAGGTTCAGGGTGATGTCATCACTGCGCTGCAGCTCGTTACAGTGCTGGGCAGCGTGGATGTTTTCCTGGGTATAGCGCCAGGCGCTGAAGTTAATTGGGCGCTGCGGAACCACCAGCAGACCGTTGCCGTGGCGGTTAGTCAGTGCCGTCCAGCGGACATGCTGACGGTTGCCGTTGTTCTGCGGGAAGGGATAGTTCTCGAACATGGCATCGACGGTGCTGCGCCAGATATCGATGATGTTAGCCTGCTGGCTGTCGGCGTAGTTTTCGCCCGGTCCACGACCGTAATACGCCACCTGATCGTATTCGCCGTTAATCCCCATGGTGAAACCGATGCACGGAATGATGTGCGGATAGTCGCCGTAACGCTCGCCGGAAAGCGCCACGTTAACCTGGCCATCGGCAGCGATGCGCCAGATGTAGGTGCAGCGCATCCCGAAGTCAAACACCGGCGGGGCAATAACTGTGCGGCTGATGATCAACACTTCACCATCGCTCTGTTCTACGGCAAAGTCGCGCAGATGTTCCTGCATGATCTGCAAATGATTCGGTTGCCACAGCCCTTCGTACTCCTGCTTGTGGTTGTCGATCATTGGCTTGAAGAAGTTGATCTTTGGCTCGCGGGTCAGCAGCGACTCGCCATTCACCTGCCAGGATGTCGGTTTGCCACTCATTTTTGAGAAGGTGATCGCGAAGTTGTAGCCGCGAACGGTGCAGCTCAAACGATCGTCTTCCAGCGTCAGCGGACGCGCATTATTTGGTGCGAAAGGCACTGGTTGCGCGGTGTTTTCCTTCAGCGGGAACTGATAAGTGGCGATAGAATGCCCGGCTTCGCTGTAGCGGGTGCGGGAATCTTTGGTCACCGTAATGTTGAGGAACGCTTCGCGGGCGTCCAGCTGCGGCAGCGTGATCTGCAAGGGGGCTTCGCTGTTCGGCGCAACGTCGCGCAGTTTAATCTGCTGCGTCGCGAGCGTTTCACCTTCGACGCGCACCTCTGCGTGCAGGGTGTAGTCATCAAGCGTGGTAAACCACAGTTTATTTTCGACTTTCAGCTCGCCGTGAGTCAGATCCAGCGCGTGGATTTTTACCGGCGCGATAACCTGTTTGTACTCTTTCAGGCCCGGTCCCGGCGTCTGATCGGAATAGATCAAACCATCAAGACAGAAGTTATAGTTGTTGGGATAGTCGCCGTAGTCGCCGCCGAATTTATACCAGACGTTGCCGTTGTCATCCTGCGCCTGGATCCCGTGGTCGCACCACTCCCAAACATAATGTCCCTGAATACAATCGTGCTTATAGAAGACGTTCTGGTACTCCGTCAGCCCGCCTGGTCCGTTCCCCATCGCATGAGCATATTCACAGATGATGCGCGGCTTCGGATGCGGGTATTCACCAAACTCATTCATCAGCGGCACGCGGGTGTACATGGTGGAAATAATATCGACCACTTCAGCATCGCGATCTTCTTCGTAATGCACCAGTCGCGTGTCATCCAGCGCCTTCGCTGCGTGGTACATCGCGCGGATGTTACAGCCATAGCCGGATTCATTGCCCAGCGACCAGATGATGATCGACGGATGGTTTTTCTGCGCGTGAATATGGCGAACAATGCGCTCGACGTAGACTTTTTCCCACTGCGGATCGTCGGTAATACGGCTGATATCGCCGACATTAGCAAAGCCGTGCGATTCGACGTCGGTTTCCGCCATCACAAACAAGCCGTAGATATCACACAGTTCGTAAAAACGCGGATCGTTCGGGTAGTGAGCGGTACGCACGGAGTTGATATTGTGCTGCTTCATCAACTGGAGATCTTTCTCGACGCGATCCATTCCAACGGCGCGGCCTTTGCGATGATCGTTGTCGTGACGGTTGACGCCGTGCAGCATCACATAACGGTTATTGATCCAGAACAGACCGTCGCGCACTTTGATATCACGGAAGCCAACGCGTTGTGGCACCACTTCCAGAACGTTGCCGTTGGCGTCTTTCAGCGTCATGACCAGATGGTAAAGATAAGGGGATTCTGCTGACCATTGCTGCGGCTGTTCGACAGTAAAAGCAAAGCTGGCGCTGGTCAGTTTTTCAATTGCCAAATGATCAATGGCGCTGCTGTGCACCACGCGTTCGCCATCAAACAGGGTATATTCCAGCGTCGTGACGACAGGGGAGGCGGCGAGATTTTCCAGCACCACTTCGCAGGAAAGCGTGGCATCGCAATAGGCTTCGTCAAAGTCGGTACGCACAGTGAAATCGTTAATATGCGTTAGGTGTTTTCCGACCAGATAAACATCGCGGAAGATCCCCGCTGACCACCACATATCCTGGTCTTCCACGTAGGTAGAGTCCGCCCACTGCATCACGCGCACACACAACAGGTTGTCGCCGGTTTTAACCATCGCGCTGATGTCAAACTCTGCGGTCAGGCGACTGCCCTTGCTGAAACCCACATACTGACCGTTAACATAGACTTCAAAATAGGTTTCGACGCCGTCAAATTTAATCAGCGTCTGTTTACCCTGCCAGCCGTCGCTGAGGGTGAAAATACGTTGATAGGCACCGGTTGGGTTATCGCTGGGGACAAACGGCACATCGATGGGGAACGGAAAACCTTCGTCGGTATATTGCAGTTTGCCGTGACCTTCCATTTGCCACATGGCGGGGACGGTAATATGCCCCCAGTCAGCCATTAACTCAGAGGTGAAGGCTTCTGGTACTTGCAGCGGATGGTCAAAAAAGTGGAAATTCCACTGACCGCTTAAGGGCAGAAACAGGCTGCTGGTTTCGCGGGCAAAGGTACGCGCTTGCGCAACAGAATCATATGAAAAAAAGTACGCACGCGGCGCAAGTCGGTTTTCGTGGGTGAGCTGAATGTTTTCCCAGCGATTCATAGGGCCTCCCGGTAGAGAGAAATCGGAACCATTCATGGTGATGGTAGTTTGTGTAATTGCTGGGGAGTTTAGTAAAATTTTTACTAAAAAGTAGCAGGTAAATGCATTTACTTTAACTGGATCACGAAAATAAACGGCAGCACTGTCCGGCAAAAACGATTGCCGGACAGTGTGTAAGGGGATTTAACGGGTCGTGCCGCGCAGTTTTAATTTGCTGGGAACGAAGACTAACAGCGGCAGCGCGCGACCATCGCGGGCTTTTTCATACACCAGGTTAACGCCCTGACTTCCCATCATCTCGGAATGGATGCGCACGGTGGAGAGCGGCGGAAAGGTAAATCGCGCGGTGGGGATATCGTTAACGCTGATAAGCGAAATATCCTGTGGGATGTTCAGGCCTCGTTCATGAATTGCCCGCAGTACGCCGATAGCAATGGAATCGGAAGCAACAAACAGTGCCTTCGGATAGTCTTCCCGCGCCAGCATTTGTTTTGCCAGTTCATAACCCGACGAACTGGAAAAACCGCCGCGCCAGATATCCTCTTCGCGTACCACTTGTTTCAGTCGGCCATATTCCGCAAAGGCGACCTCACGAATATCCGCCTTGCCAGGCTCATCTTCACCGCCAATAAAACCAATACGATTAACGCCCTGGTTGATATAGAAGTCGATGATTTCTTTACTGATGCGTGCCAGATCGATATCCACCGCATCGTAACCGCTGCCGGGTTCGTGAAAGTCGATAAAACAGATATTGTCGGTCAACGCACAGGCGGCGGCGCGCAGGGCGGGCGTGGGTTTGCCGACAATTAAAATACCGGTGACGTTTTTAATGTCTGGTAATCCGCTGTGTTCATAACAGTTGGTGAGCTCAATGCCCAGCTTTTCGCACTGAGTTTCAATGCCGTGGCGGATCGCCAGATAGTAAGGATCGTTGATCTCCAGCTCCTGTTGGTAGCTGTAGATAGCCAGAATATGGTGTTGGTTGACTGCACCTGTCTGGAGTTTACGGGCACTACTGGTCTTGTACTCCAGCTTTTCGGCGATCTCGAGAATGCGATGTTTCGTCTCTTCTTTCACATTCAATGTCGGATCGTCATTTAAGACCCTGGATACTGTCGCCAGGGATACGCCAGCTTCGATTGCGATGTCTTTTAGTGTTGCCATGTTTACCTTTTTTACTTTCCCTGATGTGCGCCCCCATTGTAGAGGAAGTGCTTATCGGGTCACCTGTTTTCAGTAAATAAAGCGCGTTTCTTTGACGCTGTAACGGTAACACAGCGGCTCACGAATGTGATCACGCCTGCATTCTCCATTTTTAGCCTACAGGATTGAGAAAAACTTTTGCTATAGTTTAGTAAAATTTTACCCGAAGGGAGGAAACAATGGAAACCGTGGCTTACGCTGATTTTGCACGTCTGGAAATGCGCGTCGGAAAGATTGTGGAAGTGAAACGCCATGAAAACGCCGACAAGCTGTACATCGTACAGGTTGATGTGGGGGAAAAAACACTGCAAACCGTGACCAGCCTGGTGCCGTACTACAGCGAAGAAGAGCTGATGGGGAAAACGGTGGTGGTCTTATGCAATCTGCAAAAAGCGAAAATGCGTGGTGAAACGTCGGAATGCATGCTGTTGTGTGCGGAAACCGATGACGGCAGTGAAAGCGTGTTGTTAACGCCGGAGCGGATGATGCCTGCGGGCGTACGCGTCGTATAAAAAGATCGGATGGCGACGTCGTATCGCCATCCGATTTGATATTACGCTTCTTCGACACTTACTCGCATGGCCGCCAGCGCCTTACGCGCCGCTTTGATCACCAGTTCACACTGTTCAATGGTCAGTGTCAGTGGCGGTTCAATGCGGATCGTTTTGGCGTTATTGAGCGTTCCGGCCACCAGTACGCGCTGGCGGAACATCTCGCTGGCAAAGTTATAGCCGATTTCGTTATCAACAAACTCAATTGCCATCAACATCCCTTTACCACGCGCTTCCTGTACCAGATCGGGATATTCCCGCGCCAGTTGACGGAAACCGTCCAGCAACATATCGCCTTTTTGCTCAGCCTGAGCCGGTAAGTTCTGCTCCAGCAACACATTGATGGTCGCCAGCGCCGCCGCACAGGCCAGCGGGTTGCCGCCAAAGGTGGTGGTATGCAGGAATGGGTTGTCGAACAGAACTGAAAACACCTCTTCAGTGGCGATGGTCGCGCCAATCGGCATCACGCCGCCGCCGAGCGCTTTGGCAAGGCAGAGGATATCCGGCTGTACGTTCTCATGCTCGCAGGCGAACATCTTGCCCGTGCGCCCCATGCCCGTTTGTACTTCATCGAGGATCATCAGTGCGCCGAACTCATCGCATAGCTTACGTACGGCGGTGAGATAGCCCGGCGGCGGCAGAATTACGCCACCTTCACCCTGAATCGGTTCGAGGATCACCGCAGCCACATCATCACCGGTTTTTTTGCACTCGTTAAGAGCCGTGCGCATGGCTTCGATATTGCCAAACGGCACATGACGGAAGCCCGGCAGCAGTGGCATAAACGGTTTGCGGAAGGTCGATTTCGCCGTGGCCGACAGCGCGCCAAGTGATTTACCGTGGAACGCGCCGCTGGTGGCAATAAAAGTAAACTTGCCGCGCGGTGACTGGTAAGCTTTCGCCAGCTTCAGCGCTGCTTCAACGGACTCGGTGCCGCTATTACAGAAGAAGCTGTATTTCAGTTTACCGGGCGTTAGCGCAGCAAGGGTTTTCGCCAACATCGCCCGTAACGGATCGAGCAGCTCCTGGCTGTGCAGCGGTTGTTTCGCAAGTTGATTCTGTACGGCGGAAACCACAACTGGATTACGGTGCCCCACGTTGAAAATTCCAAAACCTCCCAGGCAGTCGATAAACTCCTGTCCCTGGGTGTCGACAAGCGTATTTAAACCTCCCGCTTGCCACTCTACGGCTCCGTAATCCCCGCCGGCGGTAACAGATTTGCGATACTCTAAAAACCCCGGATTGACATGCTCTTTGAAGTATTCAATCACCTCTCGGTTAAGTGCTTTCATCTCCTCATGATCCAGCGTTCGCTTCTCAATGAGATTCAGGGCGTGGGCGCTGCACGCTAAAGCCGATGCGCTCGAAGGTAACCTGTTCAAAATATGCTCCGGAGGCTCGCGTATCACATGATACCGATTTAAGTATTGCAGGGATTGCGCCACTCCGGCTGCGATCGCGAAAATCGGGATAAACACAAATTCGGTTATCATTTGTGCAATATTTAATGCTATCTGTTAACATTTGTTGTTATTTTGCACGGTTTTTGTCGGGTATGGATTTGATGATTGCTGCGCAAATGCACGTTTTCAGGGCAATAATTGCCTGATTTTTGGGCAAGATAATTAACGTTTTCGTATAGTAACAGAGTGAAAGTATTTTAAATCAAAGAATTAGATTTGTGCTTTAATCGCAAATTGCGATCTAAATCAAATTAATCGGTTAAAGATAACCGCAGCGGGGCCGACATAAACTCTGACAAGAAGTTAACAACCATATAACCTGCACAGGACGCGAACATGTCTTCTCATCCGTATGTCACCCAGCAAAATACCCCGCTGGCGGACGATACCACTCTGATGTCCACTACCGATCTGCAAAGCTATATCACTCATGCTAATGACACTTTTGTGCAGGTGAGCGGCTTTACCTTGCAAGAGTTACAAGGGCAGCCGCACAACATGGTGCGTCACCCGGATATGCCAAAAGCGGCGTTTGCGGATATGTGGTTCACCCTGAAAAAAGGGGAGCCCTGGAGCGGCATCGTGAAAAATCGCCGCAAAAATGGCGACCATTATTGGGTGCGGGCCAATGCGGTACCGATGGTGCGCGAGGGAAAAATCAGTGGCTATATGTCGATTCGTACCCGGGCGACGGATGAAGAGATTGCGGCGGTGGAGCCGCTGTACAAAGCGCTGAACGCCGGACGTACCAGTAAGCGTATTCATAAAGGCCTGGTGGTGCGTAAAGGCTGGCTGGGTAAACTGCCTTCATTACCGCTTCGCTGGCGGGCGCGTGGAGTGATGACCCTGATGTTTATCTTGCTGGCGGCCATGCTTTGGTTTGTTGCTGCCCCGGTGGTGACGTATTTCCTCTGTGTGTTAGTGGTATTGTTGGCAAGCGCTTGTTTTGAATGGCAGATTGTGCGCCCGATAGAAAATGTCGCCCGTCAGGCACTGAAGGTGGCGACCGGAGAGCGTAATAGTGTTGAGCACCTGAATCGCAGCGATGAGCTGGGGCTGACATTACGCGCGGTAGGGCAGCTTGGCCTGATGTGCCGTTGGCTAATTAACGATGTCTCAAGCCAGGTGTCCAGTGTCAGAAATGGCAGTGAGACGCTGGCGAAAGGCACCGATGAACTGAACGAACATACCCAGCAGACAGTTGATAACGTTCAGCAAACGGTGGCGACCATGAACCAAATGGCGGCGTCGGTGAAACAGAACTCTGCCACGGCGTCGGCTGCCGATAAACTTTCTATCACCGCCAGTAATGCGGCAGTGCAGGGTGGGGAGGCGATGACCACGGTGATCAAGACAATGGACGATATCGCCGACAGTACCCAGCGCATTGGCACCATTACTTCGCTGATTAACGATATTGCGTTTCAGACCAATATTCTGGCCCTGAATGCGGCGGTGGAAGCGGCGCGTGCCGGCGAACAGGGCAAAGGTTTTGCAGTGGTGGCAGGGGAAGTGCGTCATTTAGCCAGCCGCAGCGCTAATGCTGCCAACGATATTCGCAAGCTGATTGATGCCAGTGCTGATAAGGTGCAATCCGGTTCGCAGCAGGTACACGCCGCCGGACGGACGATGGAAGATATTGTGGCACAGGTGAAAAACGTCACCCAGTTGATCGCCCAGATTAGCCATTCAACGCTGGAACAGGCCGATGGGCTTTCCAGCCTGACCCGTGCAGTGGATGAGCTTAACCTGATCACCCAGAAAAATGCCGAGCTGGTGGAAGAGAGTGCGCAGGTGTCGGCGATGGTGAAACACCGCGCCAGCCGACTGGAAGACGCGGTGACGGTGCTGCATTAATCGGTATGCCGGATCCGGCGGTTGGAGCACAATGCCTGATGCGATGCTGGCGCATCTTATCAGGCCTGCGGGGTGTGTAGCGGGTGTAGGCCGGATAAGGCGCGTCAAGCGTCGCATCCGGCAATTGCACCGCGCCACTGGCGGATGCGGCGATTAATCCAGTTGCGTAATATCAAAAGCGGCGCGGTCGATCACCGCAATGATCTTTTTTATTTGTGCATCACTGATATCGCTCTGGTTGACGCGTAAATCCAGCACCGCTTTAAAATTATCCAGCGCCCGCTTCATTTGCGGGTTCTGGCGCAGCGCCGCGCCAACGCAACGCGCTTTGATGCGTTCTTCAATCATCTCCACCTGTTCGCGGTTTTCTTCCAGCCACTGCGCGCCTTGTTCGGTCAGCGCAATCTGCTTCTTACCACCTTCCTCTTCGCGGATGGTAATCAGCGACTGCTCCTGCAGAAAATCCAGCGTTGGGTAGATGACGCCCGGGCTTGGGGTGTAATTCCCCTGGGTTAGGTTCTCAATCGCTTTAATCAATTCGTAACCGTGGCTGTCATCGCGCGAGAGAATATCCAGAATCACCAGACGCAATTCACCGTGACCAAAGAAACGTTGCCGACGACCGCCGCCGCGACCGTGGCGACCACCGCAGCATTGACCGTGTTCATGCTGGTGACCGTGTCCGCAGTGCTCGTGTTCTGACTTCTCACCTTTGCAGCAGCCCTCATGGCGTGGCTGGCCTTCATGTTTACAACACCCTTCGTGATGATGGCTCATATCAGCCTCCTTTTGCTTGATTAGATATATCTAATTTATATCTGATGTGAGCACTCTTGCAAGAATAAAAATGATTTTTAAATGTGGACTCATCTCACACGTAGGCCGGATAAGGCGTTCACGCCGCATCCGGCGTTGAGTAATGATGCCTGAGAAGAGGCGGTTCGTCTTGTCAGACTATAGACATATCAGTTCTACAAATCGCTTGCATTTATCATGATTAACAATCATTATCATTTGCGAAAATTATTTAGATATATCTGATTACCATCACGAAGGCGATAACAATGAATAACTCCCCCCGCTACCCGCAGCGCGTTCGCAATGATCTGCGCTTCCGTGAATTGACTGTGCTACGCGTTGAGCGTATTAGCGCCGGTTTTCAGCGCATTGTCCTTGGCGGCGAGGCGCTGGACGGTTTTACATCGCGCGGCTTTGACGATCACAGCAAACTCTTCTTTCCTCAATCTGATGCTCACTTTGTGCCGCCAACGGTAACGGAAGAGGGCATCGTCTGGCCGGAAGGACCACGCCCACCGTCGCGTGACTATACGCCGCTGTATGACGAACTACGCCATGAACTGGCGATTGATTTCTTTATTCACGACGGTGGGGTCGCCAGCGGCTGGGCGATGCAGGCGCAACCGGGCGATAAACTTACGGTGGCAGGTCCGCGCGGTTCGCTGGTGGTGCCGGAAGATTACGCGTATCAGCTGTATGTCTGCGATGAATCCGGAATGCCCGCACTGCGCCGCCGCCTGGAAACGTTGAGCAAACTTGCCGTTAAACCGCAAGTTAGTGCGCTGGTTAGCGTGCGGGATAACGCCTGTCAGGATTATCTCGCGCACCTTGATGGTTTTAATATCGAATGGCTGGCACATGATGAGCAGGCGGTAGATGCGCGTCTGGCGCAGATGCAAATCCCTGCCGATGATTACTTCATCTGGATAACCGGCGAAGGTAAAGTCGTTAAGAATTTAAGCCGCCGCTTTGA
The DNA here is from genome assembly GCF_046486385.1 of Escherichia sp. WS33. Taxonomy (NCBI): domain Bacteria; kingdom Pseudomonadati; phylum Pseudomonadota; class Gammaproteobacteria; order Enterobacterales; family Enterobacteriaceae; genus Escherichia; species Escherichia sp. WS33. The sequence continues at coordinate 80,905 of NZ_JBJQLJ010000017.1, read as the reverse complement.
AGCGGAACAGTATGACCCACAGCGGGTACGTGCAGCGGCTTACTGGCACGCAAAGTAACTGATATATAAAAAGAAAAAGGCTGACGATTTCTCGTCAGCCTTTGCTATATCTGGTGGCCCCTGCTGGACTTGAACCAGCGACCAAGCGATTATGAGTCGCCTGCTCTAACCACTGAGCTAAGGGGCCATGGTAGCGGATTATAAAGTAACTCCGTGTCGCAATCCAGCCATTACCGTGCGCCTGCTGTTTTTATAAACAATGTATTTTCAATCCGTTATACTTTTCCTGGTGATGTTAGAAAGGAGTAAATATGGTTGAGGATATTTTGGCTCCAGGGTTACGGGTCGTGTTTTGCGGTATCAACCCTGGGCTTTCATCCGCCGGGACTGGTTTTCCCTTTGCTCATCCAGCAAATCGCTTCTGGAAGGTGATATATCAGGCCGGGTTTACCGACCGTCAGTTGAAGCCGCAGGAGGCACAGCATCTGCTGGATTATCGTTGTGGCGTCACCAAACTGGTAGACCGTCCAACGGTGCAAGCCAATGAAGTTTCAAAGCAGGAGCTGCACGCAGGTGGGCGTAAGCTGATTGAAAAAATTGAAGATTATCAGCCGCAGGCGTTGGCGATTCTGGGCAAACAAGCATATGAACAGGGATTCAGCCAGCGCGGTGCACAGTGGGGGAAACAAACGCTCACCATTGGTTCGACGCAGATTTGGGTGCTGCCAAATCCCAGCGGTTTAAGTCGCGTTTCACTAGAGAAACTGGTTGAAGCGTATCGCGAGCTGGACCAGGCGCTGGTAGTGCGTGGGCGATAAAAAACGCCACCGAAAAGGTGGCGTTTGTGCAAAGGGACTAGTGCCGGGTGCGGCGTAACGCCTGATCCGGCCTACCGATTAATCGTCCAGGAAGCTACGCAACACTTCAGAACGGCTCGGGTGACGCAGTTTGCGCAGCGCCTTCGCTTCGATCTGACGGATACGTTCGCGGGTAACGTCGAACTGTTTACCCACTTCTTCCAGCGTGTGGTCGGTGTTCATATCGATACCGAAACGCATACGCAGAACTTTCGCTTCACGCGCGGTCAGGCCAGCCAGCACGTCGTGCGTTGCCGCACGCAGGCTTTCGGTGGTCGCAGAATCCAGCGGCAGCTCGAGGGTGGTATCCTCGATGAAATCCCCCAGATGCGAATCTTCATCATCACCGATCGGCGTTTCCATGGAGATTGGCTCTTTGGCGATCTTCAGCACTTTGCGGATCTTGTCTTCCGGCATCAGCATACGTTCAGCCAGTTCTTCCGGCGTCGGTTCACGGCCCATCTCTTGCAGCATCTGGCGAGAAATACGGTTGAGTTTGTTGATAGTCTCAATCATATGCACCGGAATACGGATGGTGCGCGCCTGATCCGCGATAGAACGGGTGATCGCCTGACGGATCCACCAGGTTGCGTAGGTGGAGAACTTGTAACCACGGCGGTATTCGAATTTATCAACCGCTTTCATCAGACCGATGTTGCCTTCCTGAATCAGGTCAAGGAACTGCAAGCCACGGTTGGTGTATTTCTTGGCGATAGAAATAACCAGACGTAAGTTCGCTTCAACCATCTCTTTCTTCGCACGGCGGGCTTTCGCTTCACCGATGGACATACGACGGTTGATATCTTTAACCTGCTCGATGGTCAGGCCGGTTTCTTCTTCAATCTGCTGCAGTTTCTGCAGGGCGCGATGCACTTCTTCAGAGACATCGTGCAGTTTTTCCGACCACGGCTTGTTCATCGCAATTGCCGCGTTGAACCAGGTATCGCTGGTTTCGTTGCCGGTAAACAGGGTAATGAAGTTTTTCTTCGGCATTTTGCACTGCTCAACGCAGAGCTTCATGATCAGACGTTCTTGCGTACGAACGCGGTCCATCATGACGCGCATGCTGTTGACCAGGTAGTCAAACTGCTTCGGCACCAGGCGGAACTGTTTGAATACTTCAGACAGTTTCAGGATCTCTTCCTGAGCGGCAGCGTGACTGCGACCTTTCGCTTTGATGGTGTCACGCGTTACAACGTACTGAGCGCGTAGTTCCGCAAATTTTTCGCGAGCCAGTTCCGGGTCGATGCTGTTGTCATCATCGGCGCTGTCGTCATCGCCATCTTCTTCGTCTTCATCTTCGTCATCGTCCAGATCTTCCTGGGAAAGCTCAGAACCGACGTGAGTGGCGGTAGGTGCCAGATCTTCTTCTGCGTTCGGGTCAACAAAGCCGGTGATCAGATCGGACAGACGCGCTTCTTCTGCTTCAACACGATCGTACTGTTCCAGCAGATAGGTGATCGCTTCCGGATATTCAGCAACGGAGCATTGAACCTGGTTGATCCCGTCTTCAATACGCTTAGCGATGTCAATTTCGCCTTCGCGGGTCAACAGTTCAACGGTGCCCATTTCACGCATGTACATGCGTACCGGGTCAGTCGTGCGCCCGATTTCAGATTCCACGCTGGAAAGCACCTGCGCGGCGGCTTCGGCAGCATCTTCGTCCGCGGTGTTTTCAGCCAGCATCAGATCATCGGCATCCGGTGCTTCTTCCATCACCTGAATGCCCATGTCGTTGATCATTTGGATGATGTCTTCGATCTGATCTGAATCGACGATATCTTCCGGCAGATGGTCATTGACCTCGGCATAGGTCAGATAGCCTTGCTCCTTACCACGGGTGACAAGAAGTTTCAGCTGTGACTGCGGGTTTTGCTCCATAAGACGGTATCCACACTTATTTCATGAGGTTGGTGTTGGGCGATTGACCCGATGTCCTTCAGCCGTTAACGCTGAAATCCAACGGTTGTTTACCGCCAACGATAATTACGAGGGCGTACTTATATATTTGCCGCTGCCTCTCAGTGCGGCTGTCGGGGGCTTCCCGATCGCTCTTCGGCACTTAAGCCGTTAAATCACTTTTTCGCCAGCTCCTGGTTTAATGTCCAGAGCTCCAGGCGTTCTTCGTTGCTTAAACCATGCGTGCGCTCACGAGCGATTAACTCTTCCTGGCGCAGTTCAAGCAGCGAATCAAACATATGGTTGAGTGAGTCGGTGAAGGTTTGCTCAGCAATATTCTTATCTGCTATATCGTCCCACATCGACAGTTTTTCAAGGGTGGCAGCATTATTTGTACCACGATAGTGCTCTAAAAGTTGCCCGGTGGTCAGACCTGGCTGGGAGAGACAAGTGTTGACCAGTTCTCTGAATAAGCCAAGTCCAGGGAGCTTATTTTCATCCAGATTCTCAAGCGGCGGGACCAACGTCGCTAATTCTGGATTTTGCACCAGCAACCCTATAAGTATACGCATGGTCGTGCGTTTTAGCTGCGGAACAGGGCGAGAAACGCCGCTCTCTGCCGCTTTTGGCATTAATCGTTCAAGCTGGCTGTCATCAAGTATGCCTAATTTGTTGCCTAATTCCTGACGAAGATATATTCGCAGCGTTTCGCCCGGCACTTGCGATATCAATGGCAGTGCCAGCGTACTCAAACGTGCGCGCCCGTCAGGGGTACTCAGATCAACTTGCGGCATCAGGCTGTTAAACAGAAATGCGGAAAGCGGCATCGCCTGCTCCATCCGCGCTTCAAACGCTTCTTTACCCTCTTTTCGTACCAGCGTGTCAGGGTCTTCGCCATCCGGCAAAAACATAAAGCGTAGCTGACGGCCGTCTGTCATGTAAGGCAGCGCCGTTTCCAGCGCTCGCCATGCGGCATCGCGGCCTGCACGGTCGCCGTCATAACAGCAAATGACATTGTTGGTCGCGCGGAACAACAGTTGTATGTGATCGGCGGTGGTTGACGTACCTAACGACGCAACGGCGTAATTAATGCCGTATTGCGCCAGCGCCACCACGTCCATATAGCCTTCGACCACAAGCAGACGATTGGGTTCAGCGTTATCCTGCTGCGCTTCATAAAGACCGTAAAGCTGGCGGCCTTTATGGAAAATGTCTGTTTCCGGCGAGTTCAGGTATTTGGGGGTATCGTTGCCCAGCACGCGCCCGCCAAAACCAATCACCCGACCGCGTTTATCGCGAATGGGGAACATCACCCGCTCGCGGAAACGATCGTAACTGCGTCCCTGATCGTTAGTGACCAACATCCCCGCATCAATCAATGACTGGCGATTTTCTGGATTGCCGCCAAACCGCTTCAGGACGTTGTCCCAGCCGGGGGGCGCAAAACCAATCGCAAAGCGAGCGATAACCTCGTGGCTTAATCCGCGTTTTTCCAGATACTGGCGCGCAGACGTGGCAACAGGTTGTTGTAAAGATTGTTGGTAAAACGTATTCAGACCGTCCATCAACTGATAAAGCGTTTGCCTCTGATGGCGCTCGATCTGGCTGGGGCCGCTGCCTGCTTCAAATGGCACTTCAAGATTGTGCATTGCTGCCAGCTCTTCGACCGTTTCAACGAACTCGAGCTTGTCGTAGTTCATCAGGAAGTCGATCGCGTTGCCGTGCGCGCCACATCCAAAGCAGTGGTAAAACTGTTTCTCACCGTTAACGGTGAATGACGGGGTTTTCTCGTTGTGGAATGGACAACACGCGTGGAAATTCTTGCCCTGCTTTTTCAGCTTCACACGGGCATCGATCAGATCGACGATGTCAGTGCGTGCCAGCAGATCATTAATGAATACGCGTGGGATTCGTCCAGCCATAGGCCCCGATTTTTAGCAATTCATAAACGAAAATAAGCCGCGCATTCCTTTCGGAAGCACGGCCTTACAACTACAACTCGGTCTGATCGGAGAGCAACGCTCTCGGGGAATTAGTACAGACGAGTGCGGCGTGCGTTTTCGCGAGCCAGTTTCTTCGCGTGACGTTTCACTGCAGAAGCTTTAGCGCGCTTACGTTCGGTAGTCGGTTTTTCATAGAACTCACGACGACGAACTTCCGCCAGAACACCTGCTTTTTCGCAGGAACGCTTGAAGCGACGCAGAGCTACGTCGAACGGCTCGTTTTCACGTACTTTAATTACCGGCATGTGCCTCTCACCTTTGATTAATTCGGTTTGCCGCTGGCATCAACGCCAGCTTATTTCAAAATGGTGCGGAATTTTACTGCAATTGCTGCTGCTTTGTAAAGCACCGCGGCCTTTTTGAAAGGGACTTTTATAAGGGTGAGGAGTATACACGAGGCTTTCTCCAGGGGCGAACAAAGTTTTACATCAACCCGCATTGGTCCTACACTGCGCGGTAATAAAGCGAGGTAAAACAAGTCATGCGTGTACTGGGTATTGAAACTTCCTGCGATGAAACCGGCATCGCCATTTACGACGATGAAAAAGGTTTGTTAGCCAACCAATTGTATAGTCAGGTGAAATTGCACGCTGACTACGGCGGCGTCGTGCCTGAACTGGCCTCCCGCGATCACGTGCGCAAAACCGTACCGTTGATCCAGGCGGCGCTAAAGGAGTCTGGCTTAACGGCAAAAGACATTGATGCTGTGGCCTATACCGCAGGCCCTGGATTAGTCGGCGCACTGCTGGTTGGCGCAACCGTGGGGCGTTCTCTGGCGTTTGCCTGGAACGTTCCGGCAATCCCGGTACACCATATGGAAGGGCATCTGTTAGCGCCGATGCTGGAAGATAACCCGCCGGAATTTCCGTTTGTCGCGCTGCTGGTGTCCGGCGGTCATACGCAGTTAATCAGCGTGACTGGCATTGGTCAGTACGAGCTGCTCGGCGAGTCTATCGATGATGCCGCCGGTGAAGCGTTTGATAAAACCGCGAAGCTGCTGGGGCTGGATTATCCTGGCGGACCGTTACTGTCGAAAATGGCGGCTCAGGGTACTGCCGGGCGCTTTGTTTTCCCGCGTCCGATGACCGACCGTCCGGGGCTGGATTTCAGCTTTTCTGGTCTGAAAACCTTTGCGGCGAACACGATTCGTGACAACGGCACCGACGACCAGACGCGTGCTGATATCGCCCGCGCCTTTGAAGATGCGGTGGTCGATACGTTGATGATTAAGTGTAAGCGAGCGTTGGATCAGACGGGCTTTAAGCGACTGGTCATGGCGGGCGGCGTGAGTGCTAACCGCACGTTACGGGCGAAGCTGGCGGAAATGATGAAAAAACGCCGCGGCGAAGTGTTCTACGCGCGTCCGGAATTTTGTACTGATAACGGCGCGATGATCGCCTATGCCGGAATGGTGCGGTTTAAAGCAGGCGCGACGGCGGATCTCGGCGTTAGCGTGCGTCCGCGCTGGCCACTGGCAGAGTTACCGGCTGCGTAAAACTATCCGGTGCCGGAGAGCAATTTCCGGCACCGTCCTCACTTAAAGCAACACCGCGGGCATCCACAGCAAGCCGGTAATCACCAGCAACACGAGGAATATCAGTCCAAAAATCGCCCCCAGTCGCCAGTAATCCACCGTTGGCAGATAACCACTACCGTAGTAAATCGGACTGGGTCCGGTGGCGTATGGTGTAAGAATGCTCCCCAGACCAATTGCCGCGCCAACCATCAGGCAGAACACCGGCAGCGGGATTTCCGGCATCGCCAGCGCAGCGGCAATCATCATCGGTGCGAGGGCGGAGGTATACGCCGTGGCGCTGGCGAAAAAGTAGCGCAGCAGATAAAACACCACAATCAACGCCACCATCACCATCGTTGGCGAATAACCGCTTAAGCTGCCTGCTAACAGTTTGCCAAACCAGCTAATAAAACCGGTGTTGTTGAGTCCGGTAGCGAGGGTGATAAGCGAGGCCAGCCAGAAGAAAACGTTCCACGCCGCTTTATTACTGACAATGTCGTCCCAACTGATAATGCGCAGAAGCAGCATCAGTGCCACCACGCTGTAACCGACCATCGCGGCATCGATATAATCACCGCCGAAAATCCACAGCACCAGCGCGCCTACCATCAGCCCCAGCATCCGTTTTTCACGCGAACAGAGCGGGCCCATTGCCTGCAGTTCCGTCTCTGCCCAGCGCGGCACCTGATCGCCAGACTTCAGTACCGGCGGGTACAGCACATAAGCCAGCCAGGGAACCAGCAGCACCAGCAAAATACTGAGCGGCAACATCCCGAGGAACCAGTCGCCCCAACTCAGCGTGGCGTGAGATGCGCTTTTCATCAGTCCAATTAACAGCAAGTTTGGTGCCATCGCCGTCAAGAAAATGGCGCTGGTCACGCAGTCGGCAACAATCCCCATCCACATGATGTACGAGCCAATGCTGCGCGAACTGCTGTCGTTTGGTTGTGATTGATAGAGCGGTGGCAGGTTACGGATGATGGGATAGATAATCCCCGCACCACGCGCCGAGTTGGACGGTGTTACAGGTGCGAGGATCAGCTCGGAGAACATCACCGCATAGCCGAGAAACAGCGTGCGATGTCCCATCTTTTTCACCAGAAACAGCGCAATGCGGCGTCCAAGCCCGGTTTTTTCATAGCCTGTGCCAAACATAAAGGCGGCGAAAATCAGCCAGATAACCGAATTAGAAAAACCGGAAACCGCCCACGAGAGGGATTTTGCAGTGAATTTAAAGCCTGGCTGGGCGAGCTGTTCGGGGCTGAACAGCAGCCAGGGAGAGAGTATGGCGATGATGGAGATACCCACCATCGCCACCACGGCACCCGGCACGGGTTCGAGGATCAGTCCAACGATCACGCCAGTAAAAACGGCAAAGTAGAGCCAGGTATGGTTCTCCAGCCCTGCGGGAACCGGAAGTAGAGCAATAATGGCGATGACCGCCAGCGGCGCAAGATATCGCCACCATTCAGTGGAAGGTTTCATCGTGTTATGCCTGCGAAAAAGGAGAGGGGTGAGCCTCTCCGGGAGGGTTATTTGATGTAATGGACGTGCTCGCAGATCTCTTCCACGATGGGATCGCGGCGTTCGGCGAACAGCTTTTTGTTTTCGGCTATCAGGTTGTTGCCGTGGGTATCAATAGAGACAATCAGCGGGCCGAACTCTTTGACCCGGCAGACCCACAGTGACTCCGGCATCCCGAGTTCTGTCCAGTGCACTTCTTCAATCTCTTCTACCTGGGTTGCCGCCAGCACCGCGCAGCCTGCCGGGAAAATCACATGTAGCGCCTTGAATTTCTGGCAGCCTTCTTCGGTCAGCGGCCCCATACCACCTTTGCCAACCACCAGTTTCACGCCGGTCTGCTCGATAAATTCACGTTCAAAACTTTCCATACGCATACTGGTTGTCGGGCCAACGGAAACCATCTCCCATTTATCGCCGTTTTTGCGCACGATGGGGCCAGCGTGGAAAATCGCTTTGCCGTTGAGATCGTAAGGGATCGGACGTTTCAGTTCGATCAAGCGGCGGTGACAAACGTCACGGCAGGTCACCAGCGTACCGGTCAGGTAGATCACATCGCCGACGCGAATATCTTGCAGATCTTCAGCTTTGATCGGGGTTGTCAGGATCTTTTTCATAACGCGCTCCGGGTGTGAGACAGATTTTCAAAGGTGAGATCGGCATGAACCAGCAGTGTGCCGCGACGATGCGCCCAGCAGCCTGTAGAAACAGCAACGCCGATGGTTGACGGATGGCGGGCGGCAGATTCGATATGCACGCCCATCACTGAACTGTTGCCAGTCAGCCCTTGTGGGCCAATTCCCAGACGGTTGAGTCCTTCTTCCAGGCGTAGCTCCAGCTCTGCCGCTTTTGGATTGGGATGGCGGCTGCCAATCGGGCGCAAAATGGCTTTTCGCGAGAGCACGGCGGCGGTTTCCACCGAGGTGGCGATGCCCACGCCCACCAGTACCGGTGGACAGGCGTTTACGGCGAGGGTGGAGATATTTTCGAAGACGAATTTCACTACGCCTTCGTAGCCTTCTGACGGCATTAACACTTTCGAGCGGCCAGGTAGCGTGCAGCCGCCGCCTGCCATGTAAACTTCGATTTCCGCATCGTCATTGTCGGGGATGATGTCCCAGGTGACCCACGGTACGCCGCTACCGGTATTTTTGCCGGTGTTTACTTCGTCAAAAATTTCTACCGCATTGTGACGTAGTGGCGCTTTGACGGTTGCCTCTTCCACGGCTTGTTTGAGTATGCTTTGCAGCTCGCCAAGCAGTGGGAAGCGGGAACCGACTTTAACGAAGAACATAATCTCCCCGGTGTCCTGACAGGCAGGACGATTCAGGTCAATCGCTTTTTGCATGTTGTCGAACATCGTATGGTAGATAATTTTCCCCATCGACGACGTTTCGGCATCCTTTAGCTGTTTTAGTTTATCCACCACGTCATCAGGCATTCGGGTAGAAATCATGGCGGTAAAGTTAGCGACAATCTCTGTCAACTTATTCACTGCCTGTTGCTTATTACTTTCGCTCATCATGGCAACTCCAGTTTTTGTATTTGTCTGGAAAAATTCACCGCCACAAACTACCACTAAAAATGTGGTTTTATATTTTTTGCCACCGTGAATATGTAATTAACAGTTCGTGAATCAACGCGAAAATAAGAATGAATATTGCGCCAGAGCAGGGAATGGCAATGTTTTGCGAAATACACTGCGCTTATCACAACTGCGGATAATTAACGATGCTGAATAGCTGGCCTTTAGCCAAAGACTTGCAGGTACTGGTAGAAATCGTCCACAGCGGGAGTTTTAGCGCCGCAGCGGCGACGCTTGGGCAGACGCCTGCATTTGTCACCAAGCGGATCCAAATCCTTGAAAATACGCTGGCAACAACGCTGCTGAACCGCTCCGCTCGCGGCGTGGCGCTGACTGAAAGTGGCCAACGTTGTTACGAACATGCGCTGGAAATCCTCACCCAATATCAGCGACTGGTCGATGACGTCACGCAAATCAAAACGCGCCCGGAGGGGATGATTCGTATTGGCTGTAGTTTTGGTTTTGGGCGCAGCCATATTGCGCCAGCCATTACCGAACTTATGCGCAATTATCCTGAGTTACAGGTGCATTTTGAATTGTTCGATCGGCAAATTGATTTAGTGCAGGATAATATTGATCTGGATATTCGTATTAATGACGAAATTCCTGATTATTATATTGCGCATCTGTTAACGAAAAATAAAAGAATATTATGCGCAGCACCTGAGTATCTGCAAAAATATCCGCAGCCACAATCATTACAGGAATTAAGTCGTCATGACTGTCTGGTGACCAAAGAGCGCGATATGACCCACGGAATATGGGAGTTGGGGAACGGTCAGGAGAAAAAATCGGTGAAGGTTAGCGGGCATCTTTCCTCCAATAGCGGCGAGATAGTGTTGCAATGGGCGCTGGAGGGCAAAGGGATTATGCTGCGTTCCGAGTGGGATGTGTTGCCGTTTCTGGAGAGTGGCAAACTGGTGCAAGTATTGCCGGAGTATGCACAAAGCGCCAATATCTGGGCTGTTTACCGGGAGCCGCTCTATCGCAGCATGAAATTACGTGTCTGCGTGGAATTTCTGGCGGCATGGTGCCAGCAACGGCTGGGCAAGCCCGATGAAGGCTATCAGGTCATGTAGATCCACCAGAAATCACTCGGGATCCTTTTCGCGCTTTCTTTTGAATTTCGTCCAGATTTTTGTCTCCTGACGACGCCACAGACGCTGGATGTTGTCATGATGACGCAGCAGGATCAGGCAAGAGAGCATCGAAACCGGGAAGGTGAATTGTGGCTTAAACCACCATACATAAAACGGAGCAATCAGTGCACTGACAATCGCTCCCAGCGACGAGTATCCGCTCAATAGCACGGTCAGTAACCAGGTTCCCGCCATTACTCCGGTGAGATCCCAGCCAATGGGTGCGATGGCACCAAAAGCGGTAGCAACGCCTTTTCCTCCTTTAAATCCGAAGAAAACGGGCCAGATGTGTCCAAGACAGGCGGCGATGGCAATTAAGCCTAGCCAGAAGGGGCTGACACCTAATTCATACGCGCCCCAGACGGGCAACATTCCTTTCAGAACGTCGAAAATCAGTACTGCTACGGCTGCTCCCTTGCCACCGATACGTAACACATTGGTTGCGCCTGGATTGCCGGAGCCGCTGGTTCGCGGATCGGGCAGCCCACACAAGCGGCAAACCAGAATGGCACTGGAAATGGAGCCGCAGAGGTACGCGATGAGGATCATTCCAGGCGCGATTGCACTCATAAGCTGTTCCGTTTTGAAAATTCGTGTTCAACGATGAATCTGTGGATAATACGCACATTTCGCCGGAAGTGGTATCCGGTTAGCCAAAAAGCAGGCAGGACGTGATGGATATTGTATTTATAGAGCAACTTTCGGTAATCACCACTATTGGTGTTTACGACTGGGAACAGACCATCGAACAGAAGTTAGTGTTCGATATCGAAATGGCATGGGATAACCGTAAAGCGGCGAAAAGTGATGATGTGGCGGATTGCCTCAGTTACGCTGACATTGCAGAAACGGTGGTCAGCCACGTCGAGGGGGCGCGTTTTGCGCTGGTGGAACGCGTGGCTGAAGAGGTGGCGGAGCTGCTGTTAGCACGCTTCAACTCGCCGTGGGTGCGTATCAAACTCAGCAAGCCAGGCGCAGTGGCGCGGGCGGCGAATGTTGGCGTAATCATTGAGCGTGGCAATAATCTGAAAGAAAATAATTAATTTTACAGCTGTTAAACCAAACGGTTATAACCTGGTCATACGCAGTAGTTCGGACAAGCGGTACATTTTAATAATTTAGGGGTTTATTGATGAGCGATATGCACTCGCTGCTGATAGCGGCAATATTGGGTGTGGTCGAAGGATTGACAGAATTTCTGCCGGTATCCAGCACGGGCCATATGATTATTGTCGGTCACTTGTTGGGGTTCGAGGGCGACACGGCGAAAACCTTTGAAGTTGTGATCCAGTTAGGATCAATTCTGGCGGTAGTAGTGATGTTCTGGCGGCGTCTGTTTGGCCTGATTGGCATCCACTTTGGCCGCCCGTTGCAGCACGAAGGAGAAAGCAAAGGTCGTTTAACGCTGATCCACATTTTGCTGGGGATGATTCCGGCGGTGGTACTGGGGCTGTTGTTCCACGACACGATTAAGTCATTGTTTAACCCGATAAATGTGATGTATGCACTGGTCGTTGGCGGTTTGTTGCTGATTGCCGCCGAATGCCTGAAGCCGAAAGAGCCGCGTGCGCCGGGTCTTGATGATATGACCTATCGTCAGGCGTTTATGATTGGCTGTTTCCAGTGTCTGGCGCTGTGGCCTGGTTTCTCCCGTTCCGGGGCCACCATTTCAGGTGGGATGCTGATGGGCGTGAGCCGTTACGCTGCTTCCGAGTTCTCGTTCCTGCTGGCGGTACCGATGATGATGGGCGCAACGGCGCTCGATCTCTACAAAAGCTGGGGCTTCCTGACAACCGGCGATATCCCGATGTTTGCCGTTGGGTTTATCACCGCTTTTGTGGTGGCGCTGATAGCGATTAAAACCTTCCTGCAATTGATTAAGCGCATTTCGTTTATCCCGTTCGCCATTTATCGCTTTATTGTGGCGGCTGCGGTGTACGTCGTGTTCTTTTGATTGAGAAAAGGTTCGGGAGCAGGCCTGGTTTTCTCCCTCGCTCTGTAGGGAGAGGGCCGGGGTGGGGGTGATTGTTCGCACCGGTGCTGGTCTGTTCCCCTCACCCTAACCCTCTCCCCGAAGGGGCGAGGGGATGGTTCGTGTTAACGTTTAGTTTTATACTCAGTCAGGCTTTGGGCAACGTTGTTCCTTCCAACTGGCTACCGCCGCAATCCGCCGTCGGGTCAGCTCCTCGCGAATCTCCACACCTTTAAATCCCGCTTCAACGACCGCTTTTGTCGGCACTGACTGCGCCACTTCCCAGGCTTCGCGCAACCAACGGCCTTGCGGGTAGTCCGCTGATTCAAAACCGGTTCTGCCGCGCACGTCAGCCTCGCTGGTCAGCGCCAGTTGCTCGACACGCTGCGGTTTACGCCAGGCATCGATGGAATCAAACAATTTGACGATAGTTTTTGGGTTCAGCATTGGGAAGGTGTGGATGAGATCGTGAAACTCAGCCACCAGTCTGGCTAAATCGCGAATTTCATTTGGCACGCGCAGACGCTGGCAGAGTTGTTCCACTAATTTCACACCCGCCGGACCGTGACCATGATGACGCGGCCAAAGTTCTGGCGGCGTCAGTCCTTTACCGAGATCGTGGCATAAAGTTGCGAAACGGACATCGACCTGCGGACTCAGCATCGCCGCCATTGAGAGCGTCATTAAGGTATGAATACCCGTGTCGATTTCCGGATGCCACCTGGCAGGGGCCGGAACGCCAAACAGTGCGTCAATTTCCGGGAATAAAACGCGCAGTGCGCCACAATCGCGCAGTACCTGGAAGAACACCTGTGGATTGCGGGTGGTGAGGGCGCTTTCCGTCTCTTTCCATACCCGTTCAGGCGTCAGGTGTTCCAGTTCACCCGCATGGGTCATCTCGCGCATCAGCGTCAGAGTTTCATCGGCAATACGAAAACCGAGGTGGGCATAACGCGCAGCAAAACGCGCCACGCGCAGAACGCGTAACGGATCTTCGCCAAAAGCGGGGGAAACATGGCGCAACAGACGATTTTGCAGATCGCCCAGACCGTTGTACGGGTCGATAATCTCGCCGTTATCGTCCTGGGCCAGCGCATTAATGGTCAGATCGCGACGCTTAAGATCATCTTCCAGCGTGACATCCGGTGCGGCATAGCAAGTAAAACCGGTGTAACCGGAACCGGATTTCCGTTCGGTACGTGCCAGCGCATACTCTTCATGCGTTTGCGGATGCAGAAACACAGGAAAATCGCGGCCTACCTGCTGGTAGCCCGCGTCGAGCATCTCCTGTGGCGTACTGCCGACCACCACCCAATCTCTGTCTTTGACCGGTAGCCCTAACAATGCATCCCGAACAGCACCACCGACCAGATAAATCTTCACGCCATCATCCCTTCGTCAAATACACAATTCCTAATAATAAGACAGTGCAACGAAGAAGGCGATTTAGTTCATCCAGCGATCTTTGCGTTTGCGCGTTGGGATCAGGTGTGGCAGTACCAGACCGAGCAGCAAGCCAAGCCCCAGCACGCCACCGCCATACATAAACCATTGCATGATGATGGTGCGCTGTTTGTCATCCAACTGTACGCTGGCGGCATCGACCTTTTTCTGCGCGACAATCAGCTCGTTTTTCAATTTCTGATTTTCTTCTTTTAATCCGTTGATCACGCTGTCGCTCTGCGCCACTTTTTGCTGCATTTCTGCGGTGCGCTGATTCCAGGTGTTATCGATATTGGTGAGTTTATCGGTCAGGGTTTTGACCTGATTTTCCAGATCTGGCACACGGGAGCGCAGGCTTGGCTCAGTGCTAAGTTGTTTCAACGGGATCCAGGCGGTACGGCCAGAGCTGTCTTTCACCTGGGCATAATTGGTGTTGGCGTCAGTTTGTAATAAGGTCACTTCCTCGCCGGCGTTAACCGTGCCCACGAGGCGATAATGATCTCCCGGACCGCTACGGACCCAGGTATTCAGTTCATCAGAAACATAGCGCGTTTCTTCAGCGTGTGAGACGGCAGTGGCGCTAAGTGCGAGTAAAGTTAATCCGATCAGGCGTAATTTTGGCATCAGGCTGTCGTTATTGTCATGGAAAGTGGAACGATAGTAGTGGCATCAGTGTCGCTACGCAAAGCATTCGACATCAATCGGAATCCTCTGTGTCAGGTCTTGCCACTGCTTCAAACTTTTACGCCCGTCAAATTGCCCGTTGCATGGCAATTTGGCGCAAAATACTATCTACTGACAAAAAAGATCGTATTAAGTTCGCCGTTCATCGTCACTTATGTGACATAACCGATAAGTAAAGGCCATGGCTCAGGAAATCGAATTAAAGTTTATTGTTAATCACAGTGCCGTTGAGGCGTTGCGTGACCATCTCAATACGCTGGGCGGCGAGCACCATGACCCCGTGCAGTTACTGAATATTTACTACGAAACGCCGGATAACTGGCTGCGTGGGCACGATATGGGCTTACGTATTCGTGGCGAAAACGGTCGCTATGAGATGACCATGAAAGTTGCAGGAAGAGTGACAGGCGGCTTACACCAGCGCCCGGAATATAACGTGGCGTTGAGCGAACCGACGCTCGACCTGGCGCAGTTACCGACGGAAGTCTGGCCGAACGGCGAATTGCCCGCCGATCTCGCTTCCCGCGTACAACCGCTGTTCAGCACCGATTTTTATCGCGAAAAATGGCTGGTGGCGGTCGATGACAGCCGAATTGAAATCGCTCTCGATCAGGGGGAGGTGAAAGCGGGGGAATTTGCTGAACCTATCTGTGAGCTGGAACTGGAACTGCTTAGCGGCGACACGCGCGCGGTGCTGAAACTGGCGAACCAACTGGTATCGCAAACCGGATTACGCCAGGGCAGCCTGAGCAAAGCGGCGCGTGGCTATCATCTGGCGCAGGGCAATCCGGCGCGTGAAATCAAACCGACCACCATTTTGCATGTTGCGGCAAAAGCCGATGTGGAACAGGGGCTGGAAGCGGCGCTCGAGCTGGCGTTAGCGCAATGGCAGTATCATGAAGAACTGTGGGTACGCGGCAACGATGCGGCGAAAGAGCAGGTGCTGGCAGCCATTGGCCTTGTTCGCCATGCACTGATGCTGTTCGGTGGCATTGTGCCGCGTAAAGCGAGCACTCACTTACGTGATTTGCTGACTCAATGCGAAGCGACCATCGCTTCTGCGGTTTCTGCCGTGACGGCGGTCTACTCTACCGAAACGGCAATGGCAAAGCTGGCGTTGACCGAATGGTTGGTAAGCAAAGCCTGGCAGCCGTTTTTAGATGCCAAAGCGCAGAGTAAAATGAGCGATTCCTTCAAACGCTTTGCCGATATCCATCTTTCCCGCCATGCCGCTGAACTGAAAAGCGTTTTCTGCCAGCCGTTGGGCGATCGCTACCGTGACCAGTTGCCACGTCTGACGCGTGATATTGACTCAATACTGTTGCTGGCGGGTTACTATGATCCTGTCGTCGCGCAAGCCTGGCTGGAGAACTGGCAGGGGCTGCGTCACGCTATTGCGACCGGGCAACGCATTGAAATTGAACATTTCCGTAATGAGGCAAACAATCAGGAACCGTTCTGGTTGCACAGCGGAAAACGTTAATCAGGCAAGGATAAAATCGCTTATGAAGCCGCTCTCTTCACCGTTACAGCAGTACTGGCAGACCGTTGTTGAGCGGCTGCCAGAGCCTTTAGCCGAGAAATCACTTAGCGCACAGGCGAAGTCAGTACTTACTTTCAGTGATTTTGTGCAGGACAGCGTGATTGCGCATCCAGAGTGGCTGACGGAACTGGAAAGCCAATCGCCGCAGGCTGATGAATGGCAGCATTACGCGGCATGGTTGCAGGAGGCGCTCAGCAATGTGAGTGACGAAGCCGGGTTAATGCGCGAGCTGCGGCTATTCCGGCGGCGCATTATGGTGCGCATCGCCTGGGCGCAAACGCTGGCTTTGGTTACTGAAGAGAGCATATTGCAGCAGCTCAGCCATCTGGCGGAGACGCTGATTGTCGCCGCGCGTGACTGGCTGTATGACGCTTGCTGCCGCGAGTGGGGAACGCCGTGCAATGCGCAGGGCGAAGCGCAACCGCTGCTGATTTTAGGCATGGGTAAGCTGGGCGGTGGGGAACTGAATTTCTCCTCAGATATCGATCTGATTTTTGCCTGGCCGGAACATGGTTGTACGCAGGGCGGACGCCGGGAACTGGATAACGCGCAGTTTTTTACCCGCATGGGGCAGCGGCTGATTAAAGTGTTGGATCAACCAACGCAGGATGGCTTCGTCTATCGCGTGGATATGCGGCTGCGTCCGTTTGGCGAAAGTGGCCCGCTGGTGCTGAGCTTTGCCGCGTTGGAGGATTATTACCAGGAGCAGGGGCGCGACTGGGAGCGTTACGCGATGGTCAAGGCGCGGATTATGGGCGATAGCGAAGGCGTCTATGCTAACGAGTTGCGTGCGATGCTGCGCCCGTTTGTTTTCCGTCGTTACATCGATTTCAGCGTGATTCAGTCGCTGCGCAACATGAAAGGGATGATTGCCCGTGAAGTGCGTCGACGTGGTTTGACCGACAATATCAAACTCGGCGCAGGCGGCATTCGCGAAATTGAATTTATCGTTCAGGTGTTCCAGCTCATTCGCGGTGGGCGCGAACCGTCGCTGCAGTCGCGCTCTTTACTGCCAACGCTCAGCGTCATTGCCGCGCTGCATCTGCTTTCTGAAAACGATGCTGAACAATTGCGAGTGGCGTATCTGTTCCTGCGGCGTCTGGAAAACCTGCTGCAAAGCATTAACGACGAACAAACCCAGACGCTTCCTTCTGATGAGCTTAACCGTGCGCGGCTGGCGTGGGCGATGGACTTTGCTGACTGGCCGCAACTGACCGGGGCGCTGACCGCACATATGACCAATGTGCGCCGGGTGTTTAATGAATTGATTGGCGACGACGAAAGTGAAACTCAGGAAGAGTCGCTGTCGGAACAGTGGCGTGAGCTGTGGCAGGATGCGTTGCAGGAAGATGACACTACGCCAGTGCTGGCGCATCTTAGCGAGGATGATCGCAAACAGGTGCTAACGCTGATTGCCGATTTCCGCAAAGAGCTGGATAAGCGCACCATCGGGCCGCGAGGACGTCAGGTGCTCGACCATCTGATGCCGCATCTGCTAAGTGATGTCTGTGCGCGTGAAGACGCTGCCGTTACGCTGTCGCGCATTACCGCCTTGCTGGTGGGGATTGTTACCCGCACCACCTATTTAGAATTGCTCAGTGAATTCCCCGCGGCGCTTAAACATTTGATTTCTCTGTGTGCCGCGTCGCCGATGATTGCCAGCCAACTGGCGCGTTATCCATTATTGCTGGATGAATTGCTCGATCCAAACACCCTTTACCAGCCGACGGCGACCGATGCCTACCGCGATGAGTTGCGCCAGTATTTGCTGCGCGTGCCGGAAGATGACGAAGAGCAACAGCTTGAGGCGCTGCGTCAGTTCAAACAGGCGCAGCTGTTACGCATCGCCGCAGCGGATATCGCTGGTACGCTACCGGTGATGAAAGTGAGCGATCACTTAACCTGGCTGGCAGAGGCTATGATAGATGCCGTCGTTCAGCAGGCGTGGGTTCAAATGGTGGCCCGCTACGGTAAGCCAAATCACCTCAACGATCGCGAAGGCCGTGGTTTTGCGGTGGTCGGCTACGGCAAGCTGGGCGGCTGGGAGTTAGGCTACAGTTCCGATCTTGACCTGATCTTCCTCCATGATTGCCCAATGGATGCGATGACTGACGGCGAGCGGGAAATCGACGGGCGACAGTTTTATCTGCGTCTGGCGCAACGCATTATGCATCTGTTCAGTACGCGTACCTCTTCCGGCATTTTGTATGAAGTGGATGCACGGCTACGCCCGTCCGGGGCCGCGGGAATGCTGGTGACATCCGCAGAAGCATTTGCCGATTATCAGAAAAACGAGGCCTGGACGTGGGAACATCAGGCGCTGGTGCGTGCGCGGGTAGTGTACGGCGATCCGCAGCTCACCGCGCACTTTGACGCGGTGCGTCGCGAGATTATGACGCTGCCGCGTGAAGGTAAAACTCTGCAAACGGAAGTGCGGGAAATGCGCGAGAAAATGCGCGCTCATCTCGGCAATAAACATCGCGATCGCTTTGATATCAAAGCTGATGAAGGCGGAATTACCGATATCGAATTTATTACCCAATATCTGGTGTTGCGCTACGCTCATGAAAAACCGAAGTTAACGCGCTGGTCAGACAACGTGCGCATTCTGGAACTACTGGCGCAAAACGACATTATGGAAGAGCAGGAAGCGATGGCGCTGACCCGTGCTTATACTACGCTGCGCGATGAACTTCATCATCTGGCATTACAGGAATTGCCGGGCCATGTGCCGGAGGATTGCTTCACCGCAGAGCGTGAACTGGTGCGGGCAAGCTGGCAGAAGTGGCTGGTGGAAGAATGAAGTATGGTATTATCGCGCGCAAATTTTGAATCTCTCAGGAGACAGGAATGAAAGTAACGCTGCCAGAGTTTGAACGTGCAGGAGTGATGGTGGTTGGTGATGTGATGCTGGATCGTTACTGGTACGGTCCCACCAGCCGTATCTCGCCGGAAGCGCCGGTGCCCGTGGTTAAAGTCAATACCATCGAAGAACGTCCGGGCGGCGCGGCTAACGTGGCAATGAACATCGCTTCTCTCGGTGCCAATGCTCGCCTGGTCGGGCTGACGGGCATTGACGATGCGGCGCGTGCGCTGAGTAAATCTCTGGCCGACGTCAACGTCAAATGCGACTTCGTTTCTGTACCGACGCATCCGACTATCACCAAATTACGGGTACTTTCCCGCAACCAACAGCTGATCCGCCTGGATTTTGAAGAAGGTTTCGAAGGTGTTGATCCGCAGCCGCTGCACGAGCGGATTAATCAGGCGCTGAGTTCGATTGGCGCGCTGGTGCTTTCTGACTACGCCAAAGGTGCGCTGGCAAGCGTACAGCAGATGATCCAACTGGCGCGTAAAGCGGGCGTTCCGGTGCTGATTGATCCAAAAGGTACCGATTTTGAGCGCTACCGCGGCGCTACGCTGTTAACGCCGAATCTCTCGGAATTTGAAGCTGTTGTCGGTAAATGTAAGACCGAAGAAGAGATTGTTGAGCGCGGCATGAAACTGATTGCCGATTACGAACTCTCGGCTCTGTTAGTGACCCGTTCCGAACAGGGTATGTCGCTGCTGCAACCGGGTAAAGCGCCGCTGCATATGCCAACCCAGGCGCAGGAAGTGTATGACGTTACCGGTGCGGGCGACACGGTGATTGGCGTCCTGGCGGCAACGCTGGCAGCGGGTAATTCGCTGGAAGAAGCCTGCTTCTTTGCCAATGCGGCGGCTGGCGTGGTGGTCGGCAAACTGGGAACCTCCACGGTTTCGCCGATCGAGCTGGAAAATGCAGTGCGTGGGCGCGCAGATACCGGCTTTGGTGTGATGACCGAAGAGGAACTGAAGCTTGCTGTAGCGGCAGCGCGTAAACGCGGCGAAAAGGTGGTAATGACCAACGGTGTCTTTGACATCCTGCACGCCGGGCACGTCTCCTATCTGGCAAATGCTCGCAAACTGGGTGACCGTCTGATTGTCGCTGTGAACAGCGATGCCTCCACCAAACGGCTGAAAGGGGATTCCCGCCCGGTAAACCCACTCGAGCAGCGTATGATTGTGCTGGGCGCACTGGAAGCAGTCGACTGGGTAGTGTCGTTTGAAGAAGACACGCCGCAGCGTCTGATCGCCGGGATCCTGCCAGATCTGCTGGTGAAAGGCGGCGACTATAAACCAGAAGAAATTGCCGGGAGTAAAGAAGTCTGGGCCAACGGCGGCGAAGTGCTGGTGCTCAACTTCGAAGACGGTTGCTCGACCACTAACATCATCAAGAAGATCCAACAGGATAAAAAAGGCTAACCGGAAAGCGGTTCACAGATCTCGCTTCGTAGCAGGCAGGCCTATTGACGCTGTTGTTTTTTCAACCTAAAGTAAAGGAACAAGGGTAAGGGAGGATTTCTCCCCCCTCTGATCAGTTGTTAGTAAGTCGGGAAACTTAACAGTAACAACACAACCAGTATGATGACGAACTTCATCATAACCCTTTCCTTCTATAAGGCCCCTTCCTCGGGAGGGGCTTTCCCGTTTCAGCCCCTTGCTGACTCCCCGATTGTTGATGAGCGCCGGACCCCGCGCAACGCTTTCCCTGAAGCAGTTTTGCCTTCCCCGAGCGGTCACGCAAAACGCTGCAACGTCCTGAGCATTTGCACCTTTTAGCGGAACGCAGATATAAAAAATCCCCGGCTTTTTGGGCCAGGGATATGTGTTAATGAAACCTTCTTGACGCTGATTTTTTTTCAACCTAAAGTAAAGGAACAAGGGTGAGGGAGGATTTCTCCCCCCTCTGATTGGCTGTTAATAAGCTGCGAAACTTACGAGTAACAACACAATCAGTATGATGACGAGCTTCATCATAACCCTTTCCTTCTGTAAGGCCCCTTCCTCGGGAGGGGCTTTCCCGTTTCAGCCCTTTGCTGACTCCCCGATTGTTGATGAGCGCCGGACCTCGCGCAACGCTTTCCCAGAGGCAGTTTTGCCTTCCCCGAGCGGTCACGCAAAACGTTGCAACGACCTGATCATTTGCAGTTTTTAGCGGAACGCAGATATAAAAAATCCCCGGCTTTTTGTGCCAGGGACGTTCATAGCTGAAAATTTATTCTACGTTTTCGGCGACGGGAGTTGTTGAGGTTAAGGGTGAAGTCAATGCCGCCAGTGAGCCGCCTGAAACGCCAATTTCATTGAGCAAGGAGTCAATCAGCGGTGCCTGTGTGCGGTAAGAGAGAGCGGCTGATAATGCTTGTTCCGCCAGGTTTCCGCCCCCCACATTACCCGTGTTTGCATCACCCGCAGCGCTGCCACGATTCAGACCATCGACCTGAATAATCTTGATACCGTCAATAGATTTCATCGGCTCAACGGATTTTTCTATTACCGCAGGTAGCGCCTGCAACAAGGCCAGTTTGAATTTAAGGCTGGTTTGTTCATCAGAAAGTACGTTGATAGCATCGTTCAGCGCACGTTGTGCTTCTGCTTCCGCCAGACCCTTTTTACGTGTAGCTTCGGCTAACTCAACGATAGCCGCCGCCTGCATCTCTGCGGCTTCTTTTTCTGCTTTCGCCCGCACGGTCAGTTCAACCGCTTTGGTTTCTGCATCCTGCGCGGCAGCGATTAGGGCAACTTGTTTAGCACGATCGGCTTCTGCGGTCTGGCGAGTGGTTTCTACGTTTTGTTGCGCACTTACTGCTTCTGCGAGTGCAAGGTTAGCACGCGCTTCTGCCTGGGACTGTTGTTCCGATTTGGCGGCAATAGCGATCGATTTCGTCTGGTTGGCGATTTCGGTGACCTGCTGTTGTTCGATCTCTTTAATACGAACTTCACGTTCAGCCTCAACCTTTCTTGAGCGGACGGCCTGCTCGCGCTCGATCTCCGTTTCCTGAATTTGTCGTTCAGCCAGAATTCGCGTCTGCTCTGCTTCACGACGACGTTCAGCTTCAAAAGCCGCAATACGTGCATTCTGTTCGGCAGTACGGGTTTTAACCTGCTGCTCCTGCTCAAGCGTCATAAACGCTTCTTGTTGTTCAATCTCCAACTTGCGCGAAAGTGCATCACGGTTTTTCTCACGCACCGCAACTTCTACATCCTGTTCAACTTCGTTACGTTCGCGACGACGGCGCTCCGTCTCCTGAGTCAGTTTGGTTAAACCTTCGGCGTCAAAGGCATTGTTCGGATTGAAATGTTCTTTCGAGGTCTGGTTAAAGTTGGTAAGTGAAACGCTTTCCAGCTCAAGACCGTTTTTCGACAGGTCTTCTGCGACAGTATTTTGTACTCCCTGCACGAAGTTCTCGCGGGTATCCTGTAACTCATGCATGGTCATTTGTGCAGCTGTTGCACGGAGGGCATCGACAAATTTATCTTCAACCAACATACGTAAGTCTTCTGGTGATAGCGTGCGTTGCCCCAACGTCTGCGCCGCAGTGGCGATGCCTTCTACAGACGGTTTTACCCGTACAAAGAAAGCGACTACTACATCAACACGCATACGATCTTTCGTAATCAGGCTATCAATGGTTGAGCGGCTGACTTCCAGCTTCAGAGTATTCATATTGATGGGGATTATTTCATGAAAGATCGGCATCACGATTGCGCCACCGCTCATCACCACTTTTTGCCCACCTAAACCAGTACGAACAAAAGCTTGCTCTGCCGAAGCGCGACGATAGAGCCTGGCGAAAATAATTCCAATAATAAACAGAATGCATACGGCAATAATCGCGGTAAACATCCAGGAGGGCACAGAATTAACAATATCATCCATTATTAAATTTCCTTTTGATTAATAAATTACAATATTTGTGGCCAGGGATTGTTTTCCGCCAAATATCGCGTTGCAGAAAGTCGGCAAATAATTAACACTTTGTCTCCTTTAGTGAAAAATTTTCCTTCTTCAGGCTCCAGTAGTAAATAATGTATTTGGCCAAATTGATCGGTGAGTTTTCCTTCGCAGGGATTACCTGAAGTGGCTTGATGACCGGTAATTAATGCCATGCTACCAATATATTCTTCTTCTGTAATAGCTGAACTATGGTCGCGTGGAATCCAGGGCGCAACTATTTTACCGGTATAATGCACCGCAATAATCGTAAACAGTAAACTGACAGGAACCACGAACAGGTTCGACAGTGGTGATTGCCAGACCATGATGCAGGCATGCTGCAACAGGATGCCAATAAGACCAAAAAAACCAGCCAGCAAGCAGAGAACGACGAGAGCTGGCAATCTTCCGATATTGAGATAATGAAGTGCCTGGCTAATATGACCTGTGGTTATGGAATCATAATGGTCAAGATGTGCATCAAGAGCACCGGAGAGCATGTGACCGCAGATAAGCGCTAAAATTTCTAAAAGGCCGATCAACAGTACAAAGGAAATAGCGAAAAGATAAGGGGTATTATAGTCGGCGAATAAAATCATATGTCACTCCAATGTCCATTTAGTGACGCAATATTTACTTTGGGATAGTTTCCTTGCTTACATTTATCTTTGTTAATAATAACACATGTTAGAGAAGTTCTGGAAGAGAAAGTTTTTTAATATGGTTTTTTATTTTTCACTAAAAAGTGTGATCGGGGACAATATATTTACGCACGTTATGTTTAAAGGCACTACACTGATTGGGGAATACTGAAATCAGAAAAAGCATATGGCCTTAAAAGGTATGCGATAACCGGAGGATGTGCTTATGGATCATAGTCTTAATTCTTTAAATAATTTCGATTTCCTGGCGCGTAGTTTTGCCAGAATGCACGCAGAAGGTCGCCCGGTCGATATTCTTGCCGTTACTGGTAACATGGATGAAGAACATAGAACCTGGTTTTGCGCACGTTATGCCTGGTATTGTCAACAGATGATGCAGGCAAGAGAGCTGGAGTTAGAGCACTGATATAACGGGCCTGATGGCCCGTTTTAGTGTTTGTATTAGATGCTAGTTATAGGTGATTTTGAGGATGACGTCTTTACTAAACGGTCCCTCAACAACAGTCTCTGCCGGATTCGCACTAAGTTCTGCCCTGAATGGTGCGGTGACCGAAGGTGCACTAGACGATGAAAAAGAAGCAAATTGTGAGAAGCGGTTAAATTCCGTTGCTGTTCCATCTTTATGAAATATCTTCAATAGCAGTCCATTACCCATATCCAGATGGCTATAATCACTCAAAATATCCGTAGTGAAAAAGCTCCCTAAAATATTGAATTGCTCAGTACAGGCCGCACCAGGATCTTTTGTCATGACTACACTAAACGTCTCACTAACGCTGGTATTTTTAATTGTTCGGGAATTTATTTTACCAAAGTCAACAACGCCATCAGCTGGTTCCAGTGCGACATTAACAAAGCAGTCAAGGACATGAATATTATTTAATCCACGAATCCTGAAGGTCAAATTTTTGTCTACTTCTATAGCTCCTGCGCCACTCATACCTTTAAACTCTAGAGCGATATATTCATCAGGTAACACCAGGTTTTTATTAACTCTATTGGCATTTTTTGCTAATTTAATATAGAGTTGTACGCGAGCTGGAAAGGTTACTGATAATTGAGGCTCAGGACCTCCACTACAGACAGCGGGGTTTTTATAGTGATTATTAAAGGTACCCGCTCCTTTTATATCAATGCATTCTGGTGCTGCGATAGCATTAGGGGCAGTCGAATCATAATCAACTCCATTGTATGTTACGCCAAAAATATAGGAGTTCTGATTATAAAAGTCCTGACCGCCTGGTAAAAACATCATTATATTAGTCCAGGCTGATGGGTATTCTTCTCCAGGTGATGGGGCAGGTAATGCATTATTACAGAAGACATTCATAAAATACTCACTGCTTTGCCAGATCTTATCACCTTTTTTACCATTACTGGGGATAGAAATTCTTGGTACGTAACCAATGACTACGGTATTTCCCCCTTCATGTTCAGCATAGCAGTCCATTGCCCATACAGGTAATGCACTAAAACCTATAATAAATATAATTACAATTAATAAGTAGCGCATATTATTTATCTCGTTTGGCTACGGAAACATTACAAGAGTTATTAACCGTCGGGCAGTTTATTTCATAAAAACTTAATCCACCAAAATCATTGATATAACCAACCTGAAAAGCTGACGGAACATTTTTAAACTGCGTATCTGCATGGCTATAAGGGGTTACCATTAAACTTTGCGTTTGTGGCAACATTGTGATTCCGTTTGTTCCGATATAACCCAGCGTAACGTGATAAGGCATCTTATTGTTAAAGCGGATCGAACCATCATTTCTACGGATGATTTCAACTTTTTCGTAAGACATTACCCCATCATCTTCTAATTCAATAGCTTTTGGTCGCCAGAATAGTTTCAATGCGTGCTGCATAGTGACTTGCATCACATTTTTTTTATCTGTTTTTGGCGGTATTTCTCGCACGTTAAAATAGAAGAGCGTTTCTCTGTCATTAGGCAGTTGAGCAATTTTTTCCTGACTTATCATTCTTATTTGAATTTGCTCACTGGGATTTAAACGTACCATAGGGGGAACCGTGACAATAAAGTCACGTGATTTATTGCCTTTCGTATCTTCTATCCATGTTTGCGCCAGATAGGGTAGATTTTTGCTTTGATTAGTAAGTTTTAATGCTTCCCCTTTATCTGACTCATTCATTATGATACGGGTACGGTCCGGGATGATGGCACCCCAGGCAATGCTGCTCATGCAGGCGAGTAATACTCCTGCTGCAATGAGATTCTTTGTGTTTAAGTAGCGCATTAGTTTCATCCTGAATTAATTTTGGCTAATACACGGTAAAATAACCGTTCCGGTGGTTAAGTTGCTGCTATTGGGTGGTTGAATAAAACAGGATTTATCACCCCAGCGTAAAGTAAGTTTGCTGTCATCCTGAATGCCGTTGAGGTATACAAAGCCGCCATCAGCAACCAGTCCTAATTCTTTATGGCTGGTTTTATCTTTTACGCTAATCCCCAGTGGTGGGTGACTACCATCTGCCAGGCGAATAACCCCCATGATTTGATAGCCCTTGCGGGTATCAAGTTTGGCGTAGCCAATAGCACCTTCGGTTAAGGTGGTGGTGATAACCGAGTTTTCGATATCCACATTTTCTGGAAGATTTCGGGTATCAACGCTTAATGATGTTGTTATGTAACTGCTGACTGATGGAATAACTCCGATGCCATACCGATTAGTTACCGCGCGTTTATTGTTCAACGGAATATCTTCTGCACCATCTGCGTCGATCATAAAACGCGAGTCAGCACTACCACTATAGTCATGGAAAGCGGCTCCGTGACGAGTCGCCGTGAATGAACCATTCCAACTGGCATTCAGAGAATAATAACTGTCTCGCTGTGATGTCCCGGAGAGATAGAGACGACCGTTCTCGGTATTATGCTGATAACTGGCGCGTAGTGACGCTTTCATATCTTTGAATTCATCATTGTCGCCTGAAGCAGAAACGCTCCAGGAATTATTTCGATCGGAAGAGTCATACCACGAAGCAGTATGCGAAATCTTGTTATCCTGATTTCGTTGCATACCATAGCTCAATGTTCTACTGGTTCCCCAGGGAATCGAAATATTTAGGTACAGTTGATCCTGGTTGTCTTCTTCCCAGTTTATTCGGCTAAATGTTAGAGAAGTGGAGACGTTTTTTAATGGCCCGATATCAAAATCGCGGCTAAGTGATAATGAATAATTCACATTACTGCTGGCGTCCCAGTAAGTATTACGAGCCAAACTTACGTATGTATTTAACCTTAATGATTCAAGATACTGGTTAAACGTGACAATATAACTCTCTTTTTCATTCTGATAATTCGTGTAATGGTTAGTGTCATTGATATATTCATTCATTGTCACAAAGTTTTTATCAGAGAAACGGTAACCAGCGAAAGTGAGCTGGCTACCGGTAGATTCAAAACGTTTTGAATAGTTAGCGCGGTAGCTATAACCCGTTTCTTTATCCTGATTATGCAACTGAGCATCAGATCGTGTGACATCAAAAGATAATGAACCCAATGAGTTAAGGTTAAAGCCAACGCCGGCAGCCAGAGATTGATAATCACGGTTTGTTAAAACTGAACCACCATACAGGGATACATTGTTCAGCCAACCCCATGAGAATTCACCAGTCCAGAAGAAGGGTTGTTGTAAGGAATCACCACCAACGCTGGTCGGTTTACCCATAGCAGTGGTGTAGCGAATCTGCCCTTTACGCGTCAGATAAGGAATACTATTAGATGCAACTTGCCATTGCGTGACTTGCCCGTCCTCTTCTTCAACCTTGACGTCCAGTTGCCCCTGTAATGTATTGAATAAATTAGTAATAGCAAATGGGCCAGGAGGAACATTTTCTTGATAAATAATACGGTTGTTCTGTGAGACAGTGACCTTTGCATTCGTTTGTGCAACACCCGTGATTTGCGGTGCGTAACCACGTAGATCAGGCGGCAACATATTCTCATCGCTTTTCAACGAAACGCCAGAAAAATGGAAAGAGTCGAAAATAGAGGATTCAGTATCGTATTGACCTATAGTTAGTTTTGCATTAATTGCTGGGATTGGGCGAAACAAATAAATACGCGGAAAATCCAGGTTGTTCGCCTGGCTTTTGCCATTGTTAAATGATTGATCGTACTGGTAATCAGTACGCAGGCGCCAGGCCCCAAGATTAACCCCAGCCTGCCCATAGGAACTTATATTTTGTGAATTATCGCCCTGATGTGGTGCATAATGAGAGGCATATAAATTGTAGTCAAGAAATGCCCCAGCAATACCATGATCCCAAAGTTCAGGAGGCGTCCAGTTTGCATCTTTGTATTTTAACCATGCCTGAGGTGCAGATATGGATAATTGCATTTTCCCTTTATCGAGATAAGTTGTAATTTGTTTTTCTTTTTCGATAGGGTAACAACCATCGATCAGGTTTTGCTGAGCCACTTCAATAATCTCATCAGTAAAGCCTAATAATGTTAATTGCTCTGGAGTCAGACAAACTGCAGTTTGGTTATCAATTAATACCCATTGCAGGTCCAGATGGATTGGCGTCCTTTTATTATTAATAAGAGCGTTTAATGAGTATTTACCTACGGGTAATTGGCCATCAGTTTCAAATTGGGAAAGGTTAACGTTTTCACGATCTTCGGCTTCGATTAAATCTTTGTTGAATTCAACGGCATAAGCTGACGCACAACCAATGATGAGAACGGATAATGAACAATAAATATTTTTAATCAATTCGCTTATTGTGGTTAATTTTAATTTTTTATACATCTGTTCCACTTATCATTAATCCGTTAATGATGTGGCCGGGCGAACCCGGCCTAATGTGATTACTCGTAAGCAATCTTATAGTCAGCCTGAGCGTAAACGTTGCCCGGGGTAGCATCTTTGCTTGGGGATTCCATACGAGCTTTGAAGTTCAGTTCCTGATAGCTGTTAGTATTGTTGAATGTAATTACTACCGGAGTACCTAAAGTCACTTCGCCGCTCTGGCTATCCAGAATACGTACGCCAACGCCTGTGGCACCACCGATTTCAGTTTCTTTGGTGTTTTTCAGCAGGTCAGTCTGACCCGTCATAGTATTCGCTGTGGTGAAAGTAACCTTCGCTTTTGAATAAGTGGTTCCACCCTGGCTCAACATGCAGTCTTGCAGGTGAATAGTGAAAGGCTCAGCCAAAGATTTCTGGTCGCTTTTCAGAACGGTATCTGCTACTTCACCCAGATTTACAGTTAAGTCTTCGTCACCTGGTTTAATTGAACATGGAGCAGAGATAACTTCACCTTTAAATTTAACAATGCCGTGACCTTCGTCAGCAAATACGTTATTGGAAAGAATCATTGCTACGCCAGCAACAAGAAGTGACTTTTTAAAAGCAGACATAATATTCCTTTATATAAATATAAGTAGAAAATGAATGATTAGTAACTGTTATTTAAGGATTGCTAATCATTCAAATATTATATTTTACTTTTCGGGTTTTATGAAATTAGTTTATCTAAATATGGATTAAGTAAAACTTAAAAAATACATAACAATTATATTTTCAATTGCACTCATTCATTTTTGTGATGATATTCTGAATGGAATTAAGCGATAAGGTAATAGAAAGCACTGTAAATTAGAAGATTAATTCATAATTTACAGTGCATTAAAGACAAATGTTTACAGCGTTGGGGGGAGAGTCTCTGGATCTGGCTGCTTTTTAATCTCAGTACTGCGATTTTCCAGTTCGCTCATTCTTTGTTCAAGCAGCGCCAGTTTCTCACGAGTCCGTAACAGGACTTGCGTTTGGACGTCGAACTCTTCACGGCTTACAAGGTCGAGGCGCGTCAGCTGAGCTTGTAGGGTTTGGCGGATTTTTTTCTCCACATCTTCCCCGAACTCCCTGATTCCTTTAGGCATTGATTCGTGAACCTGGCGAGCGATTTGCTCAATTTTTTTCGGGTCAATCATTGTAGTTTCCCTGTACTGATAGGTGTTGAGTGCCATTGTAGTGCGATAAGGGTAAGTCATAAACCAGAATTATGTGAAGCTATGCGTTGCTGCCGCTAATCATTAGCGTTATAGTGAATCCGCTTATTCTCAGGGCGGGGCGAAATTCCCCACCGGCGGTAAATCAACTCAGTTGAAAGCCCGCGAGCGCTTTGGGTGCGAACTCAAAGGACAGCAGATCCGGTGTAATTCCGGGGCCGACGGTTAGAGTCCGGATGGGAGAGAGTAACGATTCTGTCGGGCATGGACCCGCTCACGTTATTTTGGCTATATGCCGCCACTCCTAAGACTGCCCTGATTCTGGTAACCATAATTTTAGTGAGGTTTTTTTACCATGAATCAGACGCTACTTTCCTCTTTTGGTACGCCTTTCGAACGTGTTGAAAATGCACTGGCTGCGCTGCGTGAAGGACGCGGTGTAATGGTGCTTGATGATGAAGACCGTGAAAACGAAGGCGATATGATCTTCCCGGCAGAAACCATGACCGTTGAGCAGATGGCGCTGACCATTCGCCACGGTAGCGGTATTGTTTGCCTGTGCATCACTGAAGATCGCCGTAAACAACTTGATCTGCCAATGATGGTAGAAAATAACACCAGCGCCTATGGCACCGGTTTTACCGTGACCATTGAAGCGGCTGAAGGTGTGACTACCGGTGTTTCTGCCGCTGATCGAATTACGACCGTTCGCGCAGCGATTGCCGATGGCGCAAAACCTTCTGATCTGAATCGCCCGGGCCACGTTTTCCCACTTCGCGCGCAGGCAGGTGGTGTACTGACGCGTGGCGGTCATACTGAAGCGACTATTGATTTGATGACGCTGGCAGGCTTTAAACCGGCTGGTGTGCTGTGTGAGTTGACTAATGACGATGGCACGATGGCGCGTGCACCAGAGTGCATTGAGTTTGCCAATAAACACAATATGGCGCTCGTGACTATTGAAGACCTGGTGGCATACCGTCAGGCACATGAGCGTAAAGCCAGCTGAAAACCGCTGCTTAATTACTGCCTTAATCAAGAAACCGAAGTTGTAGCTGGCTTCGGTTTTTATTTTGCCCTGCTATGCAAGATGTTAATTCCGCTTCTCTTTCTATGAGAAAATTTCATTAATATCAGGCATTCTTTTTCATTATGATCAAAATCATATAATTGTTCCGTTATTATGCGACCATATGAATATATCCGAAAAAGGATATGTGAAATTTATGCGCTAAATGTTTAGTATTGTTAAATATTAAGGGTAAAAGGATGTTTATCGCCTGGTACTGGATTGTATTGATTGCTCTTGTTGTGGTGGGTTATTTCCTGCATTTGAAACGTTATTGTCGGGCGTTTCGCCAGGACAGAGACGCACTGCTTGAAGCGCGGAACAAATACTTAAACAGTACGAGAGAAGAGACAGCCGAAAAGGTAGAATAAGGCTTTAGTGAAGCTAGCAGAAGTTGTCCATGCGCTGGCCAACTTCTGATGTTGCTTTTAACCAATTCCCGCCGTTTGTAGCAGCACTAAACTGAATCCCATCACTGACATTCCACATAGTACGCCATAGCTGGGGTTATTATTAGGGTCAATCTCTTTGGCGAGCGGCATTAATTCATCAACCGAGAGCGCCACCATAATTCCTGCAACCGCCGCCATGATTGCCGCCATGACCACGGGGGAAATCATGCTACCGAGGATTAACCACGCCAGCACACCACCAAGAATTTCTGCCAATCCAGAAATCCCCGCCCACAGAATTGCCGTGCGTTTAGAACCCGTTGCTGCATAAACCGGGCCTGCAACCGCCAGACCTTCAGGAATATTGTGCAACGCGACGGCCAGTGCGATGCCAAATCCCAGCTCCAGGTTGCTGCTCGCCGTGACAAAGGTGGCAATCCCTTCCGGGAAGTTATGCAGACTGATGCCGAGAGTGAGCAGAATGGCTGTGCGCTTGATCGATTTTGGCAACGGCTGCACCGATTTTTGCATTAAATCCTGCGGATGCGCATGTGGCAACATGCGGTCCAGGCCAAAATAGCCAAGCAGACCGAAGATAAACATTCCATAACCCAACACAGGCGACATTCCTTCAGCTGCTAGTGCGGCAGGAAGCATTTCCATTAATGAGATGAGCAACATGATCCCCGCCGCAAATCCTAGCGAAAACGCCAGTAAGCGGTTCGAGGGTTTTTGCCCGAGAACGCCGAGAAACGCGCCAATAAACGTGGCTGCCCCCGCCAGTATGGTCAGAATGAGAGGTACTGACATCGACAACTCCTTATAAATCTTCACCTTCAGGCAGATCGTCAAAATAACTGATGATCATCATCATTGTTATCCGGGTTCTTACTCCGCCGAACAAGCGTATTGTGAGGATATCAAAATGACACCTTTAGTTAAGGATATCATCATGTCTTCAACACGTATGCCAGCATTGTTTTTAGGTCACGGTAGTCCGATGAACGTGCTGGAAGATAATTTGTATACCCGCAGCTGGCAGAAGTTGGGGATGACATTGCCACGCCCGCAAGCGATTGTGGTGGTTTCGGCTCACTGGTTTACCCGTGGAACAGGAGTGACCGCGATGGAGACGCCGCCCACGATTCATGACTTTGGTGGCTTCCCGCAGGCGCTGTACGATACGCATTATCCTGCTCCGGGTTCGCCTGTGCTGGCACAGCATCTGGTTGAGCTGTTAGCACCGGTCCCGGTGACGCTGGATAAAGAAGCCTGGGGCTTTGACCACGGTTCCTGGGGCGTGCTGATTAAGATGTATCCTGACGCCGATATCCCGATGGTGCAGTTGAGTATCGACAGTAGCAAACCTGCCGCCTGGCATTTCGAAATGGGGCGCAAACTGGCAGCGCTGCGAGATGAAGGAATAATGTTGGTCGCCAGTGGCAACGTGGTGCATAACCTGCGTACAGTGAAGTGGCACGGTGATAGTTCACCATATCCTTGGGCGATGTCGTTTAATGAGTATGTGAAAGCGAATCTGACGTGGCAAGGGGCGGTAGAGCAGCATCCTCTGGTGAATTACCTCGACCATGAAGGTGGCGCGTTATCGAACCCAACGCCGGAGCACTATCTGCCGTTGTTGTATGTCTTAGGTGCGTGGGATGGGCAGGAGCCAATTACCATTCCGGTCGATGGTATAGAAATGGGCAGCCTGAGTATGCTGTCGGTGCAGATAGGTTAACAATTACCGGATGGCGAATGCCATCCGGCATCATTGATTACTCAACAAAAATATGTGGATAAAACCGAGACATATCCTGGGTGATCAATGCACGGTCTTCACGAATGCCAATTCCGGCGGGTTGATCGTTCACCAGCCAGCTACCAATCAGCATATAGCTGTCGCCGAATTTCGGTAACGGGTGGAATTGCTGAACAATCATCCCTTCTTCGCCATACGGACCTTCCGCTGCTTCAATGGTTTTGCCGTTTTCAATGATCGACACGTTTGCGCCTTCACGGGAGAAGATCGGTTTAACCACATATTTTTCCATTTGCGGATGATCATCTTCCGCAAAATAAGCGGGCAGCAGGTTCGGGTGATTCGGGAACATCTCCCACAGTAGCGGTAGAAGTGCCTTGTTGGAGATAATGCTCTTCCACGCTGGTTCCAGCCAGCGTACGCCTGCATCCTCCAGCTTGGTGGAAAACATCTCACGCAACATAAATTCCCACGGATACAGCTTGAACAGGTTGGAAATTACCTGATCCTGTAAATCCGTGAACTGACCTTTTTCACCTAACCCGATATCATCGATGTAGAGGAACTCAGTAGCAATTTCAGCTTCCGTTGCGCAGTCCTGCAAATACTGAATGGTTCCGCGATCTTCCACCGTGTCGCGACAGCAGGTGAGATGCAGCAACTGGAAGCCATACTGTTCACGCAGCTCAACGAAGCGATCGATCAGTTTTTCTTGCAGACTGTTAAACTGGTCGCTGCCCTCCGGCAAGTTACCGGCGTTAAGCTGATCTTCCAGCCAGATCCACTGAAAGAACGCCGCCTCGTATAGTGACGTTGGCGTATCGGCGTTATTTTCCAGAAGTTTAGGTTCGCCAGTGCCATCCCACGCCAGATCAAGACGCGAATAAAGCGATGGCTGGTGCGTCAGCCATGACTGGCGCACAAAACTCCAGGTGTGTTTTGGAATGCGGAATTTGGTCATCAGCTCATCGCTGGCGA
The DNA here is from genome assembly GCF_046486385.1 of Escherichia sp. WS33. Lineage (NCBI taxonomy): Bacteria > Pseudomonadati > Pseudomonadota > Gammaproteobacteria > Enterobacterales > Enterobacteriaceae > Escherichia > Escherichia sp. WS33. The sequence goes on along the minus strand of NZ_JBJQLJ010000017.1, from coordinate 47,098 downwards.
TCACTTTTTCCACCACTTTCAGGCACATCTGGTGCAGTTCGGCGGTGACTTCTTCCAGCTTTTCAACCTGGGCGAGGGTCAACTTGTAGTAAGCATCTTCACACCAGTACGGCTCGCCGTACATGGTGTGAAAATTGAAACCGTATTCGTGGGCTTTCTCACGCCAGTCCGGGCGCTCGGTAATACTGACTCTTTCCATCGGTATCAGCCACCCATTGAACGAGAAGAGGTGCCAGTTGCGCTACGCTGCATAGTGCTTTGTTTGGCAACAGATTCACCAAAACCGCCACGGGTAACGGTAGTGGTGGTCGCCGGTTTTGGTGCCATGGCTGTCTTCGGTACGGTCATGGTGCGGCCTGGCTGGGCTGCGCCATAGTTTTTACCCGTCGCGTCGGTATATTTACCGTAAGCCGGGCTGGCTGGGTTTTTCGAGGAGAACAGCGGCTGCTGTGCAAATCCCGCGCCGCCGCCCATCAGACGCCCCATCATGTAACCGGCCATCAGCGGCATCCAGAAACTCCCGCTGGATTGCTGGGCCTGCGCCTGGTTTTCTGGTGCCATGCCAGCCTGGGCTGGTGCCTGCTGGCACTGACCTTCACCAAATTCAGCAACACAGTCTTCACGGGTGGCGTATTTCGGCGCAGTACGTTCGGCTTCTTTCAGCGCATTGTTGTACGCGGTGGTACATTCGGCGCTTTTGCCTGGGTTTGCAGCTGAACAGTCGTCAGCATTTTGATAGAGAGACACTGTTTCATCACTCTTTTCACAGCCAGCCAGCATAAAAACAGTGGCAACCGCGAGAGCGACTGGTGTCAGATGGCGCGCGCTCCAGTTTTTGCGGAACGATGCGTGGCGTATGGATTTTGTCCGTTTCATTTTTGTCTTCCGGGACCAGTGGTAAATACCCATCAGAATAGAGGATGGCTGGTCGAAATTGAAGCGAGAAGGGGGAAGAATGCGGCAGATAACCCGTATCTTTACGTTGCCTTACGTTCAGACGGGGCCGAAGCCCCGTCGTCGTCATCAGTTACGGAAAGGGTTATGACCGTTACTGGTGGTAGTGCGTGCGGATGTTTGCTGAACGACGGGTGCCGGGCTATCAGGCGCATAACCATCAGCAATAGCATTCTGTTCCGGCGTTTGCGGGGCAACGTTTTCCGGATTAGTGGAAACCGGTTTGCTCAGCGCATTGTTCAGTGCCAGCAGATCCTGCTCGTTCAACGTACCCAGGGCTGACTTAATATTCAGCTGATTAATCAGGTAGTTATAACGCGCATTTGCCAGCTCTTGCTTAGCGTTGTACAGCGTGGTGGTTGCATCCAACACATCAACAATGGTACGCGTACCGACCGAGTAGCCCGCTTCCATCGCGTCTAATGAGCTTTGAGCGGAAACTACGGCTTGTTTGTAGGCGTTAATGCTACTGATAGATGCATTAATGTTGTTGAAGGAGGAACGTACGGTTTGCACGACGCTACGATGCGCGCTTTCCAGTTGCTCGCTGGCACCAACAAAGTTGTACTGGGCCTGTTTCACCTGCGAGTTAACCATTCCGCCCTGATAAATCGGCAGCGAGAAGCTCAGGCCCACTTTGTTCTGGCCCATATTGCTGTCGTCATACTGGGTACCAGCGGCACCACGAGTTTTCGAACCGCTATAAGAGGTGTCAGAAATCCCGGTAGAAGCCGTTAAATCCAGCGTCGGTAAGTGACCATCCTGCGCCTGGCGAATTTGCTCGCGCGCCAGGTCCTGGCTCAAGCGTGCCTGTAACAGCGACAGGTTGCGTTTTTCGGCTTCTTTCAGCAGCGCGTTAACCGGCTGTGGTTTGTCGGTTTTAAAGTTTTCGACATTCAGCGCTGCCAGTTCTGGATAGTAGTTACCGGTGATCTGGCGCAGCTGCTCTACCGCGTTATCAAGGTTATTACGTGCGGTCACTTCGTTCGCCAGCACGGTATCGTACTGCGCGCGGGCGTTCTGCACGTCGGTTATCGCTACCAGGCCCACGTTAAAACGTTGGGTGGTTTGATCTAATTGACGGTAGATCGCTTCTTTTTGTGCCTGTGTATAGGAAAGAACGTCAATAGCATTCAACACGTTGAAATAAGCGGTCGCGGTGTTGAGGATCAAGGTTTGCTGATCGGTCTGATATGTGACGTCCTGAATCCCTGCTGCTTTTTCCTGCAGCGTTAACGCACGCCATTTCGACATATCAAAAATGGATTGAGTTAACTGCAGGGACGCACTGGTCGCGTTAGAGTTGATGCCGTTCGCGTCGCGGTAGCCGTTGCTATAGGTGTAATCTGCACCTAAACCTAGCTGTGGCAGTAATGGACTGCGCGCTTCATTAATTTTTTCAAAGGCAGCATCACGATCGGCGGCAGACTTACGCAATTCCGGGTTACTAAGGCGTGCTTGCTGATAAACTTGCATCAGGTTCTCGGCCTGGCTCAACGAACTGAACCCAGAAAGGCTCAGGCCGATAAGAATGGGGAGCAATTTCTTCATTTGCATTCCTTGTGGTGAAGCAGTATTTAGCGCGATCAAACTGTAAAATTATTGCGGATTCTAGCAGAAGCCGCTACCGCAAAAGGTTGGCGTTACGTGCCATAGGGCGTTAATGTGCCTCAATTTAACACATGACTGCTCAAACGGCAGTCAAACGTCGCTGAAATTCACATTTAATTCACTATTAGTGCCAGGACATTAACAATGCTTAAGCCAGACAACCTGCCCGTTACATTTGGCAAAAACGATGTAGAAATTATTGCACGAGAAACACTTTATCGCGGCTTTTTTTCATTAGATCTTTATAGATTTCGTCATCGTTTATTCAACGGGCAAATGAGTCATGAGGTACGGAGGGAAATTTTTGAGCGCGGTCACGCCGCAGTCTTGCTACCCTTTGACCCAGTGCGTGATGAAGTTGTGCTGATTGAGCAGATTCGGATTGCCGCATACGACACCAGTGAAACCCCCTGGCTACTGGAGATGGTTGCCGGGATGATAGAAGAGGGTGAAAGTGTGGAAGATGTTGCCCGTCGCGAAGCGATTGAAGAGGCGGGACTGATAGTCAAACGGACCAAACCGGTGTTAAGTTTCCTGGCAAGCCCGGGGGGCACCAGTGAGCGTTCGTCAATTATGGTGGGCGAAGTGGACGCCACGACCGCAAGCGGTATTCATGGTCTGGCTGATGAAAACGAAGATATTCGCGTTCATGTGGTAAGCCGGGAACAGGCATACCAGTGGGTAGAAGAGGGGAAAATCGACAACGCAGCGTCGGTCATCGCTTTGCAATGGCTGCAGCTGCATCATCAAGCGTTAAAAAATGAGTGGGCATAAATGAAGCGTTACACACCTGACTTTCCTGAAATGATGCGCCTGTGCGAGATGAACTTTTCACAATTGCGCCGTTTGTTACCGCGCAATGACGCACCCGGCGAAACTGTAAGCTATCAGGTGGCAAACGCACAATATCGGCTGACGATTGTGGAATCGACCCGATACACTACCCTGGTGACAATAGAACAGACTGCGCCCGCGATCAGTTACTGGAGCCTTCCGTCAATGACGGTGCGTCTGTATCATGACGCGATGGTGGCTGAAGTGTGTTCAAGCCAGCAGATTTTTCGCTTCAAAGCGCGGTATGATTATCCTAATAAAAAGTTGCATCAACGCGACGAAAAGCATCAAATTAACCAGTTTTTAGCGGACTGGTTGCGATACTGTTTAGCACATGGAGCGATGGCGATTCCGGTTTACTAGCGTCGTGAAACCTAAGGACACCATTTGGAAAGCCTGTTAACCCTTCCTCTGGCTGGTGAGGCCAGAGTCAGGATTTTACAAATTACCGATACTCACCTGTTTGCACAAAAGCACGAAGCCCTGTTAGGGGTAAACACCTGGGAAAGCTACCAGGCGGTGCTGGAGGCGATTCGTCCACATCAGCACGAATTCGACCTGATTGTCGCGACAGGTGATTTAGCGCAGGATCAATCCTCTGCGGCCTATCAGCATTTCGCTGAAGGCATCGCAAGTTTTCGTGCGCCCTGCGTCTGGCTGCCGGGCAACCACGATTTCCAGCCCGCGATGTACAGCGCGTTACAGGATGCGGGTATCTCCCCGGCGAAGCGCGTGTTTATTGGTGAGCAATGGCAAATCCTGTTGCTGGATAGCCAGGTGTTTGGCGTGCCGCACGGTGAGCTGAGCGAGTTTCAGCTTGAGTGGCTGGAACGTAAACTGGCCGATGCGCCAGAACGCCATACGTTGCTGCTGCTGCATCATCATCCGCTACCTGCGGGTTGTAGTTGGCTTGATCAACACAGCCTGCGTAACGCGGGCGAACTGGATACCGTGCTGGCGAAGTTTCCGCACGTCAAATACTTGCTGTGCGGTCATATTCATCAGGAGCTGGATCTCGACTGGAACGGTCGCCGCCTGCTGGCAACGCCGTCGACCTGTGTGCAGTTTAAGCCGCACTGTTCCAACTTTACGCTGGACACCATCGCGCCCGGCTGGCGTACTCTCGAGTTACATGCTGATGGCACGCTGACCACCGAGGTGCATCGCCTGGCGGACACACGTTTCCAACCTGATACCGCTTCAGAAGGCTACTGATGTCTACGCTTCTTTATTTACACGGTTTCAACAGCTCGCCGCGCTCTGCAAAAGCGAGCTTGTTAAAAAACTGGCTGGCGGAACATCACCCTGACGTTGAGATGATCATTCCGCAGTTGCCGCCGTATCCTTCCGACGCGGCAGAGCTGCTGGAATCCATTGTCCTGGAACATGGCGGCGATTCGCTGGGTATTGTCGGTTCGTCACTGGGGGGATATTACGCCACCTGGTTGTCACAATGTTTTATGCTGCCCGCAGTGGTGGTAAACCCGGCGGTGCGCCCGTTTGAACTGCTGACGGACTATCTCGGTCAGAACGAGAACCCCTACACCGGGCAGCAATATGTGCTAGAGTCACGCCATATTTACGATCTCAAAGTCATGCAGATTGACCCGCTGGAAGCGCCGGATTTGATCTGGCTGCTGCAACAGACGGGAGATGAAGTGCTGGATTACCGCCAGGCGGTGGCGTACTACGCTTCCTGCCGCCAGACTGTCATAGAAGGCGGCAACCACGCATTCACGGGCTTCGAAGATTATTTCAACCCGATCGTCGATTTTCTTGGTCTGCACCATCTCTGACGATCAACTCGAATTGCTAACTTAAACCATGACGCAAACTTATAACGCTGATGCCATTGAGGTACTCACCGGGCTTGAGCCGGTTCGCCGCCGTCCGGGGATGTATACCGATACCACTCGCCCTAACCATTTGGGGCAAGAAGTTATTGATAACAGTGTCGATGAAGCACTGGCGGGTCACGCAAAACGCGTGGATGTAATCTTACATGCTGACCAGTCGTTAGAAGTTATTGACGATGGGCGCGGGATGCCGGTGGATATTCACCCGGAAGAGGGTGTACCGGCGGTTGAACTGATTCTTTGCCGTCTGCATGCAGGCGGTAAATTCTCTAACAAAAATTACCAGTTCTCTGGCGGCCTGCATGGCGTGGGGATTTCGGTGGTTAACGCCCTGTCGAAGCGCGTAGAAGTTAACGTGCGCCGCGATGGTCAGGTTTATAACATCGCCTTTGAAAATGGCGAAAAGGTGCAGGATTTACAGGTTGTCGGCACTTGCGGTAAACGCAATACCGGTACCAGCGTGCACTTCTGGCCGGATGAAACCTTCTTTGACAGCCCGCGTTTTTCTGTTTCACGCCTGACGCATGTGCTGAAGGCCAAAGCAGTACTGTGCCCCGGCGTTGAGATTACCTTTAAAGATGAGATCAACAACACCGAACAGCGCTGGTGCTATCAGGACGGTCTGAATGATTACCTGGCGGAAGCGGTAAACGGTTTACCGACGCTGCCAGAAAAACCGTTTATCGGTAATTTCGCTGGCGATACTGAAGCTGTGGACTGGGCGCTACTGTGGCTGCCGGAAGGCGGTGAACTGCTGACCGAAAGCTACGTCAACCTTATCCCAACGATGCAGGGCGGTACGCACGTTAACGGTCTGCGTCAGGGCCTGTTGGACGCGATGCGTGAGTTCTGTGAATACCGCAACATTCTGCCGCGCGGTGTAAAGTTGTCGGCGGAAGATATCTGGGATCGCTGCGCCTATGTGCTGTCAGTAAAAATGCAGGATCCGCAGTTTGCCGGGCAGACCAAAGAGCGTCTCTCTTCGCGTCAGTGCGCGGCATTTGTTTCTGGCGTGGTGAAAGATGCCTTTATCCTGTGGCTGAACCAGAACGTTCAGGCGGCGGAGTTGCTGGCGGAGATGGCGATTTCCAGCGCCCAGCGCCGTATGCGTGCGGCTAAAAAAGTGGTGCGCAAAAAGCTGACCAGCGGCCCAGCACTGCCTGGCAAACTGGCTGACTGTACCGCGCAGGATCTTAACCGTACCGAACTGTTCCTTGTGGAAGGTGACTCCGCAGGCGGATCTGCCAAGCAGGCGCGCGATCGCGAATATCAGGCGATCATGCCACTGAAAGGTAAGATCCTTAACACCTGGGAAGTTTCTTCCGACGAAGTGCTGGCCTCGCAGGAAGTGCATGATATTTCGGTAGCGATCGGTATCGATCCTGACAGCGACGATCTGAGCCAGCTTCGTTATGGCAAAATCTGTATCCTCGCGGATGCGGACTCTGATGGTCTGCACATTGCCACGCTGCTCTGCGCTTTGTTCGTAAAACACTTCCGCGCGTTGGTGAAACACGGTCACGTTTACGTCGCACTGCCACCGCTCTACCGTATTGATCTCGGGAAAGAGGTTTATTACGCGCTGACGGAAGAAGAGAAAGAGGGCGTACTTGAGCAATTAAAACGCAAGAAAGGCAAGCCGAACGTCCAGCGTTTTAAAGGTCTGGGGGAAATGAACCCGATGCAATTGCGTGAAACCACGCTTGATCCGAACACTCGCCGTCTGGTGCAGTTGACTATCGATGATGAAGACGATCAGCGTACTGACGCGATGATGGATATGCTGCTGGCGAAGAAACGCTCGGAAGATCGCCGCAACTGGTTGCAAGAGAAAGGCGACATGGCGGAGATTGAGGTTTAATAATCTTTACCCGGCAAACATGTGTTTTGCCGGGTTGTCGCTGATTATTTTATTGGGCACAGTTTGTTACGATCTGGAAATAGTGTTGCCAGCGAACCAGCCAGAGTTTTCCAGTCCGTAGCCATTTTTTCTGCTTGTGCAGTTGTTATTACTGCACCTTGTTGTTTAATAAGCTCATCCTCCACTCTGGTATAGTGAATAATGGTAAAATCCGTAGAGGACCATTTATCCTTAGAGAACATCTTCGTCATCGCATGAATGTTTGCTTGCCCGTCATCGATAAAAACAATCGCGTCATATTTGTTCCCCATTTTATCCAGCATATAATCGAGAATTACGCCTTTATCTTGCCCGGAAGAAAAAAATACCCCCTGGCTGTACAGCCATGACCGTTTGAGTTTCCCTTTTTCAAAGGGTGGCAAAGTATCCTCTTTCTTCCTGAGTGCGGAAGACGAAAAATCAATGCCGTTTCGCTTTAATTCCCGCAATGTCGGAAAGAGAGTATCCGGTGCACGGGATGTCAGAGCAAAAGCGGTATGCTTTTGTTGCCACTGTTTTAACATTGTCGGTAACTGTGGCTCGGTAAGCTGCATAGGGCTAAGTTCGTAAAGCATACTGATTGTATTTTCATACAGGCAGGGAACTTTTTGCGAGTCATCCGGCTTTAAGGGCAATTTATCGGTTTGCCATTGATACCAGATATCACCGCCAATGCGTGTGCCACTCGTTAATAACGTATTATCAATGTCAAAAACCAATAATATCTTATCGGATGGATAGAGAGTTTCCTTTTCGGTGATAATTTTACTGACCGCACTATATTCGCCAGTAACTATATTTTTTACCTGTGCGTAAGATAAAGCTGGCAGAGCAGAGAGTATCATCCAGAGAATGATTTTAAATTTATTATTCATTTTTTATTCCAGATTAGAAAGTATAAGTCAGACCCCAGCGCCAGCGGATTTGGCGATTACTTGATGTTTTATCCACACCTTTATAATCCGCAATACTCATATAGGGTATCCACGATCCCATTTTGTACCCTACTTTAAATGATGCGGTATAGTTTTTATGGCCATCATTCCAGGTTAAATAACCATTATTGTAATAGACCAGGTTTAACTGATATTGGATGTTGGTTTTTTGTGGTCGATAGTCGATCCACACATCGTAACGGCGGTTATTACGATCATCGTTGCCATAACCTTTGGATTTATCGGTAGCTTTATCCATGTCATAACGAAAACGACCCGAAACTTTCCATTCTTTGCTGAAATCATAACCCGCAGAAAGACCATATTCGTAAGTTGACCAATATTGCGTGGTATCAAGCCAGAACATGGGTTCTAACCAGAATTTTTTGTCATCCAGCGGCTTAAAGCGGTAAACAACAGATAATCCTGTTCCGTTATTGCCAAATTGTGAGGGGTCCCACTTATCTTTATCACCTTCATCGGTGTTATAGCGTAATTCTCCCATCAAACCGATACCATTACTAAAAAATGTACCAAATTCAACGCGGTCCGCGTGGGTGCGAGTATCATCAAGATACTCATGACGATAATCAATAAATCCATGCGGCTGTTCTGCACAGACTAGTGTAGGTGACAGGCAGGATAACATTGTTATTCCTGCAAGTGATATTTTAAGATAAGAATTCATAATATTCCCTTTCAGAATAAAATATATTTTTGGTGATCGAATACACCATCTGATGATTCCAGGTATTAGAATGTTTTTTTATCTATAGTTTGACTTTAAATTTTAAGTTTGTTTTCCTTATCAATGAATAGATAAAATTTCGTCTGTTGATGGGGCTGGAAATTATTATCAGATACAAATATTAACGATGTATGCCCATCAATCAGAGGACCGAAGGTTACCCCTTCAATACAATCCGCAGAGGAAGTGTAATCAGCAAAATCAATTAATAATTTTTTACTGACGGGTTGTAACGTGGATTTATTGGACCAATCTTGCAGACTGTCAATATCCTTGATATCGCTGGCAGCAGTTAAATCGACCATATAAACTCTGACAGAGTAATCCCAGTCATTGAACCCAGCACTGACGTTTCTGCCGGAACGTTCGATGACCAACAATTGGTGATCATTCAGCGCCAGGACCTCGGATACGCCATTATCATTAATACCGAACTTACTCACTTGCGGAACAGGATCAGTAATATAGAGATATTCATGCAATTGCTTTGAAGGTCGACCGTCTGCATCTATAGAAAATTGCAGTAAGCGTGATGTACCTGAATTTATTGGACTTGCAATAGGCCCATCCTGTTTAAGGCTGCTTTCAACGGCGATAAAAAGTGATTTTCCATCTGGTGTAACTGTCAGGCCCTCCCAGGCGTTGCCGCTGCGAATACCATTGCTGCTCTCTTTGTCAGAACTAATATTAAATCGAGCAGGAAATAAAGACGTAAAATCTTTCTCCATTACGCCATCGAGAGTGCTCAGACGCAGTGGAGCACCTAACTCCGAACTCCAGAGTAATGACTTACCATTGTGTGTCAGGGCCAGACCTTCGGCATCCACCGTATTGGTCACGAAAGGCTGCTGTTTTGCATCAAGCAGTGGACGCTGGTTGAGAAAATTCACTTGCTCAATGCCCCTGATGATACCTGTATTTTTAGTGTATAAAGACTGGCATCTCCTTCTTTATTATTGTTTCTGCTATCGTTAATAGCATAGAAAATATTTTTTTTTGCATCAAATGTGATGGCTGATAGCCCCGCGATTGTAACATTGTTCTGTTTTTCTCCCGTCCGGAAGTTGAACTCACCAGCATAATGAAGAAAACTGTTTGCCTGCGCTGTTGTGCATAACAGCGGTAATGCCAGAAAAATAGCGGCATGTCTTATTTTCATGATATTTACCTTTGTGTATGTATCTGATTTTAGTCGTGTTGTGAAAGAAAAAGATTAACTTCCGATGGTGTCGCCAGATGACCTCTGGCACCTAATGCAGTAATATTTATTGCTGCAGTGGCAGAAGCAAATTTTAGTGCTTCAATTAAGGGCATGTTTTTTATTAAGCTATAAACAAATGCACCATTAAAAGTATCTCCAGCGCCAGTGGTATCAATAATGGGAATTGTATAGCTACCTATTTTTACTTGCTCATTGCCTTTGACTGCAATTACTCCCCTAACATCCAGCGTAACCACGACAGCCTCAAGTTGATACTCGTCTTGTATATCATGCAGAAGTGTAAAATCTGGCTCTGCTGCATAGCCACGAATAAAACCGTCATAATTAAATATCGCAATATCAGCAAGGTGTAAAATTCTGGCAAGGTGTTCAGGTGTTGCAATGATATGAGGCTCAATATCAACGACAACTTTTGTCATCTGGCTACGGGAATATTCGGCCAGCATACGAAATTTCTCGATATCTGCTGGCATCGTATAATAATAACGGCTTTGCGCAATTGCCTGCAGGGCTTTTTCTTTATCCCACTCATGATCACTACCAGGCGAGTAAACCAACGTTTTTTCACCTAATTCATCAATAAAGATAATCGCGGTATTGGCAATCAATTCCGGAATTACCTGAACGAAATCACAATTTACATGATATTTTTTAAATCCATCAAGAATGATCGAGGCTGAATGATCATTGCCCACACATGAAACAGATACCACATTGAGACCCAGTTGTCCCATCGCACAGGCACTGTTGGCGACTGTGCCGCCAGCTTGTTCACCCAGACGTGTCCCGACCACTTTACCGCCACGAGTGGGGAGTGACGGGATAGATAAAAAAATATCTATATTTCCACTGCCTAAAGCGGCGACATCAAATTTCTTCATAGTCTTATTTCTCCCTATGGCTAACGCGTTGCCCGCCTGCGTCGACATAATCACAACTTAAATGCCAGCACATTTCATATAACCACTGCATGACCAGAAATAAATTGTTGGACTCACTGGCATCAGGTATAAAACTGATTAATTCTGCTGTCGCTCCCTGTTCAACAATTGCTTTTTGGGTTGCAATGTAAAATGGGTACTCGCGGGATGTAGCTGGCAGTAAAAAATAATGCTGACCGACACCAGCCTGATGTAAGCGTAATGAATGATAAAATTCTTCCAGTGGAAAGGCTGTCGCACGAATCTGTGGGCCGCAAGAAAGTAAATTGCTCCCCGATATTGCTAGTCCCCAACTTAAGCCACTCCCCAGAAACGTTATCTCTTTTTGTTGGTAAAAATGGCGCTTCTTTTGCTGCCAGTGCTGATTAATCTGGCTAAATTTCCCTTCTAAATCCTCTTCAATTTGCAGTGGTGTTAAGCCTGGACATAAGTTTTGCGCTAAGCGCAGGAGGGTATAAAGTGTGACGCTACTACTTTGCGTTGGAATACCCTGCTTATTCGCCCATGTATAGAGCATGTTTTCTGTTATTGCGCAAAATGGTGTTCCAGGGCAATTCGTCACACCCAGCACTTGCGCGTTTGAGCATACTGCGTGGCTAAGGGCGTCAACGGTCAGTGATGGTCTGCCACTTGCGCTGAGAATAATGATCAACGTTTCTTTCTGATAACGGGTTAAATCAGTCTGAAGAAAATCCCACGTTTGCAATGCGGAACAAAACAGATGTGTGTATTTCCCCAGCCAGGCGGCGGCACATAGTGCCACCGTCCAGGAGTCGCCCGATCCCACTATACAGACGCGTTCAACAGCACGTTTATCGAGCTGAACAGATGAAAAACATTCACCCCAGATAGCTGCCAAATGGCGTAGCGCTGCCGCCGTTGCATTTATTTCCTCACGAGTTTGCGCTAATGGCATAACAGGAGCACGGGCTGGCATGTTCATTATTTCTCCTGTGCCTGTACTGCAAGCAATGTCAGACCCGATGCGATCGCTTCAACATCGAAATCTTTATTATTTACGGCGCGGAAAAAGGCATATTTATCTTCAGGGAGCGCATCAAAACCGCGCCATGCCCCTGCAATTGCGCCTGCCATCGTAGCGATGCTATCGGTGTCATTGCCAATATTGGCGCAGGCATGGATGGTTTCCCAGGGTTCTCCTTTGCAGTACAGCAATAGACCGATTGCCGCAGGAATGGATTCATGGGCGGCAACAGAGTTACCAACCAAACCTTCCATTTCTCGCAGACAAGACTCCAGATCATTGGCACGTCTGGCGATGTCCGCTGCAAGTTGGATGCGCATGGCGATAGATGGCCCTGCTACACATCGTGCATATTGTTTGGCCAGGCGTTCGCCGTAATTCGCTCCCCAGATTGCGGCATCCAGTAATGATGTGAGCGAGGCTTCTGGTAACATAGCCTGCGATGTCGCTGCAGCGATGGCGCAAGCGCTGGCAATCGCAATATTGGTGTCATGTGAAGGTAGGCAAGTTATTAACGCCAGGCGACACGCTTTTTCTTTCTTGCCAGGCCAGATCAATCCTGCCGGGGCTACACGCATTCCTGCGCCATTCGTGGTGCCGACATTGGGGGCCTGACGAGAAGATGTTCCAATACGCCCAATGGTGTTTGTTGGTCTACCTTCTTTTAGTGCCTTGACGATTTGTTCTGTTGTGGGGCCTTTATAATTTGCGTAGGGCTGCATATCGGCCCAACGCAGAAGACAAGCTAACCAGTCATTATTGGTGAAGTTATCAAATCCAGCCTCAATTAACCCTTCTGAAAACACATACATTTGGCTGGAATCGTCGGTGATAAGTCCTGCAACACCATTTAATGAGCCAGCAAAGGTATCGGCAGGAGGAGAAACAAAGGCATTTAAAAAACCTCCCCATTGAGTTTTTATTTCATCAATGCTGTAGAGTTCAGTCGCTGCGCCTAATGCATCGCCCATACCTGCGCAGGCTAAAGAACCTAATATTTTGTTATAAATTACGGCTTGTTCTATTTTGTTCACAATATTCTCTCTGTTACACGCTAAAACTGTCTTTTGTAATTCGTGCTTTGTAGGAGTACCGACTTGCGGGATAAACCATCTCTACATACTCCATTGGTTTACGTTCCACGGATAACGTGACGCGGGTACAACTTAATACGACGTCATCGGCAGTCAGTTCCAGTAATTGACGCTCAAGGGGCGAGGGAAGCCGGGCAGAGATAATCTCCGTTGCTTCTAAAGGTTTAATAGCGAGTTTTTCTTCCAGTAAAATATAGAGCGAACCCGTCGCCAGCAGCTCTTCCAGAGTTATTTCTTGTCCGTCATTTAACGCAAGCCATGATGTCTGAATACCCAGCGGCGTACTTCCCATATAGCGAATGCGTTTTATACAGAAAACGGTATGGACATGGATATCAAGTTCGAGATTTTTTCTGATAATATCACTGAGAGGAATATAACCTATTTCAAGAATATTCTGTGCCGGTACGCCACCACGAGCCTTAATGTCATCAGTAAAACTATGTAATAAATGATTTTCCCGACTGCGAGCCGGTAATGTAAATGTTCCTTGCCCGTGGACACTATGCAGGTATCCGCGTTGTTTCAAACTTTCTATTGCTTTCCGAATTGTTGTTCTGCTGCTTAAAAAATGTTCAGCCAGTTCTCTTTCTGTTGGTATAGCTTTGCCTTCTTTCCATTCACCGTTATCAATTTTTTTCTTTATTTCATCAAAAATTTCACGATGCTTTAGCTGACCTTTACTGGCTTTATAAATTCTTATCATGACAAAGCCTCATTTCAAGTGGTTGATACCAACTTTACATTCTTTTATTTTTATTGCGCAGTATGCTTATTTGTTATCTGTGACATAAAACAGGAAAAACCACATTTATTAATAAATATCATGCGGTTAAGTGAAATTGGTTTTTATGTGATGCTGCTCAATATTAACTCAGTGGTTTGTTGTGGTATCTACCAATGCATTTATTCTCAATCGTAAAGTTATGTGCTGAATGAGTTCCGATACATTTGTTTTTAATATAATTTCATGTGATTAATGAGTGCTGTGTATGAAACTGACAATAAATGAAAAGATAGGTTTTGGTGCCGGTGATATGGCCATTGCGATAGTAATGATGTCTTTAGCCATGATCATCACTTATTTTTACACGGATGTATTTGGTCTGAAACCCGTCGACTTAGGTATTCTGTTATTTTCTGTACGTATTCTTGATGCTGTGATTGATCCAGTTGTGGGAACAATGACAGACATAACGAATACACGTTGGGGAAAATATCGGCCATGGTTGCTTTTTATGTCAATACCGTTTGGGATAAGCATTTGGTTGATGTTCACCACACCTGATACCGATTATTCAGTTAAGCTTTTATGGGCCTGGGCTACCTATGTGTTACTTACCTTGACCTATACGTTAATCGCTATTCCTTATGTTTCATTAATCAGCGTTATCACGGATGATCCACAAGAGAGATTGAGCGCCAATGGTTATCGTTTTGTTATGACAAAAATTGCCATGTTCGCCGTAACAATTATTGTTCCTTTATCTGCAATGTATCTTGGGAAGAATAACGTACAACTGGGTTATCAAATAGCAATGGGGACAATGGGTATTCTGGCAACGTGTTTATGCCTGTATTGTTTTTTTAGCGTGAGAGAGCGCATCTACCATCCAAAACCCAGTCTCGGTATGGCCGCGCAGTTTCGGTTACTGATCAAAAATGATCAATGGCTCATTTTGGGCGCTGTAATTGCGATCATTATGTTTGGCGGGATTATTCGTAACTCTGTCGCTGCATATTATGCAAAATATTACCTGAGTGGTGGGGATGCTTTAATTTCACCGTTTTTAACTTCAGGCGTGATCGCCTCAGTTCTGGCTATGATCGCTTGCACCTGGCTTACTCGTCTCTATGACAAAATAAAAATATTTCGTTATACCCAATTACTGGCGTTCGTGGTGGGTGGTGCGATGTATTTCGTGCAACCAAATTCTATAGTGCTAGCTTTTACATTTTATATTGTGGTGACTTTCCTGACGGATATCCAGCTTCCCATTTATTGGGCATCCATTGCTGAGTCCGTGGATTACGGTGAAATGAAAACGGGGCAACGTGTTTCTGGCCTGGCATTTGGCGGGATTCTCTTTTTCCAAAAGTTCGGTATGGGGCTGGCAGGGGGCTTTATCGGAATCGCTTTAGCCTATCTGGATTATCAACCAGGCGTAGAACAAACACCACAGGCGCTGTGGGGGATCTGCCTGTTAATGACGATCATTCCCGCGATACTTAACCTGCTTACCGGACTCATCATGAGATTTTATCTGATTAATAATGAATATTACGAACAGATAAAAGCACGGTTACAAACGGCGGAAGAGTGAAAATAAATGGCCGGCAAGCAGCACCGGCCTCTTTTCAGAAATATTAAATCCCTGGCTGCAGAATACGAATATTCATCTCCAGCACGTCGCCTTTTACGGCTTCGCTGTACGCCTTCATGTGCGGGGTTTGCAGATGCGCTTCAAGATGCGCGATGCTTTCCCACTGCTCAATCATCACGATAGAATCCGGTGCCATAGACTGGAAACTCACGCCAGCAGCGCAATCCACCATTGGCGCATAGCCGTGGCAACCTTCTTCTTTCAGTACGGTTGGAACGATTTTAGCAAACTGATCCAATACCGCCTGACGGTGATGTTGACCAGGACGAGTACGGATTTCTGCGATTACGGTAAGCATGGTTAACTCCTTCTAAAGCCTGAGCTCTAGTTAACCAAAAATTTCCACAAGATGCTTGCGATATTCTTCAGTATAGCGGGGAACATCAGGCATTTTTATCACGTCATTAGCGATAAATGTCGGCAGCGGTTCCATACCGAGGAATTGGTTTGCTTTATGGAACGGCAGATACACACCGTCAACGCCAACGCCGTGGAAGAACTGATCTTTTTCGGTGAAGGCTTCCATTGGTGCGTTCCAGGTTAGAGAAAGCATATATTTTTTGCCCTGTACCAGGCCGCCGGAACCGTATTTTTTCGACGGATCTTTGCGGGTACGACCATCGCTGGCATACAGCGTTCCATGACCTTCGGTGAATACATCATCAATATATTTTTTCACTGTCCACGGCGCGCCCATCCACCAGCCTGGCATCTGCCAGATCACCACATCAGCCCAGAGAAAGTTTTGTACTTCCGCTTTGACAACGTAGTCGCTGTCGGCGCGAACGATGCGGACATCATGCCCGAGGTCGCGCAGTGTGCCATCCGCGACTTCGGTCAGGGTGTCGTTCAGTTGACCATTGGAGTGGGCGAATTTTTTCGCGCCGTTGATAATCAGGATGTTGCTCATTTTTTAACCTCAAGGTGAGACGTTTGTCGACTATAGTACGTCACAGAGCGGTACGGTGAAATTAGCAAAATGTGCAAAGTCTTTTGCGAATTTAGCAAAAGTCTGATCTAGCTCTGACTCACCGATGCAGGATAAATATTTTCTGAAAATGACAATACTGATAGCCATTCCTCATAATTCTTACTCGCACCGGAATAATTTACACGTTTGGTTCGGTTTTTTTTGGGATTGAAAATATGGCTTTGAATAAGTAAAAGATGAAAATATCAACGTGTCATGTTGATAATTATAAATGGATTTTTATGAGCGTACTGATATATGTTAAAGCATAAAATTCAAACAATATTTGAAGCTCTGTTATACATAATGCTTACTTATTGGTTAATAGATGCTTTTTTTGCTTTCAATAAGTATGACTGGATGCTTGAGTCGGGAGGCAATATTTGCAGTATACCTTCCGTTTCAGGCGAAGATCGTATATTGCAAGCAATGATTGCAGCATTTTTTCTTCTTACGCCACTTATTATTCTTATCTTAAGAAAACTCTTTATGCGGGAAATGTTCGAGTTTTGGGTATATGTATTTTCGCTCGGTATTTGTCTGGTTTGTGGTTGGTGGCTTTTTTGGGGACGGTTTATATTTTGCTATTAGTAAAATCTATGAGAGTCGTTTTAACGGCTCTCATAGACAGAGAAGTTACCAGCTTACCTTCGCCTCAAATCCACCTTGTTCCGCATTCCCAAACTCAACATTCATGCCATGCAATTTGGCGATTCGCTGGACAATCGATAGCCCAAGTCCACTGCCGGTAGCGGTTTGTCCGGGGGGGCGATAGAAGCGTTCGCCAATTCGCGCCAGAGCCTCTGGCGTCACACCGGGGCCGTTATCCCTCACGATGAAATTATCAGCATTCAGCGTGACGTCTATCACGCTGCCCTGTGGACTGTAGCGCACGGCGTTATCCAGCAAATTTCGCACCAACAAACTTAGCAATAGCGGTTGTCCGGTGCGTTTGATGCCGTGGGCATTGAGTGTCAGTCGCACGTCAATTTTCGCCTGCTGCGCCGTGTGGTAAATATCCATCACCGACGATTGCAGGAGATCTTCAAGCGGGATCTCCGCGACGTCCTGAAGGTTATCCAGTGAGTCCAGCCGCGATAGAGTGAGCAGTTGATCAACCAGACGAGTAGCGCGATCGATCCCGTAATGTAATTGAAGCAGCGCTTTTTTCCGCGCTTGCGGATCATCGTCAGAAAGCTGCGCAACTTCGGTTTGCACTTTCAGCGCCGTTAACGGGCTACGTAGTTCGTGAGCTGCGTCGGAGGTAAAGCGTCGTTCACGAACCATCATCGCATGTGTGCGGGCGAACAGTTGATTTAGCGACTCAACCAACGGACGCACTTCGCTGGGTACGCCAGTCGCGTTTAGTGGTTTTTCCGAGTCAGGGTCACGCATACGCAGCGCCAGCGCCAGTTTGTTCAGCGGCGCGAGTTCACGACCCAATAGTACCATCATGATGATTAACATAATCGGCAGTGCGACCAGCCACGGGATCAATTGCCCGGCAACAATCGCCAGCGCCATGTCTTCACGGTATTCCCATTCCTGACCAACAACGATGCGATATTTGCCATCAGGTGAGGTCATCCAGACAAAACGCCATTGATCTTTATCGCCCACCAGTTGCCCGTCAGCAAAACCTTCCCGTTGATAGCTATAAGGAATATCTTCTCCGTTATCGCCATCGTTAAGGACCATTCTGCCGTCGTGGGTAAAGATGGCAAAGGTCAGCGCATCGTCATCAACATGACCGTGTTTTAATTTATTTGGCGTCTGTGCCATGCGATCCGCCGCGTTGATTTCGTTGAGATCGAGCGTACTTAACCGCTTGGCAAACAGCATCAGTTGGGTGTCGAACAATTCATCGACGTTATCCGTTGTTTGTTTCCAGGCGACAAAGCTGGAAAGCAGCCAGGTCACCGAGGCCAGAATTAAAAAGATTAGCGTCAGCCTGACGCGCAGACTAAGACGTTGGGTAAATTTCATTTCTCACCTAATGTGTAGCCAATACCATGCACGGTACGAATAAAATCACTACCGAGTTTGCGTCGCAGATGATGCACATGCACTTCAACGGCATTACTGGTGACCTCTTCGTCCCAGGTATACAGTTTCTCTTCAATCAGTTTGCGCGGCAGTACCCGACCAGCGTTACGCATCAGTAATTCCAGCAGGGCAAATTCTTTTGGTTTCAGTGTTAAGGGTTCGCCAGCCAGCGTGGCGATACGTTTGCCGGGGTCGAGCATGACGTTACCGTGGCGCAGCTCGTTGCTGGCCTGGCCGTTGGTTCGGCGCATCAGAGCTTCCAGCCTGGCGGCGACTTCTATCAACGCAAAAGGTTTACACAGATAATCGTCAGCTCCCAGACGCAGCCCTTCTACACGTTCCTCCAGCGCATCGCGCGCGGTCAGGATCAGTACCGGCTCACGCTGACCTTTTTCTCGCCATTCGCGCAAAATATCGCGACCATCCATGCCTGGTAAGGTTAAATCCAGGATTACCGCATCATAAGGCGCGCTATAAAGCGCCTCTTTTCCCTGACGACCTTGTGTAAACCAGTCGACGCTAAAACCCATTTTACTAAGGCCCGTTTTGATGCCGTCGCCAATCAGCATGTCATCTTCTATCAGTAAAATTCGCATTTTTTCATCCCTGCGATAACCGTATTTGCTGCCAGTAAACCGTGTTGTAACGCGCTCTGTACAGCACTAAATTTTATTTTTTTCCCTTAAGAAGTTGTTAAGGACTATCTTGTTAAATGCTCGGAAACAGACATTAAAGGGAGTAATAAACATGAAAAAATTCGCAGCAGTAATCGCAGTAATGGCCCTGTGCAGCGCACCGGTGATGGCAGCAGAGCAGGGCGGTTTTTCTGGCCCATCGGCAACGCAAAGTCAGGCCGGAGGATTCCAGGGGCCGAACGGCAGCGTAACGACCGTAGAAAGCGCAAAATCCCTGCGTGACGACACCTGGGTAACCCTGCGCGGCAATATCGTTGAACGCATCTCTGACGATCTCTACGTGTTTAAAGATGCCAGCGGTACTATCAATGTTGATATCGACCACAAACGCTGGAACGGTGTGACGGTGACGCCGAAAGATACGGTTGAGATTCAGGGTGAAGTCGATAAAGACTGGAATTCTGTTGAAATTGACGTCAAACAGATCCGCAAAGTAAATCCGTAATTGTTACCGCTCCCGGGACGCGTTCCCGGGAATAATTTCGCAGGGAGGCAAAATGACAAACCTGACACTGGATGTAAACATTATCGATTTCCCATCAATCCCTGTGGCGATGTTGCCGCACCGCTGTAGCCCTGAGTTGCTCAACTACAGTGTGGCGAAATTTATCATGTGGCGTAAAGAGACGGGGCTTTCTCCTGTTAACCAAAGCCAGACTTTTGGCGTCGCCTGGGACGACCCTGCCACCACCGCACCGGAAGCGTTTCGCTTTGATATCTGCGGCAGCGTTAGCGAACCGATTCCCGATAATCGTTATGGTGTGAGCAATGGTGAACTTACCGGTGGACGTTATGCCGTGGCCCGCCACGTTGGCGAGCTGGACGATATTTCACACACGATATGGGGCATTATTCGCCACTGGCTGCCTGCAAGCGGCGAGAAAATGCGTAAAGCACCGATTCTGTTTCACTACACCAATCTTGCCGAAGGGGTGACAGAGCAGCGACTGGAAACGGATGTTTATGTGCCGTTGGCGTGATGGGGAATCTTTACCGGAGTGTGAGCCAAATCACTCGCGATAAGTTTGAGCGAACAATGCCACAGGCGTATTGTTGTTGGACTTATAATTTCTCCGGTAAGGAATACCATGTATACGCGAAATTTATTATCCGGTGCGCCGTAAGCCGTCTCGGGGGTACCCATGAGCAAGCCGCACTTATGGCAGGAGGCGCGGGGCACTGGTGGAGACACAGCTAAACTGGGCTGAACCGTATACTTACAGTCGACTACTTTGATGCTTTAGGCTTCCCTGGACTCGCATAACCTCAACTTCTCGAATCGCCCGGAGCGGACCCCCATGCCGAGTGGTGTGGCATGGGCGCAACCTTGTGCTGCCCTCTATGCCGATCAAGTCTACAGCAAAGAGTTGTATATCAAGGCACATTGATGCCTTTATCGCCGTCGGAGCACGTCCGGCGGCGCTATTCACGCTGATCTCCTGTGACTCGACGCGGCAGATAATGTAGTATCTCCGGCAATATTGCCCCTTTGAAGGCTGGCGAATAAGTTGAGGAATCAGAATTAATGAGCGATATGGCAGAGCGCCTTGCGCTACATGAATTTACGGAAAACGCCTACTTAAACTACTCCATGTACGTGATCATGGACCGTGCGTTGCCGTTTATTGGTGATGGTCTGAAACCTGTTCAGCGCCGCATTGTGTATGCGATGTCTGAACTGGGCCTGAATGCCAGCGCCAAATTTAAAAAATCGGCCCGTACCGTCGGTGACGTACTGGGTAAATACCATCCGCACGGCGATAGCGCCTGTTATGAAGCGATGGTCCTGATGGCGCAGCCGTTCTCTTACCGTTATCCGCTGGTTGATGGTCAGGGGAACTGGGGCGCGCCGGACGATCCGAAATCGTTCGCGGCAATGCGTTACACCGAATCCCGGTTGTCGAAATATTCCGAGCTGCTATTGAGCGAGCTGGGGCAGGGGACGGCTGACTGGGTGCCAAACTTCGACGGCACTTTGCAGGAGCCGAAAATGCTGCCTGCCCGTCTGCCAAACATTTTGCTTAACGGCACCACCGGTATTGCCGTCGGCATGGCGACCGATATTCCACCGCATAACCTGCGTGAAGTGGCTCAGGCGGCAATCGCATTAATCGACCAACCGAAAACCACGCTCGATCAGCTGCTGGATATCGTGCAGGGGCCGGATTATCCGACTGAAGCGGAAATTATCACTTCGCGCGCCGAGATCCGTAAAATCTACGAGAACGGACGTGGTTCAGTGCGTATGCGCGCGGTGTGGAAGAAAGAAGATGGCGCGGTGGTTATCAGCGCATTGCCGCATCAGGTTTCAGGTGCGCGCGTACTGGAGCAAATTGCTGCGCAAATGCGCAACAAAAAGCTGCCGATGGTTGACGATCTGCGCGATGAATCTGACCACGAGAACCCGACCCGTCTGGTGATTGTGCCGCGTTCCAACCGCGTGGATATGGATCAGGTGATGAACCACCTCTTCGCTACCACCGATCTGGAAAAGAGCTATCGCATTAACCTCAATATGATCGGTCTGGATGGTCGTCCGGCGGTGAAAAACCTGCTGGAAATCCTCTCCGAATGGCTGGTGTTCCGTCGCGATACCGTGCGCCGCCGACTGAACTATCGTCTGGAGAAAGTCCTCAAGCGCCTGCATATCCTCGAAGGTTTGCTGGTGGCGTTTCTCAATATCGACGAAGTGATTGAGATCATTCGTAATGAAGATGAACCGAAACCGGCGCTGATGTCGCGGTTTGGCCTTACGGAAACCCAGGCGGAAGCGATCCTCGAACTGAAACTGCGTCATCTTGCCAAACTGGAAGAGATGAAGATTCGCGGTGAGCAGAGTGAACTGGAAAAAGAGCGCGACCAGTTGCAGGGCATTTTGGCTTCCGAGCGTAAAATGAATAACCTGCTGAAGAAAGAACTGCAGGCAGACGCGCAAGCCTACGGTGACGATCGTCGTTCGCCGTTGCAGGAACGCGAAGAAGCGAAAGCGATGAGCGAGCACGACATGCTGCCGTCTGAACCTGTCACCATTGTGCTGTCGCAGATGGGCTGGGTACGCAGCGCTAAAGGCCATGATATCGACGCGCCGGGCCTGAATTATAAAGCGGGTGATAGCTTCAAAGCGGCGGTGAAAGGTAAGAGCAACCAACCGGTAGTGTTTGTTGATTCCACCGGTCGTAGCTATGCCATCGACCCGATTACGCTGCCGTCGGCGCGTGGTCAGGGCGAACCACTCACCGGCAAATTAACGTTGCCGCCTGGGGCGACCGTTGACCATATGCTGATGGAAAGCGACGATCAGAAACTGCTGATGGCTTCCGATGCGGGTTACGGTTTCGTCTGCACCTTTAACGATCTGGTGGCGCGTAACCGTGCAGGTAAGGCTTTGATCACCTTACCGGAAAATGCCCATGTTATGCCGCCGGTGGTGATTGAAGATGCTTCCGATATGCTGCTGGCAATCACTCAGGCAGGCCGTATGTTGATGTTCCCGGTAAGCGATCTGCCGCAGCTGTCGAAGGGCAAAGGCAACAAGATTATCAACATTCCATCGGCAGAAGCCGCGCGTGGAGAAGATGGTCTGGCGCAATTGTACGTTCTGCCGCCGCAAAGCACGCTGACCATTCATGTTGGGAAACGCAAAATTAAACTGCGCCCGGAAGAGTTACAGAAAGTCACTGGCGAACGTGGACGCCGCGGTACGTTGATGCGCGGTTTGCAGCGTATCGATCGTGTTGAGATCGACTCTCCTCGCCGTGCCAGCAGCGGTGATAGCGAAGAGTAATATGCCGGGGAGGGCCTGTTTCCTCCCGCTTGCAAGGAACGCCGGATGAAACGTTAAGTCGTCATCCGGCAGCGTATTCAACCCCCGGAAACGATAAAAATTCCCTTGAAACCGTTGTTTATTCATGCGTTGCGATTAACAATACGCTTTTCCAGAGAGCGGCTTTTAACAATGCCCTAACCTGATTTCAGGTGACGTACAATGCCAGTCTCTCAGACCTTCAGAGGGTGTTATGCTATATATCTTTCGTCTTATTATTACCGTGATTTACAGCATCTTAGTCTGTGTATTCGGCTCCATTTACTGCCTTTTCAGCCCGCGTAACCCGAAACATGTGGCCACCTTTGGGCATATGTTTGGCCGTCTTGCGCCGCTGTTCGGCCTGAAAGTTGAGTGCCGCAAACCTGCAGATGCTGAAAGCTACGGCAATGCTATCTATATCGCTAACCACCAGAACAACTATGACATGGTGACAGCATCGAACATTGTGCAACCGCCGACGGTGACGGTAGGTAAAAAGAGCTTGCTGTGGATCCCCTTCTTCGGGCAGTTGTACTGGTTAACCGGCAACTTATTGATCGACAGAAACAATCGCACTAAAGCTCACGGCACCATTGCGGAAGTCGTGAATCATTTCAAAAAACGCCGTATTTCCATCTGGATGTTCCCGGAAGGAACCCGCAGCCGTGGTCGCGGCCTGCTACCGTTCAAGACTGGAGCATTTCACGCGGCAATTGCGGCGGGCGTCCCGATTATTCCCGTGTGCGTCTCTACAACTTCGAATAAGATTAATCTTAATCGACTGCACAACGGTCTGGTGATTGTCGAAATGCTGCCGCCAATTGACGTCAGTCAGTATGGCAAAGATCAGGTTCGTGAGCTGGCTGCCCATTGTCGTTCGATAATGGAACAAAAAATCGCCGAGCTCGATAAAGAAGTCGCAGAACGCGAAGCCGCCGGAAAAGTTTAAGTCGGCAATCTGTATTTTTGCGGGGAACACTTTCCTGCACGGTATTACTTTAGCCAGTTTTACATGGAGCAAATATGTCACTCAGTCGGCGTCAGTTCATTCAGGCATCGGGGATTGCACTTTGTGCAGGCGCTGTTCCCCTGAAGGCCAGCGCAGCCGGGCAACAGCAACCGCTACCCGTTCCGCCGCTACTTGAATCTCGCCGTGGGCAACCGCTGTTTATGACTGTACAACGTGCGCACTGGTCATTTACGCCAGGGACACGCGCGTCGGTCTGGGGAATCAATGGTCGTTACCTGGGGCCGACTATCCGCGTCTGGAAGGGCGACGATGTTAAGCTTATTTACAGCAACCGCCTGACAGAAAATGTCTCAATGACGGTGGCCGGGCTACAGGTACCAGGCCCGCTGATGGGCGGTCCGGCACGGATGATGTCGCCAAACGCTGACTGGGCACCCGTACTGCCCATTCGCCAGAACGCAGCTACTCTGTGGTATCACGCCAATACTCCCAACCGCACGGCTCAGCAGGTCTATAACGGCCTTGCCGGAATGTGGCTGGTGGAAGATGAAGTCAGCAAGTCGCTGCCTATCCCCAACCATTATGGTGTGGATGATTTTCCGGTCATTATCCAGGATAAACGGCTGGATAACTTTGGTACGCCAGAATACAACGAACCGGGAAGCGGCGGCTTTGTTGGTGATACGCTGCTGGTTAACGGTGTACAAAGCCCGTACGTTGAAGTCTCGCGTGGCTGGGTGCGCTTGCGACTGCTGAACGCGTCGAACTCTCGTCGCTATCAACTACAGATGAGCGATGGTCGCCCGTTACATGTGATTTCTGGCGATCAGGGATTCCTGCCTGCTCCTGTATCGGTGAAGCAACTTTCGCTGGCACCGGGCGAGCGCCGCGAGATTCTGGTGGATATGAGCAACGGCGATGAAGTGTCGATCACCTGTGGCGAAGCGGCGAGCATTGTTGATCGTATTCGCGGCTTCTTTGAGCCATCCAGTATTCTGGTTTCTACCCTGGTGCTAACGCTGCGCCCAACCGGCCTTCTGCCGCTGGTCACAGACAGTCTTCCGATGCGCTTGCTGCCAACTGAAATCATGGCTGGTTCGCCAATTCGCAGTCGCGATATCAGTCTGGGTGATGACCCGGGTATTAATGGACAGCTGTGGGACGTCAACCGTATTGATGTCACCGCGCAGCAAGGAACGTGGGAACGCTGGACGGTACGCGCGGACGAGCCGCAAGCGTTCCATATTGAAGGCGTAATGTTCCAGATCCGTAACGTGAATGGCGCGATGCCGTTCCCGGAAGACAGAGGCTGGAAAGATACCGTTTGGGTTGACGGACAAGTGGAGCTGCTTGTTTATTTCGGTCAGCCTTCCTGGGCGCACTTCCCGTTCTACTTCAACAGTCAGACGCTGGAAATGGCGGACCGTGGCTCGATAGGGCAACTTTTGGTCAATCCGGTACCGTAATCTTCATACTCGCCCGAGGAGGGCGAGTATGGAATACCTTTCGATTTCTCTTTCGTTCCGGCTTATAATCCCCGGCCTTTGATTATTTTTTTATCATTTCTGGAAGCAAAATGAGCTCTATCTCCCTGATCCAACCGGATCGCGACCTGTTCTCCTGGCCGCAGTACTGGGCCGCCTGTTTTGGACCGGCACCGTTTTTGCCGATGTCTCGTGAAGAGATGGATCAACTTGGCTGGGATAGCTGCGACATCATTTTGGTTACTGGCGACGCGTATGTCGATCACCCAAGCTTCGGGATGGCGATTTGCGGTCGTATGCTGGAAGCACAGGGCTTTCGCGTCGGGATCATCGCCCAGCCAGACTGGAGCAGCAAAGACGATTTCATGCGTCTGGGTAAACCGAATCTGTTTTTCGGTGTTACTGCTGGCAACATGGATTCGATGATAAACCGTTATACCGCCGATCGCCGTTTACGTCATGACGATGCCTACACGCCGGATAACGTCGCGGGTAAGCGCCCGGATCGCGCCACACTGGTTTATACCCAGCGTTGTAAAGAGGCGTGGAAAGATGTACCGGTGATCCTCGGCGGTATTGAGGCTAGTCTGCGCCGTACCGCACATTATGATTACTGGTCCGATACCGTGCGCCGTTCCGTGCTGGTGGATTCGAAAGCCGACATGCTGATGTTTGGTAACGGTGAGCGTCCGCTGGTGGAGGTGGCGCACCGTCTGGCGATGGGCGAGCCGATTAGTGAAATCCGCGATGTGCGTAATACCGCGATTATCGTGAAAGAGGCGCTGCCTGGCTGGAGCGGCGTGGATTCCACCCGTCTTGATACCCCTGGAAAAATCGACCCAATCCCGCATCCGTATGGTGAAGATTTGCCGTGCGCGGATAACAAACCGGTGGCACCGAAAAAGCAGGAAGCCAAAGCCGTAACCGTGCAGCCACCGCGCCCGAAACCGTGGGAAAAAACCTACGTGTTGCTGCCTTCTTTCGAGAAAGTGAAGGGCGATAAAGTGCTGTACGCCCATGCTTCGCGCATTCTGCACCACGAAACCAACCCAGGCTGCGCCCGCGCATTGATGCAAAAACACGGTGACCGCTATGTGTGGATCAACCCGCCTGCTATCCCGCTTTCTACCGAAGAGATGGACAGCGTTTTTGCGCTGCCGTACAAGCGCGTGCCACATCCGGCCTATGGCAATGCCCGTATTCCGGCTTACGAAATGATCCGTTTTTCGGTCAACATTATGCGCGGCTGCTTTGGCGGCTGTTCTTTCTGTTCTATTACCGAGCACGAAGGGCGCATTATTCAGAGCCGTTCGGAAGATTCGATCATTAATGAGATCGAAGCGATCCGCGACACCGTTCCAGGTTTTACGGGCGTGATTTCCGATCTCGGTGGGCCAACTGCCAACATGTATATGTTGCGCTGCAAATCGCCACGCGCTGAACAAACTTGTCGCCGTTTGTCGTGCGTTTATCCGGATATTTGTCCGCACATGGACACTAACCACGAACCGACGATCAACCTCTATCGCCGTGCGCGTGATCTGAAAGGCATTAAAAAAATCCTCATCGCCTCAGGCGTACGTTATGACATCGCCGTGGAAGATCCGCGCTATATCAAAGAGTTGGCGACCCATCACGTCGGCGGTTATCTGAAGATTGCCCCGGAACATACCGAAGAAGGGCCGTTATCGAAGATGATGAAGCCGGGCATGGGCAGCTATGACCGCTTTAAAGAGCTGTTCGATACTTACTCAAAACAGGCAGGTAAAGAGCAGTATCTGATCCCCTATTTCATCTCCGCGCACCCCGGTACGCGTGATGAAGATATGGTGAATCTGGCGCTGTGGCTGAAAAAGCATCGTTTCCGTCTCGACCAGGTACAGAACTTCTACCCATCGCCGCTGGCGAACTCAACCACCATGTATTACACCGGGAAAAACCCGCTGGCGAAGATTGGTTATAAGAGCGAAGACGTCTTCGTACCGAAGGGCGACAAACAGCGTCGTTTGCATAAAGCGTTGTTGCGTTACCACGATCCGGCAAACTGGCCGTTAATCCGCCAGGCGCTGGAAGCGATGGGCAAAAAGCATCTGATTGGCAGCCGTCGCGATTGCTTAGTGCCTGCGCCAACCATTGAAGAGATGCGTGAAGCTCGTCGCCAGAACCGCAATACCCGTCCGGCGTTGACGAAACATACGCCGATGGCGACCCAGCGTCAGACGCCTGCTACGGCAAAAAAAGCGTCGTCTACGCAATCTCGTCCGGTGAATGCTGGTGCGAAGAAACGCCCTAAAGCGGCGGTTGGACGTTAAAAAAAATCCCCGGCAACTGACATGCTGCCGGGGATTTTTTTATCATTCTGCGTACATACGCAAGCAGCGCAGGCAATCAAAATAGTCCTGAGCATCAAGACGCGTATTGGCTCTGTTAGCTTCGGATTTGGCAGCATAGATTTGTGGGCGTAGTGCTTTCATATCCTGCTCAAGCCGGGCGATTTTGGCATTTAATGTTTGCACATTGCTCGCCAGCTGATTGACCTTTTGCTCATTGACGCAGCCACTGAGCAAGCAGGTTGCCAGAACAACAGCTCCCACGGTGAAAATCGTTTTCATATAGTGTTCCCTTTTATTTATTGTTCCGGCTAATTGTTATTTAATTCAGCTCATTGCTTTAATCTGGCGGCGGTTTTTGCCTCAATCTGCTTAAGTAGGCTGCCGCTGTTCGGGCGGATAAAATCAGCGATTTCCCACTTGCCTTCGCGCCGCTGTAAAACCAGTTCTTGCTCTTCGTTGTTGCCATTGGTCAGCGTAAAACGAACATGAATGCGGGCGGAATCGGCGGTTTTCTCCAGGACTCGAATTTCATCAACGCGTGAAAATAGCGACTCTTCGCCAAAACAGATCGGATTGTCGTAAATAAATTGCCGTTCTATTTGCATATCTTCATCGGGATTATTGGCCGTCTTGAAGGTGGTTTTATAGAAGGCATTAACCGCCTGGCGGTAAGAGTCGGAAACCACCCACGTCCACGGCCAGCTATAATCAGCAATATGTTCAAAGAGTTCGGCAACAAAGGCTTCCGGCTGTTCTTTTTGCAACGAAGCTAAAGCGGCCAGCGTTTTTTCATTCTCGCTATTAACTGCTTGTAAGACGCTGCCATGATTGCTGACAATATCGTCAATGACCCAACGACCATTTTCCGCCACCATTTTCAGTGTCTGCGTGGTCTTTTCTTTATCATCTTTAAAGATACGAAAGCGCACAACGGCATCGGCATGATCGGCGTCAGTTTGGGTTATCGCAACGCTTTCTAGCACCAGATCGCCAAAATCCTGACAATCACAAACCGGATCATAATCCAGCCAGCCAATATTGCCCGGCAGCGTAAGATTGTCGTTCAGGGTAAGCGCCTGTTGAATACGCGCAGAAGTTATCGCCCGCTCTCCGGTTTCACCAAAATAAGGGGCAGTGGCATCTGATTTATAGTTCTGATAAATATGCCGGACTGTTTGTTCTACGGTCAGTGAGGGGGGCTGTGCGTGTACGGTAAAACTTGCCAGGGCTGCTAAAAACAGAAGTATTATTTTCATCTGTTTTTCACCTCTCCGTTGCGTTTATCCCGGATATAGATGAGTTGTTCTTTTAAGAGCTTCCGGCTCTGCATGATGATGTCCTTATATTTGGCATTCCTGAACAAGGAAGAGTAACAACGGGCGGGACGCGAGGGGAATAAATGATTTCTGAAAAGTCCGGTAGCGGAACATTACCGCCACCGGGAGAATTTGCATGTTAGCCGCCGAACTGGTCAGGATCGGGACCGAGACGCTTGCCCTGATCGAGTTTTGCAATTTCGCCGAGTTCGTCTTTGTCGAGACGGAAATCCCAGACATCAAAGTTTTCGGCAATACGTGAAGGTGTGACCGATTTCGGGATCACCACCAGGCCGCTATCCAGATGCCAGCGGATAACAATCTGCGCCGGGGTTTTGCCGTATTTATCTGCCAGATCGCGAATGACTTTCTGATCGAAAATGCCTTTCCCTCCTTGCGCTAATGGGCTCCAGGATTCGGTCTGGATTTTGTGTGTCGCGTTCCAGGCGTGTAGCTGGCGTTGTTGCATCAGCGGATGAAGTTCGATCTGGTTTATCACAGGCGTCACGCCAGTTTCATCAATCAGGCGTTGCAGGTGATGGATCTGGAAGTTGCACACGCCGATGCTTTTGATTAATCCCTCTTTTTGCAATTCGATCATGCCTTTCCATGCTTCGACATAATGGTCGATAGCGGGAACGGGCCAGTGCATTAAGTAGAGGTCGATATAATCAAGCTGGAGTTTTTTCAGGCTGTCGAGCAGGGCTTCGCGGGGGCGCTTGTGGTCGTCGTTCCACAGCTTAGTGGTGATGAACAGTTCTTCTCTGTTGACTGAGGCATTTTTCAGGGCTTTGCCGACACCTTCTTCGTTCTTGTAGGCCGCGGCGGTATCAATCGAGCGATAACCCACTTCTAACGCTTTTTGAATGGCGGTGATTACTTCCTCATTACTTGCTTGCCAGACGCCCAGTCCCAGCTGGGGCATGACATTGCCATCCTGTAGCTTAATAACGGTTGGATTAGCCATACGTTCCTCCTTTATATGAACTCACCGGAGCAGGCTCCGGTGAGGTGTTGTGAACTTAAGTCTGGACGAAATGCCCGAAAACGAAAGTTTGAGGTGTAAAAAGCTTAGCGGGCGGCTTCGTATATACGGCGGCTGACATCCAACGTAATGTCATGATTTTCGCCCAGTTGGGTCATGCCGTGCTCTTCCAGTTTTTTCAGCAAAGCCGGGATGGAGCTGCCGTCCAGACCGTAGTCGGAGAGGTGGGTCGGCACGCCTAATTGCTCAAAGAAATTGCGGGTTGCGGCAATCGCGGCGTCAATACGCTCATCATCGGAACCTTCAGTGATGTTCCAGACGCGTTCAGCATATTGCAGCAGCTTAGCGCGCTTGGTCTCGCGTTTTTCATTCCACAGTGCAGGCAGGACGATAGCCAGTGTTTGCGCGTGATCCAGACCGTGCATCGCAGTCAGTTCGTGGCCCAGCATATGCGTTGCCCAGTCCTGCGGTACGCCAGCGCCAATCAAACCGTTCAGCGCCTGCGTCGCCCCCCACATGACGTTGGCGCGCACATCGTAGTTTTCTGGCTCTTTCAGGGCTTTCGGACCATCTTCGATCAGCGTCAGCAAAATGCCTTCTGCGAAACGGTCCTGAATTTTGGCATCAACCGGTTTGGTAACATACTGTTCCACGGTGTGTACAAAGGCGTCCACTACGCCGTTAGCCACCTGACGCGGCGGCAGGGTGTAGGTATAAACCGGATCGAGCACGGCAAATACCGGCTGAACATGGGCAGAATGGAACGCCTGCTTGTCGCCTGTGGTTTTACGGGAGATCACCGCGCCTGCGTTGGATTCTGAACCGGTTGCTGGCAGCGTCAGCACACAGCCCATCGGGATGGCGCTTTTAATCTCTTTACCGCCCGTTTGCAGAATGTGCCACGGATCGATATTTTCCGGATAGTTAGCCGCTGCGGCGATAAATTTGGTGCCGTCCAGTACAGAACCGCCGCCAACCGCCAGCAGGAAAGTCACTTTCTGTTCGCGAACCAGTTTCACGGCGTTCATCAGCGTTTCATAAGCCGGGTTTGGCTCAATACCGCCAAATTCCAGCACGTCCATGCCTTTCAGGGCATCCAGAACTTGATCGAGAACGCCGGTTTTTTTCACGCTGCCGCCACCGTAGGTAATCAATACGCGAGCATCGTGAGGAATTTGTTCGCGTAAACCAGCGATTGCGCCTTTACCAAACAGAATGCGGGTTGGGGTGTGCAGATTAAAGTTGTTCATTACTTGCTCCCTTTGCTGGGCCAATATGAGGGCAGAGAACGATCTGCCTGATGTTTTTCATTGTGATCGCCAGCGCCCTGGCTCTCAATGCTCATTTCTGCCAATGTCTTGCCTATTTCTCCAGAGTGCTGGAGAAATGCTACAAAATTGCGCACAATCAAATTGCCGCATTATTCCTAAGAAATTACGCGATATGAAACGTGAAGAGATTTGCCGCTTGCTGGCGGATAAAGTTAATAAACTGAAAAATAAAGAAAATAGTTTGTCAGAACTGTTGCCCGATGTGCGTTTGTTGTATGGCGAGACGCCTTTCGCACGTACACCGGTGATGTACGAGCCTGGCATCATAATTCTCTTTTCCGGGCATAAAATCGGTTATATCAATGAACGCGTGTTTCGTTATGATGCCAATGAATACCTGCTGCTGACGGTGCCGTTGCCGTTTGAGTGCGAAACCTATGCCACGTCAGAGGTGCCGCTGGCAGGGTTGCGTCTCAATGTCGATATTTTGCAGTTACAGGAACTGTTGATGGACATTGGCGAAGATGAGCATTTCCAGCCGTCGATGGCAGCCAGCGGGATTAACTCCGCCACGTTATCAGAAGAGATTTTATGCGCGGCGGAGCGGTTACTCGACGTGATGGAGCGACCACTGGATGCGCGTATTCTCGGCAAACAGATCATCCGCGAAATTCTGTACTACGTGCTGACCGGACCTTGCGGCGGCGCGTTACTGGCGCTGGTCAGTCGCCAGACTCACTTCAGTCTGATTAGCCGCGTGCTGAAACGGATTGAGAATAAATACACCGAAAACCTGAGCGTCGAGCAACTGGCGGCAGAAGCCAACATGAGCGTATCGGCGTTCCACCATAATTTTAAGTCTGTCACCAGTACCTCGCCGTTGCAGTATTTGAAGAATTACCGTCTGCATAAGGCGCGGATGATGATCATCCATGACGGCATGAAGGCCAGCGCAGCAGCGATGCGCGTCGGCTATGAAAGCGCATCGCAATTTAGCCGTGAGTTTAAACGTTACTTCGGTGTGACGCCGGGGGAAGATGCGGCAAGAATGCGGGCGATGCAGGGGAATTAAATACGTTCCCGGTACAGCAACCGGGAACAGGGAAAATCGTCAGGCGTTACAGTATTTTTTTTTAATCACCACAAACAGCGTGCCTAACAAGCCAGCGGTTAACAAGGCAATTGGCAGGATCATCAGGAACGTCATTACCTGATCTTCATGGCGTTTAACGAACGGAATCATACTTAAGGCATAGCCGAAACTGGTTACCACGCTGACCCACAGCAATCCGCTTAACCAGTTGAAAAACTGGAAACGGCGGTTTGGCAGACCGGAAATTCCCGCCATGGTTGGCAGCAGCGTACGGACAAATGCAAGAAAACGTCCAGCCAGCAGCGCCAGCAGACCGTGGCGGTCAAACATGCAGGTGGCGCGCTGGTGATATTTAGCAGGAAGCTGTGCCAGCCAGCCTTTCACCGTTTTGGTATTCCCTAACCAGCGCCCCTGAATATAACTTAGCCAGCAGCCCAGACTTGCTGCGGCGGTCAGAATCGCAATCGTAGGCAGAAAATCCATAACCCCCTGGGCAATCAATGCGCCTGCCAGTATCAACAAGCTGTCGCCTGGCAAAAATGAGGCGGGCAGCAGGCCGTTTTCTAAAAACAGCGTGGCAAACATGACAAAGTAAACAACGCTAACAATATGAGGATCCGCCAGCGCGGCAAAGTCGTGTTGCCAGAGCGCAGCGATGATATCTTGAATAACAGCCATGGACTTTCCTGTGGAACAGCGTTTAAGCCTTTATTTGCCTATTGTACTCCTGAATCGTCCGGGACGCCTTGATCCCGGACGCAACAATTTAAGACTTTTCACAATAAAATGTCTGCAAAATTGTCCAAAAGTGGCAATGTTATACAATCCGCGCAAAACCGGCGTCCAGATCGGCAATCAGATCGTCGACATCTTCCAGACCAATATGCAGGCGAATCAAGGTCCCGCTAAAATCGATCTCGCCTTGTGGGCGAATGGCGGCGATATGTTCTGGTTGATTTGCCAGGATCAACGATTCATACCCGCCCCACGAGTAGGCCATGCTGAATAAACTGAAGCTATCCAGATAGTTCGCCAGCTCTTCATTACTGAGTTTTTTCTTAAGCACAAAGGAAAATAGCCCGCTGCTGCCTGTAAAGTCTCGTTTCCAGAATTCGTGGCCTTTACTGCCAGGCAGAGCAGGGTGGTTAACTCGCGCAACTTGCGGATGTTCTGCCAGCCATTCAGCCACTTTCAGACTGCTTTCATGATGTTGACGCAAACGCACACCTAATGTGCGCAGGCCACGGCTGGTTATATAGGCGGTATCGGCATCGACCATCTGGCCCATCAGATAGGCATTCTCCCGCAGCTGCTCCCAGCAACGGGCATTGCACACGGCAGTGCCAATCATCGCATCTGAATGCCCAACCAGATATTTGGTAGCGGCCTGAATGGAAACATCGATGCCAAAATCCAGCGCCTTAAACAGCACACCGGCTGCCCAGGTGTTGTCGATCATAATGATGGCATCCGGGACCACACTGCGCACGGCGGCAACAATCGCCGGAACGTCGTGGACTTCCATGGTGATGGAGCCTGGCGATTCCAGAAACACGATTTTAGTGTTTGGCTGCAGATGCTTAACGATATCGGCACCAATCAGCGGATCAAACCACGATGTCGTTACGCCCAGTTTGCTGAGGATTTTGCTACAGAAATCCTGACTCGGTTCATAGGCGGTGTTGGTCATCAACACATGATCGCCCTGTTCGACAAAAGCAAGAATGGAATTAGCAACCGCTGCCGCCCCGCAGGGAAATAGCGCGCAGCCTGCGCCACCTTCCAGTTCACACATCGCTTGTTGTAAGGAGAAATGGGTTAACGTTCCGCGCCGTCCATAGAACAACTCGCCATTGGCGCGATTGCGCGTCGCGTGCTTTTTGGCTTCCACACTGTCAAAGACCAGCGAAGAAGCGCGCTGAATCACGCTATTTACCGCGCCGAGAGTGTATTTTTTGCTGCGTCCTGCATTCACCAGTTGAGTATCAAGCTTTTTGTCCGCCATGTCGGGATTCCTGTTTTTATACGTCTGGATGTCTAAACTAGCATGAATATTCGCGGGCGCATCCTGAAGAATTGGCATAAAGCAGAAAATTTTCGCAAATGGCGTGCTGGTGACTTTTTTACTGCGTAAACGCAAGGAAAAGAAAGCAAAGGTACGGCAGTATGCAAATAGTAATGAGAACGACTATCAATTCGACGTCATTTTGATATTATTATGCGCAGATTTTGTGACTTGCGTCCTGGAGATACACAGTGGGTAATAATTTAATGCAGACGGACCTTTCCGTCTGGGGTATGTATCAGCACGCCGATATTGTCGTTAAGTGCGTGATGATTGGGCTTATTTTGGCCTCCGTAGTCACTTGGGCAATCTTCTTCAGTAAGAGCGTAGAGTTCTTCAATCAGAAGCGTCGCCTTAAGCGCGAGCAGCAACTGCTGGCTGAAGCGCGTTCCTTAAACCAGGCCAACGATATCGCCGCTGATTTTGGTAGCAAAAGCTTAAGCCTGCATTTGCTCAATGAAGCGCAGAATGAGCTGGAACTGTCAGAAGGCAGCGACGATAACGAAGGTATTAAAGAACGTACCAGCTTCCGTCTGGAGCGTCGGGTCGCCGCAGTGGGTCGTCAAATGGGCCGCGGTAACGGCTATCTGGCAACCATCGGCGCGATTTCTCCGTTCGTTGGTCTGTTTGGTACGGTCTGGGGCATCATGAACAGCTTTATTGGTATCGCGCAAACGCAGACCACTAACCTGGCAGTCGTTGCGCCGGGTATCGCAGAAGCTCTGTTAGCAACGGCAATCGGCCTCGTGGCAGCGATTCCTGCGGTCGTTATCTATAACGTATTTGCACGCCAGATTGGCGGCTTTAAAGCGATGCTGGGTGATGTTGCAGCGCAGGTATTGTTGCTGCAAAGCCGTGACCTGGATCTGGAAGCCAGCGCCGCTGCGCATCCGGTTCGTGTCGCACAAAAATTACGCGCAGGATAATATCCGATGGCAATGCATCTTAACGAAAACCTCGACGATAACGGCGAAATGCATGATATCAACGTGACGCCGTTTATCGACGTGATGTTGGTTCTGCTGATTATCTTTATGGTGGCGGCACCGTTAGCGACGGTAGATGTGAAGGTGAACTTGCCTGCTTCTACCAGCACGCCGCAGCCGCGCCCGGAAAAACCGGTTTATCTGTCGGTGAAGGCAGACAACTCGATGTTTATCGGTAACGATCCGGTCACCGATGAAACAATGATTACGGCGTTGAATGCGTTAACCGAAGGCAAGAAAGACACCACCATCTTCTTCCGAGCGGACAAAACCGTCGATTACGAGACGTTGATGAAGGTAATGGATACGCTGCATCAGGCGGGTTACCTGAAGATAGGTCTGGTCGGCGAAGAAACCGCCAAAGCGAAGTAAAGTAGAATTGCCTGATGCGCTACGCTCATCAGGCCTACAAAATCTATTGCAACAGGTTGAATCTTCGTGCGTTTGTAGGCCGGATAAGGCGTTCACGACGCATCCGGCATTAGGTGCTCAATGCCTGATGCGCTACGCTTATCAGGCCTACAAAATCTATTGCAACATGTTGAATCTTCATGCGTTTGTAGGCGGATAAGGCGTTTTCGCCACATCAGGTAAGAGTGAATTCACAATGATGCCCGGTTGCTTTTCACAACCGGGCATTTTTTTAACCTAAATGCTCGCCGCCGCACACACCGTGCACTTCTGCGGTGACGTAGCTCGACTCCTGACTTGCCAGATAAACATATACAGGGGCCAGTTCCGCCGGTTGCCCCGCACGCTTCATCGGCGTTTGCTGACCAAACTGCGGGATCTTATCCTGCGTTTGTCCGCCGGAAATTTGCAGTGCTGTCCAGATCGGGCCTGGCGCGACAATATTCACCCGAATACCTTTCTCCGCGACCTGTTTTGCCAGGCCACGGCTGTAGTTCAGAATCGCCGCCTTCGTAGCCGCATAGTCCAGTAAATGCGGACTTGGCTGGTATGCCTGGATTGACGAAGTGGTGATGATACTTGCACCTTTCGGTAGCAGGGGGATCGCTTCCTGGGTTAGCCAGAACAGCGCGAAAACGTTAATGGCAAAGGTCTTTTGAAACTGTTCGCTGGTGAGGTCTGCAATATCCGGAATGGCAACCTGTTTCCCGGCGACCAGCGCCATAATATCCAGCCCGCCTAACGCCTTATGCGCTTCGTGAACCAGCGAACGGGCGAATTTCTCATCGCTTAAATCGCCTGGCAGCAGAACGGCTTTGCGTCCGCATTCTTCAATGATCTTTTTCACATCCTGAGCGTCTTCTTCTTCCACGGGAAGATAACTGATCGCCACGTCAGCCCCTTCACGCGCGTAAGCGATGGCGGCAGCGCGACCTATTCCGGAATCGCCCCCTGTCACCAGTGCTTTACGATCTTTCAGGCGACCGCTACCAACATAGGTTTTCTCGCCGCAATCCGGTACCGGTGTCATCTTCGCCTGGATGCCTGGCGTCGGTTGTTTCTGTTTGGGATATTCACCAGTGTAATACTGCGTGGTCGGGTCTTTTAAATGAGACATCGTTTTTCTCCCTTCAGGTTCAACGTCCTTTAAGGGTAGACGCTCTCGATGCGTTGATAAGGGAACCAGGAAGATCCCTAAACCTCAGAATTATGCGACAAAGGTTTAACGTATATGTTGATTTGCTGTTGCGTGCTGTTTACTCAATTGCGATATACTGTTGCCCGTTTTAACTACACGACAGGAATGTATGGAACGTTTTCTTGAAAATGCAATGTATGCTTCTCGCTGGCTGCTTGCCCCCGTGTACTTTGGCCTTTCGCTGGCGTTAGTTGCCCTGGCGCTGAAGTTCTTCCAGGAGATTATTCACGTACTGCCGAATATCTTCTCGATGGCGGAATCAGATTTGATCCTCGTGTTGCTGTCGCTGGTGGATATGACGCTGGTTGGCGGTTTGCTGGTGATGGTGATGTTTTCCGGTTATGAGAATTTCGTCTCACAGCTGGATATCTCCGAGAACAAAGAGAAGCTGAACTGGCTGGGGAAAATGGACGCAACGTCGCTGAAAAACAAAGTAGCAGCGTCGATTGTGGCAATTTCTTCCATTCACCTACTGCGCGTCTTTATGGATGCGAAAAATGTCCCGGATAACAAACTGATGTGGTACGTCATTATCCATCTGACGTTTGTGCTTTCTGCATTTGTGATGGGCTATCTTGACCGACTGACTCGTCATAATCACTGATCTGATTCGGGCGCGGTTCGCGCGCCCGTTATTAACAGGTCATTTATCGGACGACGCCTGCCACAGATTCAGCTCGCCATCGGCGATATGCTGATCAATCTGCGCCAGCTCCTCGGTGCTAAATGTCAGATTATTCAGCGCCTGCACGTTCTCCTCAAGTTGCTCCGCGCGGCTGGCACCAATCAATACCGACGTCACTCGCTCATCTTTCAGCAACCAACTTAACGCCATTTGCGCCATTGATTGTCCACGCTGCTGTGCCATTTCATTCAATAAGCGCAGGCTGTTGAGGTTGGCTTCGGTAAGCATTTTCGGTGTCAGACCACGAACTTTATTCCCTTCACGATACATCCGTGAATCTTGCGGAATGCCGTTGAGATATTTTCCGGTCAGCAATCCCTGAGCCAGAGGAGTAAAGGCAATACAGCCCACGCCGTTATTTTGCAGGGTATCCAGCAGGCCGCTTTTATCCACCCAGCGGTTCAGTAAATTGTACGAAGGTTGATGAATTAAAAGCGGAATTTTCCACTCGTGCAGCAACTCGACCATTTTTTGCGTCCGCTCTGGCGAGTAAGAGGAGATCCCGACATACAGCGCCTTACCGCTTTGTACCGCATGAGCCAGCGCAGAGGCGGTTTCTTCCATCGGCGTATTTTCATCGACGCGATGAGAGTAAAAGATATCGACATACTCAAGCCCCATACGCTTCAGGCTTTGGTCGAGGCTGGCGAGCAGGTATTTACGTGAACCGCCAGAGCCGTAAGGGCCGGGCCACATATCGTAGCCAGCCTTGGTAGAGATAATCAGTTCATCGCGATAAGCGGCAAAATCCTCCCGCAGCAGGCGACCAAAGTTCTCTTCTGCGCTTCCTGGAGGCGGCCCGTAATTGTTGGCTAAATCAAAGTGCGTAATGCCCAAATCAAACGCTTTACGCAGGATCGCACGCTGTGATTCCAGCGCGTTAACGTGACCGAAATTGTGCCATAAACCGAGCGATAACGCGGGCAGGCGTAAACCGCTTTTTCCGCAATAGCGGTATTGCATCTGCCCGTAACGTTCGGGATTCGCTAACCAGACCATGACCTCTCCTTTCCACCGTTCAATTTCGAAACAATGTTTCTAGTTTAGCGATTCGCCAGCGCGTATCCCGTAGTCTGGCTCACAGAGTGACGAAAAACTGGGCAAAAACACGTGCTTATGCTTTGCTTAAAAAAACACCAGTTGAGGAGTGCAACGATGCCGCGTTTAACCGCCAAAGATTTCCCACAAGAGTTGTTGGATTACTACGACTATTACGCTCACGGGAAAATCTCGAAACGTGAGTTCCTCAACCTTGCGGCGAAGTATGCGGTGGGCGGGATGACGGCATTAGCGTTGTTTGATTTGCTCAAGCCAAATTATGCGCTGGCGACTCAGGTAGAGTTTACCGACCCGGAGATTGTTGCTGAGTACATCACGTATCCTTCGCCAAATGGTCACGGCGAGGTACGGGGTTATCTGGTGAAACCCGCAAAAATGAGCGGCAAAACGCCAGCCGTGGTAGTGGTGCATGAGAATCGTGGACTGAATCCGTATATCGAAGATGTGGCACGGCGAGTGGCGAAGGCGGGGTATATCGCCCTGGCACCTGACGGCTTAAGTTCCGTTGGAGGTTATCCGGGAAATGATGATAAAGGTCGTGAGCTGCAACAGCAGGTTGATCCAACCAAACTGATGAATGATTTCTTTGCCGCAATTGAGTTTATGCAACGCTATCCGCAAGCGGCAGGCAAAGTGGGTATTACCGGATTTTGCTATGGCGGTGGCGTATCGAACGCGGCGGCTGTCGCGTATCCGGAACTGGCCTGCGCGGTGCCGTTTTATGGTCGTCAGGCACCCACTGCCGATGTGGCGAAGATTGAAGCGCCTTTACTACTCCACTTCGCGGAACTGGACACCCGAATCAACGAGGGCTGGCCTGCTTACGAGGCGGCGTTGAAAGCCAATAATAAGGTTTATGAGGCGTATATCTATCCGGGGGTTAATCACGGATTCCATAATGATTCCACGCCCCGTTATGACAAATCTGCCGCCGATCTTGCCTGGCAAAGGACACTGAAATGGTTCGATAAATATCTCTCCTGATAGGTTTATCTCTTACTGGATTACGTCTTAAACAAGCATGAAAAAATAGCGTGCGCAAAAGTCGTTCTTTGCCTAAAATATCGCTATATATGGCGATATATAACGAATGAGGTGAACGATGAATAACCATTTTGGTAAAGGCTTAATGGCGGGATTAAAAGCAACGCATGCCGACAGTGCGGTTAATGTGACAAAATTCTGTGCCGATTATAAACGCGGTTTTGTATTAGGCTACTCACACCGGATGTACGAAAAGACCGGAGATCGCCAGCTTAGCGCCTGGGAAGCGGGTATTCTGACGCGCCGCTATGGACTGGATAAAGAGATGGTAATGGATTTCTTTCGTGAGAATAATTCCTGTTCTACGTTGCGCTTTTTTATGGCCGGTTATCGCCTCGAAAATTGATCAAACATACGTATTATCTTGCTTTAATTAATTACACTAATGCTTCTTCCCTTCGTTTTAGCGCCCCGCCGCAGTATCATGATATCGATAACCATAATAAATGTGTGGTAAATGGCGCATCGATCGCATTATTGATTTTGCGATTGAGGCAAAATATATGCCAGGTCTTCGCAACGGAATAACTATAAATGACTGGAGATAACACCCTCATCCATTCTCACGGCATTAACCGTCGTGATTTCATGAAGCTTTGTGCAGCATTAGCCGCCACCATGGGGTTAAGTAGCAAAGCCGCTGCAGAGATGGCCGAATCGGTTACTAACCCGCAGCGTCCGCCAGTTATCTGGATTGGCGCGCAGGAGTGCACCGGTTGTACGGAATCTCTGCTTCGTGCAACGCATCCAACGGTAGAAAACCTCGTGCTGGAGACTATCTCTCTGGAGTATCACGAAGTGCTTTCCGCCGCCTTCGGTCATCAGGTCGAAGAGAACAAACATAACGCACTTGAGAAGTACAAAGGGCAGTATGTGTTGGTTGTGGATGGTTCCATCCCATTAAAAGATAACGGTATTTATTGCATGGTTGCTGGTGAGCCGATTGTGGATCACATCCGCAAAGCGGCAGAAGGCGCAGCAGCGATTATCGCTATCGGTTCCTGCTCTGCGTGGGGCGGTGTTGCCGCAGCTGGAGTTAACCCAACTGGCGCAGTCAGCCTGCAAGAAGTTCTGCCAGGCAAAACCGTTATCAATATTCCGGGCTGCCCGCCGAACCCGCACAACTTCCTCGCGACCGTTGCGCACATCATCACTTACGGCAAACCGCCGAAACTGGATGACAAAAATCGTCCGACCTTCGCCTATGGCCGTCTGATTCACGAACACTGCGAACGTCGCCCGCACTTCGATGCTGGTCGTTTTGCCAAAGAGTTCGGTGATGAAGGCCACCGTGAAGGCTGGTGCCTGTACCACCTCGGCTGTAAAGGGCCAGAAACTTACGGCAACTGCTCAACGCTGCAATTCTGCGATGTTGGCGGCGTGTGGCCGGTAGCGATTGGTCACCCATGCTATGGCTGTAACGAAGAAGGTATCGGCTTCCATAAAGGCATCCATCAGCTTGCCAACGTCGAAAATCAGACTCCGCGTTCACAGAAACCGGATGTTAACGCTAAAGAGGGCGGCAACGTCTCTGCAGGCGCTATTGGTTTGCTCGGCGGTGTGGTTGGGCTGGTTGCCGGTGTCAGCGTGATGGCGGTGCGTGAACTGGGTCGTCAGCAAAAGAAAGATAACGCTGACTCACGGGGAGAATAACCGTGAACAGACGTAATTTTATTAAAGCAGCCTCCTGCGGGGCATTGCTGACGGGCGCGCTGCCGTCTGTCAGTCATGCGGCTGCTGAAAACCGCCCGCCAATTCCGGGATCGCTGGGGATGTTGTACGACTCGACCTTGTGCGTAGGCTGCCAGGCTTGCGTCACCAAGTGTCAGGATATCAACTTCCCTGAACGTAACCCGCAAGGGGAACAGACCTGGTCGAACAACGACAAACTGTCGCCGTATACCAATAACATCATTCAGGTGTGGACCAGCGGCACAGGGGTCAACAAAGACCAGGAGGAGAACGGCTACGCGTACATTAAGAAACAGTGTATGCACTGCGTCGATCCGAACTGTGTCTCTGTGTGCCCGGTCTCTGCGCTGAAAAAAGATCCGAAAACCGGCATTGTCCATTACGACAAAGATGTGTGCACCGGTTGCCGTTACTGCATGGTCGCCTGCCCATACAACGTGCCGAAGTACGACTACAACAACCCGTTTGGTGCGCTGCATAAGTGCGAGTTGTGCAACCAGAAAGGTGTGGAACGTCTCGATAAAGGCGGTTTGCCTGGCTGCGTAGAAGTGTGCCCGGCGGGCGCGGTAATTTTTGGTACGCGTGAAGAGCTGATGGCGGAGGCGAAAAAACGTCTGGCGCTGAAGCCTGGCAGCGAATACCACTATCCGCGTCAGACGCTGAAATCTGGCGACACTTACCTGCATACGGTGCCGAAATATTATCCGCATCTGTACGGCGAGAAAGAGGGCGGCGGTACTCAGGTTCTGGTACTGACGGGTGTGCCTTATGAAAATCTCGACCTGCCGAAACTGGACGATCTTTCTACCGGTGCGCGTTCCGAAAATATTCAACACACCCTGTATAAAGGCATGATGCTACCACTGGCTGTGCTGGCGGGCTTAACCGTGCTGGTTCGTCGCAACACCAAAAACGACCATCACGACGGAGGAGACGATCATGAGTCATGATCCACAACCGCTGGGCGGCAAAATCATCAGTAAACCGGTCATGATTTTTGGACCGTTAATCGTCATCTGTATGCTCCTGATTGTGAAGCGTCTGGTGTTCGGTCTGGGCTCTGTCTCTGACCTGAACGGCGGCTTCCCGTGGGGCGTGTGGATCGCGTTTGACCTGCTGATTGGCACCGGCTTTGCCTGTGGCGGCTGGGCGCTGGCGTGGGCGGTATACGTCTTTAACCGTGGGCAATACCATCCGCTGGTGCGTCCGGCGCTGTTGGCGAGTCTGTTTGGTTACTCACTGGGTGGCTTGTCGATCACTATCGACGTGGGTCGCTACTGGAACCTGCCGTACTTCTACATTCCGGGTCACTTCAACGTGAACTCGGTACTGTTCGAGACGGCGGTCTGTATGACCATCTATATCGGCGTGATGGCACTGGAGTTTGCTCCGGCACTGTTTGAACGTCTGGGGTGGAAGGTGTCGCTACAGCGACTAAACAAGGTGATGTTCTTCATCATCGCGCTCGGTGCGCTGCTGCCGACCATGCACCAGTCTTCAATGGGGTCGCTGATGATCTCGGCGGGCTACAAGGTGCATCCGTTGTGGCAGAGCTATGAAATGTTGCCGCTGTTCTCGCTGCTGACGGCGTTCATCATGGGCTTCTCGATTGTCATCTTTGAAGGTTCGCTGGTGCAGGCGGGTCTGCGTGGCAACGGTCCGGATGAAAAGAGTCTGTTTGTTAAGCTGACCAACACCATCAGTGTGTTGCTGGCGATTTTCATCGTGCTGCGCTTTGGCGAGCTTATCTATCGCGACAAGCTGTCGTTAGCGTTTGCCGGTGACTTCTACTCCGTGATGTTCTGGATTGAAGTCCTGCTGATGCTCTTCCCGCTGGTCGTTCTGCGTGTGGCGAAGCTGCGTAATGATTCCCGCATGCTGTTCCTGTCAGCACTGAGCGCACTGTTAGGTTGTGCAACCTGGCGTCTGACCTATTCGCTGGTGGCATTCAACCCGGGCGGCGGTTACGCCTACTTCCCGACCTGGGAAGAACTGTTGATTTCTATTGGTTTTGTGGCTATTGAGATTTGCGCTTACATCGTACTCATTCGTCTACTGCCGATACTTCCTCCTTTAAAACAAAACGATCATAATCGTCATGAGGCGAGCAAAGCATGAGCCAGAGAATTACTATTGATCCGGTAACCCGTATTGAGGGGCATTTACGCATCGATTGCGAAATCGAAAATGGCGTCGTTTCGAAAGCATGGGCTTCCGGTACCATGTGGCGCGGCATGGAAGAGATCGTGAAAAACCGCGATCCGCGCGATGCATGGATGATTGTGCAACGTATCTGTGGCGTATGTACTACCACTCACGCGCTGTCTTCCGTTCGTGCGGCAGAAAGTGCGCTGAATATCGACGTTCCGGTTAACGCGCAATACATCCGTAACATCATTCTGGCTGCGCACACCACGCATGACCATATCGTTCATTTCTATCAGCTTTCGGCGCTGGACTGGGTGGACATCACTTCTGCACTGCAAGCTGACCCAACCAAAGCCTCCGAAATGCTGAAAGGCGTTTCGACCTGGCATCTGAACAGTCCGGAAGAGTTCACTAAAGTTCAGAACAAGATCAAAGATCTGGTTGCCAGCGGTCAGTTGGGTATTTTCGCTAATGGCTACTGGGGTCACCCGGCGATGAAACTGCCGCCGGAAGTGAACCTGATTGCGGTAGCGCACTAC
Organism: Escherichia sp. WS33; assembly: GCF_046486385.1. Lineage (NCBI taxonomy): Bacteria > Pseudomonadati > Pseudomonadota > Gammaproteobacteria > Enterobacterales > Enterobacteriaceae > Escherichia > Escherichia sp. WS33. The sequence goes on along the minus strand of NZ_JBJQLJ010000017.1, from coordinate 2,839 downwards.
CTGCAGGCGCTGGAGTGCCAGCGTGACGCTAACCGCGTCGTGGCGCTGCTGGGCGGTAAAACGCCGCACATTCAGAACCTGGCAGTGGGTGGTGTCGCGAACCCAATCAACCTCGACGGGTTGGGCGTGTTGAACCTTGAGCGCCTGATGTACATCAAGTCTTTCATCGACAAACTGAGCGACTTTGTTGAGCAGGTTTATAAGGTTGATACCGCGGTTATCGCCGCGTTCTACCCGGAATGGCTGACGCGCGGTAAAGGTGCGGTGAACTACCTGAGCGTGCCGGAATTCCCGACCGACAGCAAAAACGGCAGCTTCCTGTTCCCGGGCGGCTACATTGAGAATGCGGATCTGTCCTCGTATCGTCCGATCACTTCTCATTCCGATGAATACCTGATCAAAGGCATTCAGGAAAGCGCGAAGCACTCCTGGTATAAAGACGAAGCGCCACAGGCGCCGTGGGAAGGTACCACCATTCCGGCTTATGATGGTTGGTCTGACGACGGGAAATATTCCTGGGTGAAATCACCGACTTTCTACGGCAAAACGGTAGAAGTGGGGCCGCTGGCTAATATGCTGGTGAAACTGGCGGCAGGTCGAGAATCTACCCAGAACAAACTGAATGAAATCGTTGCGATTTATCAGAAACTGACTGGCAACACGCTGGAAGTGGCACAGCTGCACTCCACGCTGGGCCGTATTATTGGTCGTACCGTTCACTGCTGTGAATTGCAGGATATCCTGCAAAACCAATACAGTGCACTGATCACCAATATCGGCAAAGGCGATCACACCACCTTTGTGAAACCGAACATTCCGGCAACGGGTGAGTTCAAAGGTGTTGGCTTCCTCGAAGCGCCGCGCGGTATGCTCTCTCACTGGATGGTGATCAAAGACGGTATCATCAGCAACTACCAGGCAGTTGTTCCATCAACCTGGAACTCTGGTCCGCGTAACTTCAATGATGACGTCGGTCCTTACGAGCAGTCGCTGGTGGGTACACCGGTTGCTGATCCGAATAAACCGCTGGAAGTGGTGCGTACCATTCACTCCTTCGACCCGTGCATGGCCTGTGCGGTACACGTAGTGGATGCCGACGGCAACGAAGTGGTTTCAGTGAAGGTTCTGTAATGCGTATTTTAGTCTTAGGGGTCGGCAATATTTTGCTGACCGATGAAGCCATCGGTGTGCGGATTGTCGAAGCGTTAGAGCAACGATACATTCTGCCGGATTATGTTGAGATCCTCGATGGCGGCACGGCGGGAATGGAGCTGCTTGGCGACATGGCAAATCGCGATCATCTGATTATTGCGGATGCCATTGTGTCGAAGAAGAGCGCGCCGGGAACGATGATGATCCTGCGGGATGAAGAAGTTCCGGCGTTGTTTACCAACAAAATCTCTCCGCATCAGCTTGGCCTGGCCGACGTCTTGTCGGCCCTGCGCTTCACCGGCGAGTTTCCGAAAAAGCTGACCCTGGTCGGCGTGATCCCGGAATCGCTGGAGCCACACATCGGCTTAACGCCGACGGTTGAAGCAATGATTGAACCTGCGCTTGAGCAGGTTCTGGCTGCGCTGCGCGAATCAGGCGTGGAAGCCATCCCACGGGAGGCGATTCATGACTGAAGAGATAGCAGGTTTCCAGACCTCCCCGAAGGCGCAAGTACAGGCAGCGTTTGAAGAAATTGCCCGGCGTTCGATGCACGATCTCTCTTTTCTGCATCCTTCAATGCCGGTGTATGTTTCTGATTTTACGCTGTTCGAAGGTCAGTGGACGGGGTGTGTGATCACCCCGTGGATGCTGAGTGCAGTTATCTTCCCCGGCCCGGATCAACTCTGGCCGCTGCGCAAAGTGAGTGAAAAAATTGGTCTGCAACTGCCGTATGGCACCATGACCTTTACCGTTGGCGAACTGGACGGTGTTTCGCAATACCTCTCCTGTTCGCTGATGTCACCGCTTTCGCACAGTATGTCGATTGAAGAGGGCCAACGCCTGACGGATGACTGCGCACGAATGATCCTTTCGCTGCCAGTCACGAATCCGGATGTACCACACGCAGGGCGTCGCGCCCTGCTGTTTGGTCGCAGGAGTGGCGAAAATGCATGAGTTGTCGCTTTGCCAGAGCGCCGTTGAAATTATCCAACGGCAGGCGGAGCAGCACGATGTTAAGCGCGTCACCGCCGTGTGGCTGGAAATTGGCGCGCTCTCCTGCGTTGAGGAGAGCGCCGTCCGTTTTAGTTTTGAAATTGTCTGCCACGGAACGGTGGCGCAAGGGTGCGATTTACATATCGTCTATAAACCCGCCCAGGCCTGGTGCTGGGATTGCAGCCAGGTGGTGGAGATTCATCAGCACGATGCGCAGTGTCCGATCTGTCATGGCGAGCGGTTGCGTGTCGATACCGGCGATTCGCTGATCGTCAAAAGTATTGAAGTTGAATAACCGGAGTTAATAATGTGTATTGGCGTTCCAGGCCAGGTGCTGGCTGTCGGTGAAGATATTCACCAGCTTGCGCAGGTTGAAGTATGTGGTATCAAGCGCGACGTGAATATCGCCCTGATTTGTGAAGGTAACCCTGCCGATCTGCTGGGCCAGTGGGTGCTGGTACACGTCGGATTTGCCATGAGCATCATCGACGAAGATGAAGCCAAAGCCACATTAGACGCACTGCGCCAAATGGATTACGACATTACCAGCGCGTGATGATTAGCTTTCGTAGATACTGTTATGGCCTGCAAGTTTTTTCCTGGTCCGGTTTCCCGGATTGCAGGCATGCCAGACACAGCGCCGTCAGGCGCTGTTTTTTTCATCCCTTCCGCGATTTTTACGCCGCTACCGGAT
>NZ_JBJQLJ010000016.1:0-119573 GCF_046486385.1 Escherichia sp. WS33 | reverse complement strand
CAGGTTTGAGTTGAGCGCAGCGAAACAACGGAGCCGCTCGCGGCGACGGCCCGAAGGGCGAGCGAAGCGAGTCATCCTGCACGACCCACCAATGTAAAAAAGCGCCCTAAAGGCGCTTTTTTGCTATCTGCGATTTGCGAAATTGCCTGATGCGCTTCACTTAGCAGACGACTATTTCCGGCAATTCCTGTCTCCTCACCTACTGTGTCAATGCAGCCAACAGCTTAACCATCGCGGGCGTCACCTGCTGTGTTTCATAAACAATATATAAATCTGCAGGGATGCGCTGTTTGAGCGGACGGAAAATGACACCTGGCCAGTTCATTTGTGCGTAGCTGTCCGCTATCAATGTGATACCAATACCCATACTGACCATGGCGAGTACCGTTTGCGGTTCATTAACTTCGCGAATAACAACCGGTGAAAATCCCACCTGCTGGCAAACTCGCTGCAAAAAATCCCAGTCAGTGTACACGGGCGGCATTGTAACAAAATACTCGTCACGTAGCGCTTCCAGCGGAACGGTGGAAAATGATGAGAGATGATGCTCTTCAGGCATCGCCACCAGAAACGCCGATTCATGCAACCGTAAGCTGGTAAAACCTGTCGGTGGTTCTGTCGCCATTCGCCAGATCCCGGCATCGAGTTCACGTCGTTCCAGCAGGGCCATTTGCATCGCGGGCATCTTTTCGCGAAAAAGAACTTCAACGTTAGGATTTTCCCTGAGGAATCGCCGCATAACCGGGCGCATCCGTCCCCACATAGCCGTTCCCACTACGCCGAGTTCAATCCGCCCTGCTTCTCCCCGACCTATTTGTTCAACCCGAGCCAATACATTATTAGCATTCACCAGCAATCGACGCGATTCTTCCATCAAGATTTTGCCCGCGTGTGTCAGTACGACGCTGCGCGAATGGCGAATAAAAAGCTGCGTGCCGAGTTGATTTTCCAGCTCTTTAATATGAATACTGAGCGGAGGCTGAGACATATTTAAACGCGCTGCTGCGCGGCCAAAATGCAACTCTTCCGCTACGGCAAGAAAATAACGGAGCAACTTAAGATCTGTTCTGTATACGCGTTCCATAATTAAGTGCTCCATATAATAAATACATCGTATTAAATTATCATGGCATAAAGTATTTCACCACCAGATATCCGACATACATAAACACAATGGATAATATACCTGGTAATACATTTGGTACAGGAATAGGCAAGCGCACGATTGTAAACAAAGCACCAATGCCAAAACCAACGCCGGAAGAAAATAAAATATCTTTCACTAATTAACCTTTATCATAAAAGCAGCTCTGAAGAGCAGAGCTGCGAATCCTTTTAATGAGCCACCGCTCGATGCTTTATCTTTTCAGGGTCATGATTATATTTAAACCCAAAGAAAAATATCACTGCGAGAAAAAGAGCATATCCTGCAAACACCAGCCAGATAGTTTGCCAGTCTTTTACGCCATCCACCGAAAAGTAATCTACTGCCATGCCACTCAGAATCGAGCCAACCCATGCGCCGACACCATTTACCATGGTCATAAAGAGCCCCTGCGCGCTGGCACGAATGCTGGAATCAACTTCCTGTTCGACAAATACCGAACCAGAAATATTGAAGAAATCGAATGCACAGCCATAAACAATCATCGACAGCAGCAGCAAAATAAATCCGGTTGTTGACGGATCGCCATAGGCGAAGAAGCCAAAGCGCAGCGTCCAGGCCACCATACTCATCAGCATGACGGCTTTAATGCCAAATCGCTTTAAAAAGAATGGGATAGTCAGTATAAAGCCCACTTCTGCCATCTGTGAAACTGACAGTAAAATGGAGGGATATTTCACCACAAAACTGTCAGCAAACTCCGGGTTACGGGCGAAATCATGTAGGAACGGATTACCAAAAACGTTGGTAATTTGCAGTACCGCACCCAGCATCATGGCAAAGAGGAAAAAGATGGCCATGCGTGGATTTTTAAACAGCACGAAGGCATCCAGACCCAGCTTGCTGGCAAGCGATGTGGTCGCTTTTTTCTCCGCAACCGGAATCTTCGGCAAAGTCAGCGCATAAGCCGACAGCAGCAATGACGCACCGGACGCGATATACAGCTGCAGACTACTCAATTCCAGATGCAGCAGGCTTACTGCCCACATCGCGACAATGAACCCCACCGTACCAAAAACGCGAATGGGCGGGAAAGCGGTCACCGGGTCAAGCCCTGCCTGGGCAAGACAGGAATAAGAGACGCTGTTCGATAACGCAATAGTCGGCATAAACGCCATCGCATTGACTAACATCACCCAAAACATCATATCCGGATCAGTTACGGATGCCGCATAAAAAAGTACGCCCGCACACACCAGGTGACACAGCATGTATGCACGTTCTGCGCGCAGCCATTTGTCTGCGATGATCCCCATTATACCAGGCATAATAATCGCGGCGATCCCTTTGGAACTGTAAACCATGCCAACATTAGCGCCGGTGAAATGAAGGGTATTAATCATGTAAGAGCCGAGGGTAACCAGCCAGCTCCCCCAGATAAAATATTGCAAAAAGGACATTACCTTTAAGCGCATCGCGATGCTCATAATCGTTTCCTTGTCGCATCATTTGGCCTCACCCGCGAGGCCGTTTCTTATTGTTTTTCTCAGGCAATTTTGCGCAGAAAGCCACAAATAAGGTTGATGAAGTTCTGCTTAGAGAGCTCCGCAGCCGCCAGCGTTTGCGCATGTGACAATTTCACATCGCTTAAACCTTCCGCCATATTGGTAATCGCAGAGACCGCAACGACTTTAAGGTCGCAATGGCGAGCTGAAATAACCTCAGGCACCACAGACATACCAACAACATCCCCACCAATAATTTGCATCATGCGAATTTCCGCCGCAGTCTCGAAATTCGGCCCCGGATACGAGACGAACACGCCCTCCGTCAGAGGGAAACCCTCTTCTTTCGCCACTTTTTGTAACAGTGCGCGGTATTCCGCATCGTAGGCATTTGCCAGTGAGAAGAAGCGCTCTCCAAAACGATCATCGTTAAGACCCACCATCGGCGTACCGGGCATGGTGTTGATATGATCTTTCAATGCGACCAGGCTGCCTGCCCCCACTTCCGGACGCAGCGAGCCTGCCGCATTGGTGCAGAACAGTAGCTCGCAGCCCAGCAGCTTAAAGGTACGAATTGCGTCAGTCATAATGGTCATTCCACGACCTTCGTAGAAATGTCCGCGACCTTTCATACATACCACCGGTACGCCCTGGAGATGGCCCAGCACTAACTCCCCCGCATGACCATGTACCGTACTTACCGGGAAGCCCGGCAGCTTTTCGTAGGAAATTGCGACAGCGTTCTCAATCTGATCGGCCAGCGCGCCGAGCCCGGAACCTAAAATAAAGGCCACTCGTGGCGTGAAATCAGGTTTATAAGTCTTGATAATATCTATGCAAAACAGCGGGTTATGAGAAAATTGAACCTGAGACATACATATCCTTTTTCTGTAGGGTGGAATCTAACGCCTTTTTATAGCGAGGTTGTCCCGGCTCTTACCAATACACTTTTCTCACGCATTCAATAGCGATTCGATATCGATGGATTTATATCTTTTCTCTATTAATCCACGGTAAAAACTGTATTGGCGATATTAATTCCTTTGCATTAACAATATGTCGTTTTTAGCAAACCACTTTATTAAGCAATCTACTAATAACGATCGGCATAGGGAATTATGCTATGAAAAAACATCTTTTAACTCTGACACTTTCCTCTATATTAGCGATACCTGTTGTATCTCATGCACAATTTAAAGGCGGTTTTGCAGATATCGGCGTGCATTATCTGGACTGGACCAGCCGGACTACCGAAAAATCGTCGACCAAATCACACAAAGATGATTTTGGTTATCTTGAATTTGAAGGTGGCGCTAACTTTAGTTGGGGAGAAATGTACGGGTTCTTCGACTGGGAAAACTTCTATAACGGTCGCCATAATAAACCAGGTAGCGAGCAGCGTTATACCTTTAAAAATACCAACCGTATTTACCTGGGTGACACCGGATTTAATCTCTACTTGCATGCGTATGGCACCTACGGTTCTGCGAATCGCGTGAATTTCCACGACGATATGTTCCTGTACGGTATCGGCTACAATTTCACCGGCAGCGGTTGGTGGTTCAAACCGTTCTTTGCTAAGCGTTATACAGATCAAACCTATTACACTGGCGACAACGGCTATGTCGCCGGCTGGGTTGCAGGTTACAACTTTATGCTGGGCAGCGAGAAATTCACTCTTACCAACTGGAACGAGTACGAGTTTGACCGTGACGCTACCTATGCAGCGGGTAATGGCGGTAAAGAAGGGCTGAATGGCGCAGTTGCACTGTGGTGGAATGCAACATCACACATTACTACGGGGATTCAGTATCGATATGCGGATGACAAACTGGGCGAAGATTTTTACCAGGATGCGATAATCTACTCCATCAAATTTAACTTCTGATTGATTACTGCCGGGGCTCCCGGCAGTATGAATTCACTCTATATCTGATACAACGGATCCCCTTCCCGACCAGCCATTAGCGCATTGCCCTGGTCTCGTACCACGTCCCATAACGCTTCAGCGGCGGTGGAAAGTGAACGGTTCTTCCTGCGCACCAGCATCAACTGGCGTTCAACAACCGGCGTAATGCGCTTTACCACCAGTGGGCTACCTTCAGGCAATGGTAGCGCCAGTGCGGGAAGAATACTGATGCCGATGCCTGCGGCTACCATCGGGAACAGCGTCGCCGGATGTCCAATCTCCTGCACAATATTCGCCTGAATACCATTGCGCGCCAGCGCTGCGTCAATCAGCGGTCGGCTGCCTGACGCGTAATCCTGCAACACCAATTTCGCTCCCTGTAATGCCTGCCAGGGTACATAATCTTCGACGGCCAAAGCGCTATCGCGATGGCAAAGCAGAAAGAAAGGCTCGGAAAGAATCGCTTCACATTGCAGATCGCCCACTGGGCCTGGATCGATGACGATGCCAAAGTCGACATCTCCCTGGCGAATACTTTCCATCACCCACTGCTGCGGACGATCGTGCAGGACAAACTGAATATCTGGATAGCGGCGATGGCTTTCAGCAATGCATTGCGGAATAAGATGCGCGGAAATGGTCTGGCTGGCAGCGACCCGAACTTTTCCGCTCAGTTGTTGCCCCATACGCCCGGTATCGCGCAACGTGCTGTTCAGTTCATCCAGCAGTCGCTCAAGACGCAAAGCCAGCTGCTGCCCTGCATCTGTAAGCACCACTTCACGCGTGGTTCTGTCCAGCAGGCGAACACCAGTATGATTTTCCAGTTCCTTCACACTGTGACTCACTGCCGACTGGCTCAGGCCGATACGCTCTCCTGCACGACTAAAACTTTTCTCCTGCGCTACTGTGACGAAAACCTTTAATTGTTTTAAAGAATAATTCATCTGTTTTCTTCATGAATGGATGCAATAAATCAATTTTATTTCTCAAACTGGAAGAAGCACAATAGAACCATCGATCATCTGGAGTCTTTATGAAACTTTTTCGTATCCTCGATCCTTTCACCTTAACCCTGATCACGGTGGTGTTGCTGGCCTCTTTCTTTCCGGCCAGAGGCGATTTCGTCCCCTTCTTTGAAAATCTGACCACCGCAGCGATTGCCCTGCTGTTCTTTATGCACGGCGCGAAGTTGTCGCGTGAGGCGATTATTGCTGGCGGTGGTCACTGGCGACTGCATTTGTGGGTAATTTGCAGCACCTTCGTGCTGTTTCCGATTCTGGGTGTAATGTTTGCCTGGTGGAAACCGGTAAATGTCGACCCGATGCTCTACTCCGGTTTTCTCTACTTGTGCATTCTCCCGGCTACCGTGCAGTCTGCAATCGCCTTCACGTCAATGGCGGGCGGTAACGTCGCGGCGGCGGTTTGTTCTGCGTCAGCATCCAGCCTGCTGGGGATTTTCCTTTCACCATTGCTGGTTGGTCTGGTGATGAATGTTCACGGTGCAGGGGGCAGCCTTGAGCAGGTCGGTAAAATTATGCTGCAACTGCTGCTGCCGTTTGTGTTGGGGCATCTTTCCCGGCCGTGGATTGGTGACTGGGTGTCGCGCAATAAAAAATGGATTGCGAAAACTGACCAGACGTCCATTCTGTTGGTGGTTTATACAGCGTTCAGCGAAGCCGTCGTTAATGGTATCTGGCATAAAGTTGGCTGGGGATCATTGCTGTTTATCGTGGTGGTCAGCTGCGTTCTTCTGGCTATCGTGATTGTAGTTAACGTCTTTATGGCACGCCGACTGGGCTTCAATAAGGCAGATGAAATTACTATCGTCTTTTGTGGTTCGAAAAAGAGTCTGGCAAATGGCATCCCGATGGCAAACATTCTGTTCCCCACATCGGTGATCGGTATGATGGTGCTGCCCCTAATGATTTTCCATCAGATCCAATTGATGGTCTGTGCGGTGCTGGCGCGTCGATACAAACGCCAGACCGAACAGTTACAGGCACAGCAGGAAAGCAGCGCCGATAAAGCTTAAAGCGGACGCTTCAGGGGCTGGACCAGTTGCGTCAGCCCCTCGGTTTTAATCAGCAGCGTGATTTGCATTAGCTCACCGAGCTTCCCTGCCGGGAATTCATCTTTGCGGGCAAACCACAGCAGATACTCCTCCGGCAGGTCGATTAAGCGACGCCCTTTATATTTGCCAAACGGCATTATCGTATTGGCTATTTCAATCAGCTGCTCTTTTTCCATCTCAGCTACCCAGCAAACGCAGCATTTCCGCTTCGTCGATGACTTCAATGCCCAGTTCCTGCGCTTTCGCCAGTTTAGAACCTGCCGCTTCTCCGGCAATCACCAGATCGGTTTTCTTCGACACGCTGCCCGCGACTTTCGCGCCCAGTTCAACCAGTCGAGCTTTAGCGTCATCACGCGACATCTGGCTTAAGCTGCCCGTAAGCACCACGGTTTTACCAGCAAACGGGCTGTCAATCTCTTCCGCGTTGATAACGATCGGCGCAGGCCAGTGAACACCTTCCGCCAACAGCTCGCTGATGACATTGCGGTTGCTTTCTTCGGCAAAGAAGTTGTGAACGTGGGATGCAACGACAATGCCAACATCAGGCACCTTTTGCAGCTCTTCAATCGAAGCGGCTTCCAGCGCTTCCAGCGTGCCGAAATATGCCGCCAGACCTGCTGCGGTGGCCTCGCCGACTTCACGGATGCCAAGTGCATAGAGGAAGCGAGCAAAGGTGGTTTCTTTCGCTTTTTCTAGCGCGTTAACCACGTTTTGTGCCGATTTTGGCCCCATACGCTCCAGTCCGGTCAGTTTGCCTGCGGTGAGTTTGAACAGATCTGCCGGAGTATGGACATATTCTTTTTCAACCAGCTGATCGATGATTTTGTCGCCCATTCCGTCAACATCCATCGCACGGCGGGAAACAAAGTGTTTCAGCGACTCTTTACGCTGCGCTCCGCAAATCAGGCCACCGGTACAGCGGGCAACCGCTTCACCTTCCACACGCTCAACGTCAGAACCACATACCGGACAATGCGTCGGGAATACAACCTCACGGGTATCTTCCGGGCGTTCAGAAAGCACGACGTTAACCACCTGCGGGATCACGTCGCCAGCGCGGCGAATCACCACTTTATCGCCAATGCGTAAACCAAGACGTTCGATTTCATCCGCATTGTGTAAGGTTGCGTTACTCACCAGCACGCCAGCAACATGGACAGGTTCCAGACGCGCAACAGGCGTAATCGCGCCAGTACGCCCAACCTGAAACTCGACGTCACGCACAAAGGTCATCTGCTCCTGCGCCGGGAATTTAAACGCTACCGCCCAGCGCGGGGCACGCGCGACAAAGCCAAGCTGCTCCTGCTGTTCCAGTGAGTTGACCTTAATCACCACGCCGTCGATATCAAAGCCCAGCGTCGGGCGGTCTTCTTCCACTTTGTGATAGAACGCCAGCACTTCTTCCGCCGATTCACAAAGCGTTACCCGATCGCTGACCGGCAACCCCCACTTTTTAAATTGCAGTAAACGGCCAAGATGAGTATCCGGCAGCTCGCCACCTTCCAGAACACCAACGCCATAGCAGAAAAAAGTGAGCGGTCGCTTCGCTGTAATACGCGGATCAAGCTGACGCAGTGAACCAGCTGCCGCATTACGTGGGTTAGCAAAAACTTTCCCGCCCGTGCGTCGCGCATCTTCGTTAATCTTTTCGAACCCCGCCTGCGGCAGGAACACTTCACCACGCACTTCCAGACGCGCCGGGATATTCTCTCCGTGCAGCTTCAGCGGAATAGCGCGAATAGTACGCACATTAGACGTGATATCTTCCCCGGTGGTGCCATCGCCACGGGTCGCGGCACTGACTAAAACGCCATTTTCATACAGAATACTGACGGCAAGGCCATCCAGCTTCAGCTCACAGCACCAGGTGACTTTCTCGTTGTTTTTCAGACGGTCCTGCACACGTTTGTTGAAAGCAAGAAAGCTTTCTTCATCAAAAACGTTATCCAGTGACAGCATTGGTACTTCATGGCGTATCTGGCTGAAAGCCGCCAGCGGCGCAGCGCCTACACGTTGGGTAGGCGAATCAGGCGTAATCAGTTCTGGATGTTTGGTTTCCAGCTCGCGCAGTTCGCGCATCAGCCTGTCGTATTCAGCGTCGGGAATTTCCGGCGCATCCATCACATGATAAAGATATTCATGATGGCGAAGCGTCGTTCGCAGTTCTGTCAGTTGTTGTTCGATTGATTCCATATCGCACCATCAATGCTAAAAACCCCCGACAAGCGGGGGTTCGAAGAGGAGTTAATTTGCCTTAAGTGTATCAGGCGTTGGCGTCTTTGACTTCGCGGATGATGTCCTGGTACTCGCGCAATTTCTGCGGAGTCATCATACGGCGCTGATCGTCAAGCACGACACCGCCCACTTCATCGGCAATATGCTGCGCAGATTGCAGCATCAGCTTGAAGTTCTGCAGCTCGTCACCGTAAGACGGTACCTGCATAAAGATGGTGACACCCGGAGTAGTGAAATCCTTCATTTCAGGATCAAAGGTTCCCGGTTTCACCATATTCGCCAGGCTGAATAACGCCGGGCCGCTGCCATCCGGGCTAAGATGACGATGGTAAATATTCATATCGCCAAAAATGAAGCCCGCTTGTTGAATGCTGTTAAGAAGCAGTTCACCGTTTAGCTCGCTACCGTGATGCGCCGCGACGTTCATGATAATCACCGCTTCTTTGCGCTTCGGTTTATCCATAACTGGAGCCGGTTCCGCTACAGGCTCAGGCTGTGGTGCCGCTACGGGTTCTGCAGGCTGGAAAGCCTGTTGTGCCGGTTGCGGTGCTGAATGCACAGGCTGCGGCGCTGGCGCGACCTGTGGCGAAACTGGCTGCTGCAACGGCTGTTCAGGCTGCGGCTGATAGGCAGGCTGCTGCACCGGCTGCGCTGGACGCGGAGCATGTTGCGGCGGTACCTGCGCTTCAGGCGGCTGCTGGACCGGTTGACGCGGCTGCGCAGACGCATAAGGCGGTTGGTACTGGTGTTGCGGCGACGGACGAGCAGCCTCATGCTCCTGAGCGTTAGCCGGGGCATGATTCACGCGGTGAACACGAACCTCACCAACGCCCTCATCATCTTCGACATCCTCGTCATAAGAATCGTCGTCACGTTTTGACTTCATTCGTTTTAATGGCCGATCGCGGAACATAGAAGATCGTTCTTTACGGCTGGTCCAGAAACCATGTACCAGTAAAGCGATTATGGCGATCGCGCCAACAATGATTAATATCAGACGCAAATCCTGCATCATTATATTCTCTGTTGTTCTAACACCTTGCCACCACGGCAAACATTTACTCACTAAGAGTATTTGCCGATTACCTCAAGTGCAAGTGCACTATTAACTTTCACAGCACAAAGATAGATGAAATCGTGCTTTTTGCTGTTTTTTCGAACATATCCTAACTGTCCATTGCGCAATTACCCGGTAAAATACGCAGAATTTTCCTGGGATTGGTCAAAAGGAGCTCATCCTGATTATGGTTTCATCATTCACATCTGCCCCACGCAGCGGTTTTTACTATTTTGCGCAAGGCTGGAAGCTCGTCTCGCAACCTGGGATTCGGCGTTTCGTTATTTTACCGCTGCTGGTCAATATTTTGTTGATGGGGGGCGCATTCTGGTGGCTCTTTACACAGCTCGATGTCTGGATCCCGACTCTCATGAGTTACGTTCCGGACTGGCTACAATGGCTGAGTTATCTGTTGTGGCCTCTGGCTGTCATCTCTGTGCTGTTAGTGTTTGGCTATTTCTTCTCCACGATTGCTAACTGGATTGCCGCTCCGTTTAACGGTTTATTGGCTGAACAACTGGAAGCACGATTGACTGGCGCTACACCGCCAGATACCGGGATTTTCGGTATCATGAAAGATGTGCCGCGAATCATGAAACGCGAATGGCAAAAATTTGCCTGGTATCTGCCGCGCGCAATTGTATTGCTAATTCTTTACTTAATCCCTGGTATTGGGCAAACCGTCGCGCCGGTACTGTGGTTCCTGTTTAGCGCCTGGATGTTAGCCATCCAGTATTGCGATTACCCCTTCGATAACCACAAAGTGCCGTTTAAAGAGATGCGCACCGCCCTGCGCACACGCAAAATCACCAATATGCAGTTTGGTGCTTTAACCAGCCTGTTTACGATGATCCCGCTGCTTAATCTGTTCATCATGCCCGTTGCCGTTTGTGGCGCGACGGCGATGTGGGTCGATTGCTATCGCGATAAACACGCGATGTGGCGGTAACAATCTACCGGTTATTTTGTAAACCGTTTGTGTGAAACAGGGGTGGCTTATGCCGCCCCTTATTCCATCTTGCATGTCATTATTTCCCTTCTGTATATAGATATGCTAAATCCTTACTTCCGCATATTCTCTGAGCGGGTATGCTACCTGTTGTATCCCAATTTCATACAGTTAAGGACAGGCCATGAGTAAGATTTTTGAAGATAACTCGCTGACTATCGGTCACACGCCGCTGGTTCGCCTGAATCGCATCGGTAACGGACGCATTCTGGCGAAGGTGGAATCTCGTAACCCCAGCTTCAGCGTTAAGTGCCGTATCGGTGCCAACATGATTTGGGATGCCGAAAAGCGCGGCGTGCTGAAACCAGGCGTTGAACTGGTTGAACCAACCAGCGGTAATACCGGGATTGCACTGGCCTATGTAGCTGCCGCTCGCGGTTACAAACTCACCCTGACCATGCCAGAAACCATGAGTATTGAACGCCGCAAGCTGCTGAAAGCGTTAGGTGCAAACCTGGTGCTGACGGAAGGTGCTAAAGGCATGAAAGGCGCAATCCAAAAAGCAGAAGAAATTGTCGCCAGCAATCCAGAGAAATACCTGCTGCTGCAACAATTCAGCAATCCGGCAAACCCTGAAATTCACGAAAAAACCACCGGTCCGGAGATCTGGGAAGATACCGACGGTCAGGTTGATGTATTTATTGCTGGCGTTGGGACTGGCGGTACGCTGACTGGCGTCAGCCGCTACATTAAAGGCACCAAAGGCAAGACCGATCTTATCTCTGTCGCCGTTGAGCCAACCGATTCTCCAGTTATCGCCCAGGCACTGGCTGGTGAAGAGATTAAACCTGGCCCGCATAAAATTCAGGGTATTGGCGCTGGTTTTATCCCAGCTAACCTCGATCTCAAGCTGGTCGATAAAGTCATTGGCATCACCAATGAAGAAGCGATTTCTACCGCGCGTCGTCTGATGGAAGAAGAAGGTATTCTTGCAGGTATCTCTTCTGGAGCAGCTGTTGCTGCGGCGTTGAAACTACAAGAAGATGAAAGCTTTACCAACAAGAATATTGTGGTTATTCTACCGTCATCGGGTGAGCGTTATTTAAGCACCGCATTGTTTGCCGATCTCTTCACTGAGAAAGAACTGCAACAGTAATGCCAGCTTGTTAAAAATGCGTAAAAAAGCACCTTTTTAGGTGCTTTTTTGTGGCCTGCTTCAAACTTTCGCCCCTCCTGGCATTGATTCAGCCTGTCGGAACTGGTATTTAACCAGACTAATTATTTTGATGCGCGAAATTAATCGTTACAGGAAAAGCCAAAGCTGAATCGATTTTATGATTTGGTTCAATTCTTCCTTTAGCGGCATAATGTTTAATGACGTACGAAACGTCAGCGGTCAACACCCGCCAGCAATGGACTGTATTGCGCTCTTCGTGCGTCGCGTCTGTTAAAAACTGGCGCTAACAATACAGGCTAAAGTCGAACCGCCAGGCTAGACTTTAGTTCCACAACACTAAACCTATAAGTTGGGGAAATACAATGTTCCAGCAAGAAGTTACCATTACCGCTCCGAACGGTCTGCACACCCGCCCTGCTGCCCAGTTTGTAAAAGAAGCTAAGGGCTTCACTTCTGAAATTACTGTGACTTCCAACGGCAAAAGCGCCAGCGCGAAAAGCCTGTTTAAACTGCAGACTCTGGGCCTGACTCAAGGTACCGTTGTGACTATCTCCGCAGAAGGCGAAGACGAGCAGAAAGCGGTTGAACATCTGGTTAAACTGATGGCGGAACTCGAGTAATTTCCCGGGTTCTTTTAAAAATCAGTCACAAGTAAGGTAGGGTTATGATTTCAGGCATTTTAGCATCCCCGGGTATCGCTTTCGGTAAAGCTCTGCTTCTGAAAGAAGACGAAATTGTCATTGACCGGAAAAAAATTTCTGCCGACCAGGTTGATCAGGAAGTTGAACGTTTTCTGAGCGGTCGTGCCAAGGCATCAGCCCAGCTGGAAACGATCAAAACGAAAGCTGGTGAAACGTTCGGTGAAGAAAAAGAAGCCATCTTTGAAGGGCATATTATGCTGCTCGAAGATGAGGAGCTGGAGCAGGAAATCATAGCCCTGATTAAAGATAAGCACATGACAGCTGACGCAGCTGCTCATGAAGTTATCGAAGGTCAGGCTTCTGCCCTGGAAGAGCTGGATGATGAATACCTGAAAGAACGTGCGGCTGACGTACGTGATATCGGTAAGCGCCTGCTGCGCAACATCCTGGGCCTGAAGATTATCGACCTGAGCGCCATTCAGGATGAAGTCATTCTGGTTGCCGCTGACCTGACGCCGTCCGAAACCGCACAGCTGAACCTGAAGAAGGTGCTGGGTTTCATCACCGACGCGGGTGGCCGTACTTCCCACACCTCTATCATGGCGCGTTCTCTGGAACTGCCTGCTATCGTGGGTACCGGTAGCGTCACCTCTCAGGTGAAAAATGACGACTATCTGATTCTGGATGCCGTAAATAATCAGGTTTACGTCAATCCAACCAACGAAGTTATTGATAAAATGCGCGCTGTTCAGGAGCAAGTGGCTTCTGAAAAAGCAGAGCTTGCTAAACTGAAAGATCTGCCAGCTATTACGCTGGACGGTCACCAGGTAGAAGTGTGCGCTAACATTGGTACGGTTCGTGACGTTGAAGGTGCAGAGCGTAACGGCGCTGAAGGCGTTGGTCTGTATCGTACTGAGTTCCTGTTCATGGACCGCGACGCGCTGCCCACTGAAGAAGAACAGTTTGCTGCTTACAAAGCAGTAGCTGAAGCGTGTGGCTCGCAGGCGGTTATCGTTCGTACCATGGACATCGGCGGCGACAAAGAGCTGCCATACATGAACTTCCCGAAAGAAGAGAACCCGTTCCTCGGCTGGCGCGCTATCCGTATCGCGATGGATCGTAAAGAGATCCTGCGCGATCAGCTCCGCGCTATCCTGCGTGCCTCGGCTTTCGGTAAATTGCGCATTATGTTCCCGATGATCATCTCTGTTGAAGAAGTGCGTGCACTGCGCAAAGAGATCGAAATCTACAAACAGGAACTGCGCGACGAAGGTAAAGCGTTTGACGAGTCAATTGAAATCGGCGTAATGGTGGAAACACCGGCTGCCGCAACAATTGCACGTCATTTAGCCAAAGAAGTTGATTTCTTTAGTATCGGCACCAATGATTTAACGCAGTACACTCTGGCAGTTGACCGTGGTAATGATATGATTTCACACCTTTACCAGCCAATGTCACCGTCCGTGCTGAACTTGATCAAGCAAGTTATTGATGCTTCTCATGCTGAAGGCAAATGGACTGGCATGTGTGGTGAGCTTGCTGGCGATGAACGTGCTACACTTCTGTTGCTGGGGATGGGTCTGGACGAATTCTCTATGAGCGCCATTTCTATCCCGCGCATTAAGAAGATTATCCGTAACACGAACTTCGAAGATGCGAAGGTGTTAGCAGAGCAGGCTCTTGCTCAACCGACAACGGACGAGTTAATGACGCTGGTTAACAAGTTCATTGAAGAAAAAACAATCTGCTAATCCACGAGATGCGGCCCAATTTACTGCTTAGGAGAAGATCATGGGTTTGTTCGATAAACTGAAATCTCTGGTTTCCGACGACAAGAAGGATACCGGAACTATTGAGATCATTGCTCCGCTCTCTGGCGAGATCGTCAATATCGAAGACGTGCCGGATGTCGTTTTTGCGGAAAAAATCGTTGGTGATGGTATTGCTATCAAACCAACGGGTAACAAAATGGTCGCGCCTGTAGACGGTACCATTGGTAAAATCTTTGAAACCAATCACGCGTTCTCTATCGAATCTGATAGCGGCGTTGAACTGTTCGTCCACTTCGGTATCGACACCGTTGAACTGAAAGGCGAAGGCTTCAAGCGTATTGCTGAAGAAGGTCAGCGCGTGAAAGTTGGCGATACTGTCATTGAATTTGATCTGCCGCTACTGGAAGAGAAAGCCAAGTCTACCCTGACTCCGGTTGTTATCTCCAACATGGACGAAATCAAAGAACTGATCAAACTGTCCGGTAGCGTAACCGTGGGTGAAACCCCGGTTATCCGCATCAAGAAGTAATTCTTGCCGCAGTGAAAAATGGCGCCCATCGGCGCCATTTTTTATGCTTCCGCCAGCGGCGGCAAAATCAATTCATCGCTCTCATGCTGCTGGGTGTAGCGCATCACTTCCAGTACGCGCAACCCCGCACGGTGCACCGCATCGTTTAACGCCTTCCCTTTCAGCAAACCACTGATAAGCTGAGCACAAAACAGGTCGCCAGTCCCTTTCAGGTCGGTTTTTACCCGTGAATGGGAAATGACATTCACGCTGTCGGCACTGACCACCACCACCTGCATCTCCTGATTTTCTTCATTACCGGAGGCGCTGGTAATCACCACCCATTTTAATGTGTCTGAAAGCAGACTTTTTGCGGCAGCAATGGCACTGTCGAGATCGCGGCAATTTTTACCGGTCAGGATTTCCAGCTCAAAGATATTGGGGGTAATTCCCTGCGCCAGCGGCAGTAAATATTGTCGATACGCCTCGGGAAGGTCAGGTTTGACATAAATTCCGCTATCAATATCGCCAATCACCGGATCGACCATGATCAATAGGTCAGGATGGTCTTTGCGTAGCGCAGTCAGCCACTCGGCAAGGATTTTGATTTGCGATGCCGTTCCCATATAGCCCGTGGTTACAGCGCGCAGCTGGCGCAGCGCATCACGCTCCTGAAGCGCACGCAAATAACCGCTAAACCATTCATCCGGAATCGCACCACCGTAGAAAGTGTCATAATGCGGCGTATTGCTCAGCAATACCGTCGGCACGGCAAAAACATTCAGACCGTTCTGTTTGATAGCAGGCACGGCAATGCTGTTGCCCACGCTGCCGTAAACCACCTGCGACTGCACGGCGACGATATCCGCCTGCAGCGCCCTGCTCTTATCGTTAAACAACAACAAACTACTCATTTAATTTTTTCTCCTTGCCGATGATCCTCATCGTATTCCAACCGAAACTTTACCTGATTCTGGCAGTCAAATCGGCTATCACAAAACAAGGATAAGGTAATTCAATGAAGAAAATCATTTGTCTGGTCATTACACTACTAATGACACTCCCCGCTTACGCGAAGTTAACTGCCCATGAAGAAGCCCGCATCAACGCCATGCTGGAGGGATTAGCACAGAAAAAGGATTTGATATTTGTGCGCAACGGTGATGAACATACCTGCGATGAAGCGGTTTCTCATCTGCGTCTGAAGCTGGGCAATACCCGTAACCGCATTGACACTGCCGAGCAGTTTATTGATAAGGTTGCTTCGTCGTCATCGATTACCGGGAAGCCGTATATTGTGAAGATCCCCGGTAAGAGCGATGAGAACGCACAGCCTTTTTTACATGCGCTAATTGCGCAGACGGATAAAACGGTGCCTGCGCAATAATCTTAAATCCCCGCCCCCTGGCTAAAATGCTCTTCCCCAAACACCCCGGTGGAAAGGTAGCGATCGCCACGATCGCAGATGATCGCTACCACCACCGCACCAGGGTTAGCTTTTGCCACCCGCAGTGCTCCGGCAACCGCGCCGCCGGAGCTGACGCCACAGAATATTCCTTCCCGCACTGCCAGTTCGCGCATGGTGTTTTCTGCATCGCGCTGATGAATATCCAGCACCTCATCCACCAGAGAAGCGTTGAAAATCCCCGGCAGATATTCCGCAGGCCAGCGGCGAATGCCGGGAATACTGCTGCCTTCTTCCGGCTGCAGGCCAACAATCGTTACTGGTTTGGATTGTTCGCGCATAAAGCGTGAAACGCCGGTGATAGTGCCGGTTGTTCCCATGCTGGAGACAAAATGGGTAATGCGCCCGCCGGTTTGCTGCCAGATTTCCGGCCCGGTAGTGGTGTAATGGGCGTAAGGGTTATCGGGATTATTAAACTGATCGAGCAGCTTTCCTTCGCCACGATTCGCCATCTCCAGCGCCAGATCGCGCGCACCTTCCATGCCCTGCTCTTTGGTGACAAGAATCAGTTCCGCACCATAAGCACGCATCGCCGCACGGCGTTCCTGGCTCATGTTGTCGGGCATCAGCAATTTCATGCGATAGCCTTTCAGCGCGGCAATCATTGCCAGCGCAATGCCGGTGTTACCACTGGTGGCTTCGATTAAGACATCACCCGGTTTAATTTCCCCGCGCTTTTCCGCCTCGACGATCATCGAAAGTGCCGCACGATCTTTCACCGAACCTGCCGGGTTATTGCCTTCCAGTTTTAACCACACTTCACTGCCGTTATCCGGCCCCATTCGCTGCAACTTCACCAGAGGCGTATTGCCTATTGTTTGTTCTAATGTACTCACGATCTCTATCCATACGTGGTGTTGCCTGATGCGACGCTTGCGCGTCTTATCAGGTCTACAGGTTACAAACCTTGCCATTAAAAAGCCCGGATCGCGGGAAGCGCCTCCGGGCGTTTAACATTCACTCAACCTATCAGGCGCTTTGTGCGAGAGCAAGTTCCTCATCTCGGGTTTCGATACGCTCGTCGCCGTTATACAGCCGCGCATGTTGCAGACCAACGAATAAACGCTCGCCACGCTGCGGGGCATCGTCGCCATGCATCACGACCGTCAGCGGTTCGTTGTACCACCCCAGCGGCTGCACCACTAATTGGGTGTAGTGACCTTTCGGGCTGGCTTCCAGTACCTGTACCGGCAGCGGCGAATCGAGACTGGTACGGCGGCTGATATCCACTTCCCACGGGCGCAGGAAGAGATCCACCGGACCCTGATACGCAGGTGTGTAGCCCAGCGG
This sequence comes from Escherichia sp. WS33, assembly GCF_046486385.1. Classification (NCBI taxonomy): domain Bacteria; kingdom Pseudomonadati; phylum Pseudomonadota; class Gammaproteobacteria; order Enterobacterales; family Enterobacteriaceae; genus Escherichia; species Escherichia sp. WS33. The sequence continues at coordinate 101,889 of NZ_JBJQLJ010000016.1, read as the reverse complement.
CCAGCGATGCGCGCCAACATGGAACTGCCCGCCGCGAATGGTTCCCTGCAGGCGGTTCACTTCGCCCATAAATTCGAGTACAAAACGGGTCGCTGGTTCGCGCCATACCTGATTCGGCGCATCAGCCTGTTCAATATTCCCCTGACTCATCACCACTACACGATCGGCTACTTCGGTCGCCTCTTCCTGGTCGTGGGTCACGAACACGCTGGTGAATTTCAGCTCTTCATGCAGTTGACGCAGCCAGCGACGCAGCTCTTTACGCACCTGCGCATCCAGCGCGCCAAACGGTTCATCAAGCAGCAGAATTTGCGGTTCTACAGCCAGCGCGCGCGCCAGCGCCACGCGCTGTTTCTGGCCGCCGGAAAGCTGTGCCGGATAACGATCTGCCAGATGAGCAAGCTGCACCATCTCCAGCAATTTTGTCACTTTCGCTTTGATGGCTGCGGCATTCGGGCGCTCGCGACGTGGCAGCACCGTCAGGCCAAAAGCGATATTGTCGAACACCGTCATATGGCGGAACAGCGCGTAATGCTGGAACACGAAACCGACCTTGCGATCGCGCGCGTGCAGGCGGCTGACGTCGGTGCCGTGGAAGCGAATATGCCCGCTGGTTTGATGCTCCAGCCCGGCGATAATGCGCAGCAGCGTGGTTTTCCCGGAACCGGACGGCCCCAGCAACGCGACCATCTGACCTGAAGGAATATCCAGTGAGATATCGTTCAGCACCTGGGTGCGACCAAACGACTTCTTAATATTGGCAATCTCAATGCTCATGATGTTCCTCCTGCTGTGCGCGTTTTTCCTGATTCTCCAGGCGCCACTGCAACATACTTTTTAAAAACAGGGTGATAATCGCCATCAGCGTTAACAGCGCCGCAGCGGTAAAGGAGCCGACGGTGTTGTAGTCCTGCTCCAGCAATTCAATCTGTAACGGCAGCGACAGGGTTTCGCCGCGAATCGAGCCGGAAACCACCGACACCGCGCCAAACTCGCCAATTGCGCGGGCGTTGGTCAACACCACGCCATAAAGCAGCGCCCAGCGGATGTTCGGTAATGTGACGCGACGGAACATCTGCCAGCCGGACGCGCCAAGCAAAATCGCCGCTTCGTCTTCCTGGCTGCCCTGGCTTAACATCACCGGCACCAGTTCGCGCACCACAAACGGACACGTCACGAAGATGGTGACCAGCACCATTCCCGGCCAGGAGAACATAATTTGCAGGTTATGCTCGTCGAGCCAACCGCCGAGCGGGCCGTTAGAGCCGTAGAACAGCAAATACACCAGACCGGCAACCACCGGCGACACGGCAAACGGAATGTCCAGCAGCGTCAGCAGCAACTGGCGTCCGGGGAAGTTAAAGCGCGTCACCAGCCACGCCAGTAGAATACCGAACACCAGGTTTACCGGTACGGCAATCAGCGCGATCATCACCGTCAGCCAGATGGCGTGCAGCATATCCGGATCGGCCAGATTCTGTAAAACAGGCATCAGCCCTTTGCTGAACGCCTGTACGAAGATATAAATCATCGGCACCAGCAGGATGAACGCCGATACCAGCATCCCGATGCCAATCAGAAACCATTTGCCCCAGTTAATCGGGCGCGCGTCATAACGCTTCAATTGTGTCACTTCCGCCATTAATGACCTACCACACGCCGACCAAAGCGACTTTGCAGAGTGTTAATTGAGAACAGCAGTATCAGGGATGCCGCGAGGATCACCGAAGCAATCGCGCTCGCCGCCGGGTAATCAAACTCCTGCAAGCGCACAAAAATCATCAGCGACGTCACTTCCGTCTTCCACGCGATATTTCCGGCGATAAAAATCACCGCGCCAAATTCACCAAGACTACGGGTAAACGACAGCGCCACGCCCGCCACCAGCGCCGGAGAAAGCTCCGGCAGCACCACTTTGCAGAAACTCTGCCAGCGCGTTGCACCAAGCGTTTCCGCCGCTTCTTCATATTCCGGGCCTAACTCTTCCAGCACCGGCTGCACGGTACGCACCACAAACGGAATGCTGGTAAAGGCCATCGCCACCGCAATCCCCAGCCATGTATAGGTGACTTTGATATCAAACTTCGCCAGCCATTCACCGTAAAAACCGTTTACGGAAAAGAGCGAGGCCAGCGTTAAACCGGCGACAGCCGTTGGCAGCGCAAAGGGTAAATCCATCAGCGCATCAAGCAGCGTGCGGCCTGGGAAGCGATAGCGGGTTAGGATCCACGCCATCAGCAGACCGAAAACGCCGTTAAAAATCGATGCCACAAACGCCGACAGCAGCGTTACTTTGTAGGCCGCGACCACCTGCGGGTTGGTGATCACCTCCCAGTACTGCGCCCAGCTCATCTGGGCCAGTTGCATCACCAGCGCGGAGAGCGGCAGCAGCAAAATCAGGCACACAAACAGCAGACTGGTGCCGAGGCTTAAGGTAAAGCCCGGCAGCACGCGTCTGGAGGAGACAGCAAACATCAGTTACGCCCCGCCGCTAACAGCTTGTCTAACTCGCCGCCGCTGGTGAAGTGGGTTTTCATCACTTCCGGCCAGGAGCCAAATTTGTCTTCCACGCGGAACAGCTCGGTCTGCGGGAATTTGTCTTTCAGTTTGTCCATCACCTCCGGGTTATTCACGCGGTAGTAATAGTCGGTGATGATGGTTTGCGCCTGCGGGCTATAGAGCCAGTTCAGATAGGCTTTGGCGGCTTTTTCCGTACCGTTGGCCTGCACGTTTTTATCAACCCACGCCACCGGGAATTCCGCCAGAATGTTGGTTTTCGGAATCACCACTTCAAAGCCCTGCGCTTCATACTGTTTACGGATGTTGTTCACTTCCGATTCGAAGCTAATCAGCACATCGCCCAGGCCACGCTCGGCAAAAGTGGTGGTTGCGCCACGACCGCCGGTATCGAACACTTCAACGTTTTTCAGGAACTGGGTCATAAACTGTTCGGTTTTGGCTTTATCGCCACCGTCAGCTTTATCCGCTGCGCCCCATGCCGCCAGATAGGTATAACGCGCGTTACCCGACGTTTTCGGGTTCGGGAAAATCAGCTTCACGTCGGAGCGCACCAGGTCGTTCCAATCGTGGATATTCTTCGGGTTACCCTTACGCACCAGGAAGCCCATGGTGGAGTAGAACGGCGAGCTATTATTCGGCAGGCGCGACTGCCAGTCGGCCGGGATCAGCTTGCCTTTATCGTGCAGGATTTGTACGTCGGTCACCTGGTTATAAGTGACAACGTCGGCTTTTAAGCCCTGTAAAATCGCCAGCGCCTGTTTTGATGACCCGGCATGAGATTGTTTTATCGTCAGTTTGTCGCCGCCGTTATCTTTTGCCCATTGTTGCTCAAACGGCGGATTCAGGGCGGCAAACAGCTCGCGGGAGACGTCATAAGAACTGTTCAGCAGTTCCGTTGCCTGTACATGGCCCGCCAGCAGCAGAGAAGCGACCAGCGCGAGTGAGTTCTTTTTCAGTAAGTTAACGGCCATTGCGCACCCTTATAAATTTAATGACTTTCTAATAGCCATCATATTTATAACGGACGTGAAAGGAGTAACGGTTTTATATACCGTTTGGTGATTTGGAAGTTGAAAAGGGAATAAGAACCGGGTTTAAAACGAAATCCTCCCCACAAATGCAGGGAGGAAACAGAGGTGAATCAGATACCGACGCTAACCGTCTCCGGCAGTGTGCTGCCGCCATCAATCACATTCTGTGTACCGGTTAAATAGCTGGATTCATCCGATGCGAGGAAGGCCGCCAGTTCGCCGACTTCCAGCGGATCGGCGAGGCGACGCATCGGGATTGCTTTCGCCATTTCAGTCAGCACCGACTCTGGATCTTCCGGGTTCGACTGGCGGGCAATGCTTTCCGCCATTGGTGTGCGCACGTATCCCGGGCAAATGGCGTTAACGCGAATACCAGACTGCGCGTACTCCACCGCCAGCGATTTTGTCAGGCCAACAATCGCCGCTTTCGTTAAGGCGTACGCCGTTTCGCCAGGATCGGCCACCATATCGCCAGTGACCGAAGACATCATCACAATGCGACCATCTTTGCGGGCAATCATCTCCGGCAGCACCGCCTTCGTGACGTTCCATACGCCTTTAATATTGATGTCAATATGGAAATCGCGATCGTCATCGCTCATATCGAGGAAACTGCCCAGACGACAAACGCCTGCGTTATTCACCAGGATATCAATGCGCCCTTCTTTTTCCTTCGCGCGTTTGATAGCTGCGGCTACCGACGCCGGGTCACGCACATCGGCGACAACCGCCGTACAGCGATGACCACGACCACACAGTTCGTCCGCCAGCTTTTCGATCTCAGGGGAGATATCCAGCAAGATTAGGTTTGCGCCATGACGCGCAAAAGTTCTGGCAATTCCTTCGCCAATTCCCTGCAATGCGCCCGTAATCAGTGCTGTCTTGCCCGTGAGTTTACCCATTTTAATGCTCTCCTTGTTAATACAGAGCGTTACACTCCATTCCCTCTGAAAATACAGGATAAACAAAATATTGCTGCGGATCAGCTCACTAATTCAGGAAAATCTCAATCCAGTCGCTGCTTTATGCATCATTTCAGGCGTTGTGTTAGCTCACTGCTGCGCTGAATCATTTTCAATGACTCCACATCATTGAGTTGCACAAGACCAACAAACAGTAAATCGGTAACAGAATTTTGCGCCGTGCGGGTAGACATCGACGAGCTACGCCATTCGGTTTCACCGGAAACGGTATCGAGCGTGAAATGCGCCAGCCGCCGCAGCGGAGAATCAGCCAGAGAAGTAATGGCAATCACCGTTGCCCCCTGCTTTCGTGCCGCTTCTGCGCATAAGACAATCTCTTTTTTACTGCCGCTGTAAGAGATAGCGATTTGTACATCGCCTTTTTTCAACGCCTGGGAAACAGTGGCTTGTACGTGCGTGTCGGCTTCGCAGGCCACGCGATAGCCAATTTTCATCAGTTTGAACGACAGATCGCGCCCCACCAGCGCCGATCCGCCCAGGCCCGTTATCTGGATAAACGGTGCTTTACTGATGACCTCAATGATTTTTTGCAGCCGCGCGTAGTCGAACAACGCACAGGTTTGCTCCAGCGCCAGCTCTTTTTCGCGATTCAATTTGCGGGCAATCACTTCCAGCGAATCATCACTGGTAATCGAACTGTGCAGGTGCAGCGCCGTGGCATTCGTTTTCTCCCGGCTGGCACTGTATTCGCCTATTAACGCCATACGCAATTCAGTAAATCCTTGCGCGCCGAGTTTTTGGGCAAATTTCACTATGCTCGACTGGCTAATGCCGAGCTGTTTCGCCATCTGCCGTGAAGAAACGGATTGCAGCTCACTCACGTTGGCCTGCAGAAAGTCAGCGATTTTTTGCTCGTTTTCGGTGAATTCACTCCCCGCATTGCTTATTTTCGTCAGGTACAACATCTTCCACTCTCCTGGGCTGGCAGCATAAATTCCGCTTAAGTTCTTATGACGCTCTTCACACTCTGCGAGTGTAGACTCAATGATTCCTTTAAGTCTGTCAATTAGGGATATATGATTCCATACATCTGCAATTATTTGATCGTAAATAGTAAGGTCACCACCGATGCAACTAGAAAAGATGATTACTGAAGGCTCGAACACCGCCTCGGCTGAAATTGACCGCGTATCGACGCTGGAAATGTGCCGGATTATCAACGATGAAGATAAAACCGTACCGCTTGCCGTTGAGCGCGTCCTGCCGGATATCGCCGCGGCGATCGATGTTATCCACGCCCAGGTCAGCGGCGGCGGTCGTCTGATTTATCTCGGTGCGGGAACATCCGGTCGTCTGGGGATTCTGGATGCCAGCGAATGTCCGCCCACCTACGGCGTGAAACCGGGTCTGGTGGTTGGTTTGATTGCTGGAGGCGAATATGCCATTCAGCACGCGGTGGAAGGCGCTGAAGATAGCCGGGAAGGTGGTGTTAACGATCTGAAAAATATTAATTTAACGGCACAGGATGTGGTGGTTGGCATTGCTGCCAGCGGTCGCACGCCGTATGTGATTGCCGGACTGGAATACGCACGCCAGCTCGGCTGCCGCACAGTGGGAATTTCCTGTAATCCGGGGAGTGCCGTTTCCACCACCGCCGAGTTTGCCATTACACCGATTGTAGGTGCCGAAGTGGTCACTGGTTCTTCGCGAATGAAAGCAGGCACAGCGCAGAAACTGGTGCTCAATATGCTTTCCACCGGGCTGATGATTAAATCTGGCAAAGTGTTCGGCAACCTGATGGTCGATGTGGTCGCCACCAACGAAAAACTGCATGTGCGCCAGGTCAATATCGTTAAAAACGCCACCGGATGTAATGCCGAACAAGCGGAAGCGGCGTTAATTGCCTGCGAGCGCAACTGTAAAACGGCCATTGTGATGGTGCTGAAAAATCTCGATGCCGCAGAAGCTAAAAAACGCCTGGATCAACACGGCGGCTTTATTCGTCAGGTTTTAGACAAGGAATAACCCATGGCCAAAGAGATCAGCAGTGAACTTCTGAACACCATTCTTACCCGTGTCGGCGGACCGGGAAATATCGCCAGTTGTGGTAACTGTATGACGCGCCTGCGTCTGGGTGTACATGACAGTTCACTGGTTGATCCCAATATCAAAACGCTGGAAGGCGTGAAGGGCGTCATTTTGACCAGCGACCAGGTGCAGGTCGTTTTTGGGCCTGGTAAAGCGCATCGTGCCGCAAAAGCGATGAGCGAGCTGCTGGGCGAGGCACCGGTACAGGATGCCGCAGAAATCGCCGCCCAGAACAAACGTCAGTTAAAAGCCAAACAAACCTCCGGCGTGCAACAATTTCTCGCCAAATTCGCCACCATCTTCACGCCGCTGATCCCCGGTTTTATTGCCGCCGGTCTGCTGCTGGGGATAGCGACGTTAATTGCCACGGTGATGCACGTTCCGGCAGATGCTCAGGGCACGCTACCCGACGCGCTGAATTTTATGAAGGTGTTCAGCAAAGGTTTGTTCACTTTCCTGGTGATTCTGGTGGGCTATAACGCCGCCCAGGCATTTGGCGGCACGGGCGTCAATGGCGCAATTATTGCCGCACTCTTTTTGCTCGGTTATAACCCCGCTGCAACCACCGGTTACTACGCCGGTTTTCACGATTTCTTTGGTCTGCCCATCGATCCGCGCGGCAATATTATCGGCGTGCTGATTGCCGCGTGGGCCTGCGCCCGCATTGAAGGCATGGTGCGCCGCTTTATGCCGGACGATCTCGACATGCTGCTGACCTCGTTAATCACCCTGCTGATCACCGCTACGCTTGCGTACCTGATCATTATGCCGCTGGGTGGCTGGTTATTCGAAGGTATGTCATGGCTGTTTATGCACCTGAACAGTAATCCGTTCGGTTGTGCGGTTTTAGCCGGGCTGTTCCTGATCGCCGTGGTATTTGGCGTGCATCAGGGCTTTATTCCTGTTTACCTCGCGTTAATGGACAGCCAGGGATTCAACAGCTTATTTCCCATCCTTTCAATGGCAGGCGCGGGCCAGGTGGGCGCGGCGCTGGCACTCTACTGGCGGGCGCAACCGCACAGTGCATTACGCAGTCAGGTACGCGGGGCGATTATTCCCGGTCTGCTGGGCGTTGGTGAACCGTTGATTTACGGCGTCACCCTGCCCCGCATGAAACCGTTTATTACCGCCTGTTTAGGCGGCGCAGCGGGCGGTTTGTTTATCGGCCTGATAGCCTGGTGGGGTCTGCCGATGGGCTTAAACAGCGCCTTTGGGCCGTCTGGTCTGGTGGCGCTGCCGCTGATGACTTCCGCACAAGGCATCCTTCCGGCAATGGCGGTTTATGCTGGCGGGATTCTGGTGGCATGGGTTTGCGGGTTTATTTTCACCACGCTCTTTGGCTGCCGTAACGTCAATCTGGACTGATATCATGAAACGGACAATGCTCTATCTTTCTCTGCTGGCTGTTAGTTGTAGCGTCAGCGCCGCAAAATACCCTGTTCTGACAGAAAGTTCGCCAGAGAAAGCAGGGTTCAACGTCGAACGGCTTAACCAGATGGATCGCTGGATTAGCCAGCAAGTGGACGCCGGTTATCCCGGCGTAAACCTGCTGATCATTAAAGATAATCAGATTGTGTATCGCAAAGCCTGGGGAGCGGCGAAAAAGTACGATGGCAGCGTGTTGATGGAACAGCCTGTCAAAGCCACCACCGGGACGCTGTATGACCTGGCCTCAAACACCAAAATGTACGCCACGAACTTCGCCCTGCAAAAGCTGATGAGCGAAGGCAAACTGCATCCTGACGATCGGATTGCGAAATATATTCCGGGGTTTGCCGATAGTCCAAATGACACCATTAAAGGCAAAAACACCCTGCGGATTTCTGACCTGCTGCATCACAGCGGCGGTTTCCCGGCAGATCCGCAATACCCGAATAAAGCGGTCGCGGGCGCGTTATATTCCCAGGATAAAGGCCAGACGCTGGAGATGATCAAGCGCACGCCGCTAGAGTATCAGCCCGGCAGCAAGCATATTTACAGTGATGTCGATTATATGCTGCTTGGATTTATCGTCGAGTCGGTCACCGGTCAGCCGCTTGACCGCTATGTTGAAGAGTCGATTTATCGCCCGCTCGGCCTGACACATACGGTATTTAACCCGCTGCTGAAAGGCTTTAAACCGCAGCAAATTGCCGCCACGGAATTGAACGGCAATACCCGCGATGGCGTGATCCATTTCCCGAATATCCGCACCTCCACTCTCTGGGGTCAGGTGCACGATGAAAAAGCCTTTTATTCGATGGGCGGCGTTTCCGGGCACGCAGGTTTGTTTTCCAATACCGGCGATATTGCGGTGTTAATGCAAACGATGCTGAACGGCGGGGGCTATGGCGATGTGCAGCTGTTCAGTGCGGAAACGGTGAAGATGTTCACCACCAGCTCTAAGGAAGATGCCACTTTTGGCCTCGGCTGGCGCGTGAATGGTAATGCCACCATGACGCCGACGTTTGGCACGCTGGCAAGCCCGCAAACCTACGGTCACACTGGCTGGACCGGAACGGTGACCGTTATCGATCCGGTGAATCATATGGCGATTGTGATGTTAAGCAACAAGCCACATTCGCCGGTTGCCGATCCGCAAAAGAATCCCAATATGTTCGAAAGCGGTCAGCTGCCGATTGCAACGTATGGTTGGGTAGTTGATCAGGTGTATGCGGCGTTAAAGCAAAAGTAATAAAAAGGCCAGTCAGTAATGTTACTGCCTGGCCTTTAATCAATGAATCAGAAACGCTTACAGCGCCATCAACTTGTCCAGCGACGGTGCGAAATAATAGCCGCCGGTTACCGGTTTGGTGAAACGCAACATCGCATCACGCTTACCATCGGTATCGCCAAACATGCTCAGCAGTTGCTGCTCAATGTTATGCAGACGCGCGCAGTAGGCGCAGAAGTACAGACCGTGAGTGCCACTGGCAGTGCCGTACGGCAGGCTCTGGCGAACAATCTTCAGCCCTTTGCCATCTTCTTTCAGATCAACGCGGGTGAGGTGAGAGGTTTCCGGACGTTCGTCGCCGTCGATCTCTTCGTTGGCCTCTTTGGTGCGCCCGATCATCATCTCCTGATCGTGAACGCTCATCCGGTTGAGCTGCTTCAGGTTGTGTTCCCAACGCTGCACAAACACATAGCTGCCGCCCGCATCCACGCCGTCTTTGATAACCGCCACTTCGCGACGCGTCTCTTCACCCGCCGGGTTTTCCGTACCGTCAACAAAGCCGCTCAGGTCACGCTCTTCAACCCAACGGAAGCCGTGGATCTCTTCTTTCACTTCAATGCAGTCACCGAAGGCTTCCATCGCCGCCTGGGCGACAGAGAAGTTTACGTCGTGACGCAGAGAAAGAATGTGGATCAACACATCGAACTGGGTGGTCGGCGCAAGGCCTTTACCGTAGCCCGGAAAATCTTTCAGCTCTTCTGCCCCAACGCCGCCGCTCAGAGCGCGCCAGGTGTTGTTACCAAAGGCAACCACCGCACCAAGATGCGCGTCCGGGAATTTCGCTTCAAAAGTTGCCAGTTTGTCGGCAAATGTTTTACTGGCCGCACGCAGGGCGTCAACTTCCCCTTTCACGTTGGCTTCGATCCAAATCGCCGCGCGGCAATGTTCTGGCAAAATGCCACTCTGAACCTGAGACATTGTTCCTCCTGAAAATAATAATGCCACGCAATCCGTGGCATTGTTGAGCGCTATTTTACGTGTTTTTTCGCGGCGGCGGTTTGTTCAGACGCAAATTAACGCCGCCAGATAATTTTACTGACTTTCCAGTTTTTCAGGGTATCGTCCGAAGGCATTAACCCTTCAGGACCACTCCATTCCCCGCTGAACTGGTAGCTAATATGTTGACTGCCTTCGGCTTTACATTCGACGGCACGATTATCATCACCATCAGCTTTTTGGCAATTGCCAAATGCTTTGCTGTAAAGGTCGCTAAACGGTGTACCGATTTTAACACCGGTGTCAGCAGGAATATCGCTATCCAGCACGTCAATGCGACTGATCGTGCCTTGATCGCCGTTAATCACCATCGCCACGTTGTCGCCCTTCATCACTTCAAAAAAGCGCACCACGTTGCCGTTCGCGGTTTTCATTCCGCTGCGCAGGCGATAATCGCCATCAAGCGCATCGGCAATGGCTTGTTCTTGCAGTGGTGTGGACGCCGTTAATTCACCAACGCCCTGCTCGCTCACTTTGGTGGACGACCCAAACCAGTTCCACGGGTTAGCGGCCGACCAGTTAACTGACGACATCGTGGAACAGCCGGTCAGCATCAACGGCATAGCGCATAACATTAAACGCAGCGATTTCATGTCACTTCCTTTGGTTATTCAATAACGTTGCTTGGAGTGCAAATTCACCAAAAAGTGCCGTTATTCTTTTTCTTCATTAAAACAAGCGCGTAAACGTCGATTGGTCAGCAGCCAGATTAACGCCACAATATCCGCCACTACCAGCGCCAGACCGATACCGCTAACGGATTCACCGTTCAGCCACAGCCACGGTTGCCAGCAAAGTAAAACCACCTGCGCCAACAGCAACAGAAAATAGAGTACACGCCAGGTGCGAGGAAACGTAGCCCGCCGACCGCTCAACAAAAACGCCAGCACCGCCGGAATGCCAGGAATCAGCCCCAGCCAGAAATTATCGTGATCGGGATAAAACAGATTTAGCAGCGCAGTACCCTGCTCGCGCGACGCACCGGCAATGACAAACAGCACCCAGGTTCGCGCCTGAAGCAATAGCACAAGCCAGAAGAGCAAGGGTAAACGCAGGCGACCGTGCGCATCATAATGGACAGGATGAAACTCAGTACTCTTCATCTTCAATCAAACGCTTACCCAGACTCAGCACGTCGGCGTGTTCATATCCCAGGCGTTCATACATTCCGAGCACCATGTCGTTATCTTCCGGCACGTTGATCTGAATTTTCGGGCAGCCACGAGCAATCAGCTTTTTCTCCAGCCGATTAAGCAACGCATTGGCAATCCCACGCCCACGAAACTCTGGATGCACGCCAAGATAATAAGCAGACCCGCGATGCCCGTCATAACCGCCCATCACCGTTCCGACCACTTCACCGTTTACCTCAGCGACCAAAAACAAACTGACGTCATGGTTCATCTTACGCTCGATGTCCATTTCCGGATCGTTCCACGGACGCAGCAAGTCGCAACGCTCCCAAAGGGTGATGACCTCTTCGAAATCTTCCTGGCGAAATACGCGTATCTCCATGGTATTCGTTACCTTTTTGCGGGTTAAAAGGCTGATTATGGCGTGAACGGTCGAATTAGCCAATATCTGACGAAAATCGGTTGAAAAAGTGGCATAATGGGGAGTTGTCAACTATTGAAATGAAAAGTAAAACAATTCTCAACATCAAACCGTCGTAACGGATTACGCGATACGATATAACATCTGGAACTTTATTATTACAACTCAGGCCGTATGAGCACTTTTAAACCACTAAAAACACTCACTTCGCGCCGCCAGGTGCTGAAAGCCGGTTTGGCTGCCCTGACGTTGTCAGGAATGTCGCAAGCCATCGCCAAAGACGAACTTTTAAAAACCAGCAACGGACACAGCAAGCCGAAAGCCAAAAAATCTGGCGGCAAACGTGTCGTTGTTCTCGATCCAGGTCACGGCGGAATTGATACCGGAGCGATCGGACGCAACGGTTCGAAAGAAAAACATGTGGTGCTGGCGATTGCTAAAAACGTCCGTTCCATTTTGCGTAATCATGGGATTGATGCGCGTTTAACGCGTTCTGGCGATACGTTTATCCCACTTTACGATCGCGTTGAAATCGCCCATAAACATGGCGCAGATCTGTTTATGTCAATTCATGCCGATGGCTTTACCAACCCGAAAGCTGCCGGTGCTTCGGTATTTGCCCTCTCTAACCGTGGGGCAAGTAGCGCAATGGCGAAATACCTGTCTGAACGCGAAAACCGCGCCGATGAAGTTGCCGGTAAAAAGGCGACTGACAAGGATCACCTATTGCAACAAGTGCTGTTTGATCTGGTGCAAACAGATACCATTAAAAATAGTCTGACGCTCGGCTCGCATATTCTGAAGAAGATTAAGCCGGTGCATAAACTGCACAGCCGCAACACCGAACAAGCGGCATTTGTGGTGTTGAAATCGCCGTCGGTTCCTTCGGTGCTGGTGGAAACCTCGTTTATCACCAACCCGGAAGAAGAGCGGCTGTTAGGCACGGCGGCGTTTCGTCAGAAAATCGCCACAGCGATTGCTGAAGGCGTGATCAGTTATTTCCACTGGTTCGACAACCAGAAAGCACATTCGAAAAAGCGATAAGTTATGAAACCCGACGCACACCAGGTTAAACAGTTTCTGCTCAACCTTCAGGATACGATTTGTCAGCAGCTGACCGCCGTCGATGGCGCAGAATTTGTCGAAGATAGTTGGCAGCGCGAAGCTGGCGGCGGCGGGCGTAGTCGGGTGTTGCGTAATGGTGGTGTTTTCGAACAGGCAGGCGTCAACTTTTCTCACGTCCACGGCGAGGCGATGCCTGCTTCCGCCACCGCTCATCGCCCGGAGCTTGCCGGGCGCAGTTTCGAGGCGATGGGCGTTTCACTGGTAGTGCATCCGCATAACCCGTATGTTCCCACCAGCCACGCGAATGTGCGTTTTTTTATTGCCGAAAAACCGGGTGCAGAGCCCGTCTGGTGGTTTGGCGGCGGCTTCGATTTAACCCCTTTCTATGGTTTTGAAGAAGACGCCATTCACTGGCACCGCACCGCCCGTGACCTGTGCCTGCCATTTGGTGAAGACGTTTATCCCCGTTACAAAAAGTGGTGCGACGATTACTTCTACCTCAAACATCGCAACGAACAGCGCGGTATTGGCGGGCTGTTCTTTGATGATCTGAACACGCCAGATTTCGACCACTGTTTTGCCTTTATGCAGGCGGTAGGCAAAGGCTACACCGACGCTTATTTACCAATTGTAGAGCGACGTAAAGCGATGGCCTACGGCGAGCGCGAGCGCAATTTTCAGCTCTACCGTCGCGGTCGTTATGTCGAGTTCAATCTGGTCTGGGATCGCGGCACTCTGTTTGGCCTGCAAACTGGCGGGCGCACCGAGTCGATCCTGATGTCAATGCCGCCACTGGTACGCTGGGAGTATGATTATCAGCCAAAAGATGGCAGCCCAGAAGCGGCGTTAAGTGAGTTTATTAAGGTCAGGGATTGGGTGTAACTCCCTCACCCCCATTCCCGCATCCGCTGATGCAACGTCAACGACGGCTTCTCGGCAAACAGCTGCTGGTAATCCGTGGCAAATTGCCCCAGATGCCAGAATCCCCACTGCATGGCGGCGTCTTTTACCGTTGTGCTTTGCGACCACGGGCTTATCAGTTCGCGGCGTACGGCGTTCAGGCGAATGCGTTTCAGCCACGCGTTTGGGCCAATGCCTAAAATAGCGTGAAACGCGTTTTGTAGCGTGCGGCGACTGACATGCAGTTGATTACACAAGTCCAGCACCGTCACCGGCTCAGACATATTTTCCAGCACATATTCACGGGCGCGGGAAAGTAATCTACGGTAACTCTGATGACTGATGCTTTCCGCCGTCACCATTGGTTGCGCGTCTTCCAGCATCGCCCCCATCGCCATTAGCAAATTATCCCCCAGCACTTTTCGCACTGCAGGCTGATGGAGATTTTCCGGGTTCTCGCAAAACGTCGCCAGCGCCTGTTGGACAAAGCCCCACAGCGCGGCTTTATGCTGCTCTTTCACTTCCAGCGCCGACTGGCTACGCAGCATATGTAATACCCGATCCGGGTTATGCAAAAAGTTAGCCTGCCGGGTGATGACATCTTCAGAAAGCACCACGCCCAGGATCGTGTAATCATCCGGCGTGCTCAGTTCAAATTCAGTGCCACCAGGGCGGGTGGCGATTTCCGCGCTTCCCAGACATTGCGAACCGATAAATCCCTGCTCACCGCGCGTCGCCGGAATGCCAAACCAGAACGAGTTCGGCCAGACCAGGCACGACTGACGCAGCGCCAGACCGGTGTATTCACGAAAAACCTGAATATCATCGAGTAGAATTTCCGTAAATTCACCATGAAACTTGCCCGGATGCAGCTGATCGTAAATCTGCTGCCAGGCGGTAATCGTTAAAGCATGTTCATAGACATCCGTTGTCTGTCGTTGATGAACATTATCCACTTCGACCTTCGGCGTGAGCTTCAGGTTTTCGGGTAAGGGTTCATGATAAAGATGGTGCAAATTGGCTGTACGGGTCTTTTTCATGATGTTAATGCCGGGTGTTGTAGGACACCCGGCACCTCCGACAGGTTAATGGGGCTTGAGACGATAACGACTACTGCGTTTACGTAACGTCCCGGCAGAAAAGAGCTGTTCGAGCGCATTTCTGGCTTTTTCCAGCGGCCAGCCAAAGTGGGCAGCCACTTCTCCTGCCGTCATTCCCTGACGTACTGATGTTAACAGCGCCAACAACTCGTCAGCAGATTCCGCGACGATAACTGGCGCGTCGGGTTCCCTTACGGGTTGCTTCGGCTGGCGGTTAAAGCCAGTAACCAGCCACTGGGTGTCATCGTCTGGCCGACCGATCTCCTTGCGGCTGATGACACGCCCGGTACGCATCGCGGCAGCACAACCTGCGTCCAGCGCCGCACGACACGCCGCCAGATCGCCTTCCACCACCAGCGTTAAGCGACCAGGGTCAAGCACTTCGTGACTGAGCAGACGAACGTTAGCTGCTTTGAGCATGGCATCCGCTGCATCTATCGCGGCGACCATGCCGTCCACTTCCAGCAATCCCAGTGCATTGATCATCGGCAACCTCCGTTACGCACGCTGGATTGGATTACGCGCGATTTCCAGCACTGCATCGGTAAAGGCGTTACAGGCTGCTTTACACGCGGCCTGGCTACCGGTTAAAAATGCTGCCGAGTAGTTGGTTTCAGACGGTGGCGGGACATAGGTCACCAGCTGTACGTCGGCAGATTTCAACGCTGCATCAATGCCATAGGTCGCTTCCAGCGGCGGTGCCACCAGATATGCCATCGGATCGCCAAGCGTGATCCCGGCGGTTGATGAGAGATAAGAACCGGTACGCGAAACCACATGCGCCAGGAAGGCGGTGTTTTCTGCGTCATTGGCCCACTGGAATGCTGCACCATTTTCAATATGTGCAACCATCGCATCCAGACCGGCACGCACTTCCGCCGGGTTTGGCCCACCAAGCATAATCAGCACTTCACCGGCAGTCGGTGACGGGCCGTGTGCAGCGCCCGCATACAGCGAGCGACCATATACCACTTCCACCATCGCCTGCTTGGTCGCTTCATCAGCGGCAATGTAGGTGACGTCATCGGAATCAGCAGAAATCAGCCCGAGGCTACGAATATGCGGCGGCAATTTTAGTTCACGCGCAAATTCAGCGTTAACGGAGGCAATCACCCGCATGGCGGTTACCGACGGTCGAATCAAATCTAAAGCTGGCATGATGCCTCCTTATCGGGTCATGTTGATGCCGGATGCTTTCTGCTCCAGCATACGTTTCGCCAAATCCACAATGACGGCTGCGGCTTCAACCGGCGGCGTGCCGCCCTGGTGAATGTTAGAGATACAGGTGCGATCGGCCTCAACGGTGGTCGCCATACGCGGCGAGTAAACGGCGTAGCAGGAGAGGCTTTCTGACTGCCCTAACCCCGGACGTTCCCCCACCAGCAGGATCACCACTTTCGCGCCGAGGATCTCACCGATCTGATCTTCAATCTTCACGCGACCATAACGAACAAAGAATGGCGTGCCGACTTTCAGCCCGGCCTGTTTCAGGCCCGCCATCAGCGGCGGCAGGATCTCTTCGTAGTTCACGGTGATGGCATCAGTTGACAGGCCATCAGAAATAACGACCTGTACGTCCGGATTAGCAACACACTGTGCTTTCAGCGCTTCAACAGCTTCTGCACACAGGCGGCGGCCCATATCCGGGCGAGTCAGGTAGAGATTTTTGTCGCTAATTTCAGAGCGTACTTCCAGCAAGCCCTGCGCTTTCACCCACTCTTCCGGCACTTCTTTCAGTACGGTATCTTTCGAACGAGAGTGATCGGCCAGGAAACGCAGCAGCGCCTGGGTACGTAGACGCGGACCGGCACGACCGGTACAAACGCGGGCCACGGTGCTGCGGCGCAGTTCTGTTAATACGTCTGCGCGATGCGGGTTTTCAACACCAATCCACGCTTTTGCTTCAGCGGAACCTAAATCCAGCGCACAGCTTTCCGAGGTCACCGGTGCCGCACAGTTGGTGGTGGCGCACTTTGCTTCTGACGGCGCGGGGGCCGTTTGTCCCATTGACGCCATCACGCTGCGTACAATTTCTTCAATCTGTTTTTGATCCATGATGTGTTATCTCCGCGTCATCAGAAGAACAGTGACGGATCGCCCGCCCGTTTGGTCAGGCGACCGTTTGCCATAATGCCCATGCTTTCCAGCCAGCGTTCAAACTCTGGTGACGGGCGCAGGTTGAGTAACTGACGCACAGTGGCGGTATCGTGGAATGCGGTGGTCTGGTAGTTGAGCATGATGTCATCACCCAGCGGCATCCCCATGATGTAGTTGCAGCCTGCGGTGGCGAGCAGGATCATCAGGTTTTCGTTGAGGTTCTGGTCAGCGTCAGCGTGGTTGGTGTAGCAGCAGTCACAGCCCATAGAGATGCCGCTCAGCTTGCCCATAAAGTGATCTTCTAAGCCAGCACGGATAATCTGGCGGTCGTTGTAGAGATACTCCGGCCCAATAAAGCCGACCACGGTGTTGACGATAAACGGATCGTAATGACGCGCCAGCCCATAGTTACGTGCTTCCATCGTCACCTGGTCAGCGCCGAAGTTAGCGCCAGCGGATAGCGCAGAGCCTTGTCCGGTTTCGAAGTAGAGGCAGTTTTCCCCGGCGATACGGTTGAACTCTGCACCCACTGCGCGCGCTTCGTCGAGCATCGCCAGTTCCACGCCAAACTCTTTCAGCCCTTTTTCGCTGCCACAGATACTCTGGAAAATCAGTCCGCCAGGCGCGCCGCGACGAATCGCTTCGATCTGGGTGGTGACGTGCGCCAGTACGCAGCCCTGAGTTGGGATGTTGAATTTGTCGATCACGCCGTAAATGGTGTCCAACACGCGGCTTAAGTTTTCCACGTCGTCAGTCACCGGGTTAACGCCGATCACCGCATCGCCCACCCCGAAGGAAAGCCCTTCGTAGATTTGCGCGGCGATACTTTGCACGTCGTCACGGGTGTCATTTGGCTGCAAACGGGCGCTGAAGGTGCCCGGAATACCAATGGTGGTATTGGCCTTTTTGATTACCGGCATTTTCTTCGCGCCGTAGATCAGGTCCGCGTTGGAGCAAATCTTCGCTACCGCCGCGACCACTTCCGAGGTCAGCCCTTTGCGGGTAAAGGCAATGTCGTCCACGCTGGTTTCATCGCTCAGCACATACTCACGCAGTTCGCTGATGCTCCAGTTTTTAATCTGGTTGTAGGCCGTTTCGTTAACATCGTCCTGAATCAGCCGCGTCACGCAGTCATCTTCATAGGCAATCACCGGATTATTGCGGATGTCCGCTACGGTCATTTCCGACAACACCTGCTTTGCCGCCACGCGCTCCTGTGAGCTTGCCGCTGCAACGCCCGCCAGCACATCCCCCGAACGCAGTTCGTTGGCTTTAGCCAGCACCTCTTTTACATCCTTAAACTGATATACATTGCCGAACAATGTGGTCTTTAGTTTCATAAGTCGTTCCCTCAGGAAGGAAATGCGAGTGATTTCACCGTCACCGGCACAACCGATCCGCCAAAAAGAGGCGTACCAATGTCGATATAGTCCCCCGCGCGGACAATCACTTCGTCAATGACTGCCAACGGGAGTTGTTGTAGCTGTGGGCGCAACAACATGCCCAGAGCTTTACCAAAGTCCTGCCCGGCCACCACCAGCAGGGGATGCGGATTCGGAAAACGCGCGACGAAATCGACCAGCGCGTTGATGACCGTCAGTACCGCGGCGTAACGCACAGGCAGCGAAGCGGGAAGCGCCAGCACGTACGCGTCAGTTTTGGGATCAAGATCCAGCTGAAGCAGCGCCTGTTGCCAGGCACTCACCAGATCCGTTTCATCAATCGGGATCGCCACCGGCAAATTGCGCAGCGGCAGTTGTACGCCCTCCAGCCAGATTGTGCTGCCAGAGAGCGAAAGGGTATGTGCACCCGCGCCAATCACCGTGGCGCGTACGGTTTGCGCCGGAAACTGCACATTCATCTCACGCAGGCGCGGATGGTCATGCAGCGCCGTTGCCAGAAGTGGGCCAATATCGGCAAAACAGAACGGGTCGGCGGGCTGGTGGCGATAACATTCGCCCACGCCTCCAGAAAGCGTAATGATTTCGGGCGTAACACCTGCGGGCAGCAAACCGGTTTGCATCAATGCCTGCGCGAGCGGCGAAAGCGTTCCGTCAATCACTTCGACAATCAGCGCCGCCATCCGCCGGGTAACCTGCACCAGCTGCGCGCCGGTCAGCGAACGGGCGTCAGTGCCTGCACCGAAGCACTCATCCACAATCATCTGCCCCGGTTTATGAGCGTAAACCACGCGCCCCTGGCTGTCGGTTTCCAGCAGGCGACCACCGACGTTGAGACAGGCAGTGCCGCTGATTTTTCCGGCATCGAACAGGGCGTAGTTCGCGGTGCCACCGCCGATGTCGATATTCAGTACCCGACACAGCCGTTGTTCAGAAAGGGTTTGCGCCCCAGCTCCGTGACCGGCGATCACGGATTCGAGGTGCGGCCCGGCGCTGGCAACGACAAAATCCCCCAGCGATTGAGAGAGCGCCATCACCGCCGGGCGAGCATTGCGGGTTTTCGCGCTTTCACCGGTGATGATGATGGCACCAGAATCAACGCTTTCCGGCGCAATACCCGCAGCCTGATATTGCTCGAGTATTAAGGTTTTCAGTTCCGCTTCTTTTAAACCGCCCTGTTTATCGACAGGGGTAAAGAACACCGGACTTTGCCAGCTAATTTCGCGTTTAATGAATTCGTAGCGCGGCACCTGCGACACCGCCGCACGGTTAACCAGCTCCAGGTGGGAGAAAATCACCTGGGTGGTGGTGGTGCCGATATCGATACCGACGCTCAATAGCTGGCGAGTGTTCACGATTGTGCCTCCGCTTCGGTTTTAGTCGCGGTCGCGTCTTCTTTTGGCACCAGCATCATCGCCACGCCAATCGCCGTTACGCCGCCGATCAACTTGCCGACAATCATCGGGAAGATCATGGCGTTCATGTTGGCAGCGGCGAAGCCTAAGTGGTCGCCCAGGGCGAAAGCAGCGGAAACGGCGAAGGCGCAGTTGATGACTTTGCCGCGGGTATCCATCTGCTTCATCATGCCGAACATCGGGATGTTGTTGGCAAGCGTTGCCACCATGCCGGCTGCCGCGATGTTGTTCATATTCAGTACTTTACCGACGCTCATCAGCGGTTTTTCAAACCAGCGAGTCAGCAGCAGCACCATTGGATACGCCCCTAACAGCACGCAGGAGATAGAACCGATAACTTCAATGGCGCGCATCACTTCACCGGGTTTATCGCCAGGGGCCATAAAGATAGGATCCAGACCGGGGATCAGTTCCCAGCCAAGCAGGAATTTCACTACCGCAGCGGCAAGACCGAGGGTGATCAATGCAACGAGGAATTTGGCGAAGATCTGGAAGCCGTTGATCATTTTTTCCGGGATGAATTTCAGCCCCAGCGCCACCAGAATCGCGACAATGATCACCGGGATCATGTTCATCAGGATCAGGGCGAAAGTGAATTCCACCGGCTGACCGTTGATCTGCACACCGGAGTACATAGCAACCAGACCACCAGCAATACAGCCAATCGGAATGGTCACAATGCCCGCCAGCACGCCGAGCGCCAGATAACGACGGTCAGAAGGTTCGATAATGCCGAGCGCCACCGGAATGGAAAACACAATCGTTGGCCCCATCATCGACCCAAGAATTAACCCAGAGTATAGCCACGCTGCTACGTCGCCGCCCGCCAGCTCTTTGGCGAGGAAGAAACCGCCCATATCGCACGCCAGCAGCGTTCCGGCGAACATTGACGGGTTTGCGCCGAGCATTTCGTAAACCGGGATAATTACCGGCCCGAGTACGTGAGCCAGTACCGGTGCCAGCGCGGTCATACCGACCATCGCCAGACCCAGAGCGCCCATTGCCATAAAGCCTTCTTCGAACTGACCGCCTGATCCTTCGATACTTTTACCGAACTTACCGAGGAAACGAGCAGAACCGCCGAACTGCGACAGGATCCTGTCTACGGCAGCTATCAGCATAAAGAACATCATGATGTACATGATGATTTCGTTAATTCCCATCGCCTTTACTCCCTGTTAGTTGTTATTTATTGGCGGATGCGGCGTAAACGCCTTATCCGCCCTACATGTGCAATCCCGAAGGCCGGATCAGACGCGGCAAGCGTCGCATCCGGCATTTATTGCGCCGCTGCGTACAGGCCGACAATCTGCTCCAGGCTGGCGGTACGCGGGTTGCTGCGCAGACAAATATCTTCCTGCGCGGCCTGCGCCCATGCACCGTAATGCGCAGATGTCGCGCCAACATCGCCCAGTCGTTTACCAATCCCAACTTCCGCAATCAGCTCACTTACCGCGTTAATAGCGTCACGATCGTCGGATTTTTTAGTTCGCAGTGCCCGACCAATCTGACTAAACCGTTCGCGACAAACCATCCGGTTAAATTCCATCACCGTTGGCAGCAACATGGCGTTCGCCAGACCGTGTGGAATATGCAGCGCCGCCCCTGGCTGATGCGCCATCGCGTGGCACAACCCAAGCCCCGCACTGGAAAACGCCATTCCCGCCATACATGAAGCCAGTAACATGCTCTCGCGCGCGGCAAGGTCATGACCGTAGCCCACCGCTTTCGGCAGCGATTTGCCAATCATCGCAATGGCACCAATCGCCAGACTGTCGGTAAACGGTGTGGCGTTCAGCGCGCTGTACGCTTCAATGGCATGGGTTAACGCATCAATGCCAGTCATCGCCGTGACATGCGACGGCACACCTTCGGTCAGCGCGGCGTCGAGGATCGCCACATCCGGCATCAGCGAGGCATGGGCTAACACCTGCTTGCGCCCGCTCACCGTGTCGATAATCACCGTTACGTTGGTGGTTTCAGAGCCGGTTCCGGCGGTAGTTGGAATGGCAATCAACGGCAGGCGCGGTTGCAGAACGCTGGTTTCTGACATTTCCGCCAGCGTGCTATCCGGGTTCGTCACCAGCAACGCCACGGCTTTCGCCGCATCCAGCACCGAGCCGCCGCCAAATGCGATCACCCCATCACAGCCTGACTCACGCAACTGCGCCACGGCTGCACACACGTCGGTGATGCACGGTTCGCCCACCGGACATGGCCAGAGCGTCATGGCGATGCCTTTAACAGCCAGGCTGCGCGTCAGCCCGGCGGTCATCCCTGCCTGATGCAAAAAGCTGTCTGCCATCACGAACAGATGTTTCAGCCCACGCGTTTGCGCTTGCTGTCCGCAACTGCTCACCGAGCCCGGACCGCAAAGCGTCACCGGTGGAACGCTAAATGTTTTTACCCGTTGCAGATTCAGGGTATCGAACGCCTGAAAGAGCGCGGTCTGCAATTCATTTTGCATATAGCCCCTCCGCTTTCTCTCGCCCACTACTGGCGATCGCCAGCGGGGTCATAAACAAACTGTGCTGCGGTAAATGCACTTGTAACGCCGGGAATTGTTTGCGAAACAGTTCCGCCACGCCCGGTTGCATACAGGAGCCGCCCGCCAGCCATAAATCAGTAATGCCCTGCCCTTCAATATGCCGGGCGACAATGTCCGCCATTTTTTCGTACACCGGTTTCACCGCAGGCCAAATCTCTTCACCGTGACCGCGCTTGTACTGCTCCGCCTCTTCCAGCGAAATACGGCGATTTCCGGCGAGAGTCAGAGAGATGTGATGTCCGCCGGTGGCTTCATCCGCCGAGTACGTCACTTTGCCCTTTTTCACGATGGCAATGCCGGTAGTGCCGCCGCCGATATCCACTACACCGGCGTTGTCCAGTTGCAGCAGATCCGCGACTGCGGTTGGCTCATCCAGCACATGGCTCACTTCCAGCCCGGCAGATTCCAGCACGTTGATGGAAATACGCGGGTCCGTACCTGGAGGAAATGAAGTCGCCGCATGGCTAAAACGGCGACCGAATTGCTGCTCGAGCGTGTCGAGATGGCGACGAACAATGGTGACAGCGCCGAAGAAATCCCAGACGATGCCGTCGCGGACCACATCGGCCCAGTCGAGGCATACCGCCACCGGCTGACCGTCGCGGTCGACAACCATCGACACCACATCGCAGGTGCCCAGATCCACCCCCAGCCACAGCGGAGATTCCGTCGCGGCAGGCGTCTGGTTACACAGCGTTGCCGCCGTTTGCAGACGTGGGGTGAGCCATTGTTCGTCGTGCGCCATCGGTTACTCCTTAAACAATGCGAAACGCATCGACTAATACACAGCGACGCAGACGGACAAACGTCCGCGCGCTGGTTACCCCTTCACCGGTTGGCGTGGTGATGGTCATGGTGGTCCAGCCTTCCCCGCCCAGCCCCAGCCCGGCAATGCACGGTCCGTTCTTAACGAAAATGCTGGTATCAATAGCATTCGCCATCTGGTTCATGTTTTCGATGTTGCGCGAGTGCATTGCCGCCGTGTGGTGGCAACCGCCTTCCAGTTTCACCGCCAGCGCAATGGCATCCGCCACGTTGGCGACGCGCACGACGGGCAGCACCGGCATCATCAGTTCGGTCACGGCAAACGGATGTTCTGCAGTGGTTTCCACAAACAGCAAACGCGTTTCTTGCGGCACGTTCAGGCCGATTGCCGCCGCGATTTTCGCCGCATCGCGACCAACCCAGTCACGGCTGACGGTGCCTTTTCCGCGCTCGTCGATATTTTTCAGCAACACCGGTTGCAGCTGCTGCGCCTGTTCTGCGGTCAGTTTCACCGCGTGCTGGCCTTCCATCAGACGCATCAGTTCATCGGCTACGCTATCAACAACAATCAGTACCTTTTCGTCGGCACAAATGATGTTGTTATCGAAAGAAGCGCCTTTGACGATGGACTGAGCGGCACGGGCGAGGTCGGCGGTTTCATCCACCACTACCGGCGGGTTGCCAGCGCCTGCGGCAATCAGACGTTTATTGGTGTGTTTACGCGCCGCTTCTACTACCGCTTCGCCGCCGGTCACCACCAGCAGGCCGATACCCGGAAACTTGAACAAGCGTTGCGCGGTTTCGATATCCGGATTTGCCACAGTAACCAGTAAGTTTTCCGGCCCACCTGCGGCAACAATCGCCTGGTTGAGCAGCGTAATCGCCCGCTGGGAGACTTTTTTCGCCGCCGGATGCGGGGCAAAAATGACGCTGTTGCCCGCGGCAATCAGGCTGATGGCGTTATTAATTACGGTTGCCGCCGGGTTAGTGGACGGAGTTACCGAAGCCACCACGCCCCAGGGCGCGTTTTCAATTAAAGTCAGGCCGTTGTCGCCGGTCAGCACCTGCGGAGAGAGACACTCAACGCCTGGCGTGCCGCGCGCCTGAGCGACGTTTTTGGCAAATTTATCTTCAACGCGGCCCATGCCGGTTTCACTGACGGCAAGTTCCGCTAAATCTCTGGCGTGTTTTTCGCCTGCCTCACGAATGGCAGCAATGGCTAACTGGCGCATTGCCACGCTTTTTAACCCTTGCTGGGCGACTTTGGCTGCCGCAACGGCGTCATCCAGGGACGCGAAAACGCCCATCTCATGAACGGCGGCGGACGGCGTGTCACTGCTTTGCATTTTCAGCAGTACCGCTTTCACCACCTGTTCAATATCCTGTTGATTCATGATGTTCTGCCTTATTTGTGGAAAATTACCTGACCGCCAGACACCACCTCATCGACAATGCCAATCACGCACAGATCGACCGGTGACGTTTCGCTTTTATGCGCCTGGCGGGCGGAACTGCCACTCACCAGTAACACCCACTCCCCGGTTCCCGCGCCAATATTGTCGATGGCGACGGCGCATTGCCCGTCAGGATTACCTTGTGGATCAATCATTTCCACCATCAGCAATTTGTCATGCGCCAGTCCGTGATGGCGTACGGTACAAACAATTTGTCCAGTGACGACTGCCAGTTTCATACCCGCCTCCGTGGCGTATTTCAGGTAAAAGCTCCCCCTACCCTCCGCAGAAGGTAAAATGAAAAAGGAGAGAGCGTGACGCCCGAATCGACGTCACACAGGGTGATTACAGGTTGCTGCTATCGCCTTTCAGGCCGATCGGGAAGACTTCTTCCAGGTCGCCGTGCGGACGCGGGATAACGTGTACAGATACCAGCTCGCCGATACGCTGTGCCGCTGCGGCACCTGCATCGGTCGCGGCTTTACAGGCTGCAACATCACCACGAACCATGGCAGTACACAGGCCGCCGCCAATCTGCTTAACACCAACCAGCTTGACGCGCGCAGCTTTCACCATCGCGTCAGAAGCCTCAATCAGTGCAACCAGGCCCCGGGTTTCGATCATTCCTAATGCTTCCATTGTGCTTTCCTCTTTATCAGGGTCCAGAACGGGACCGTTCATTCAACCAGTGTTTGTAAACTGCTTTCGCGGTTCACTTTTGTCTGACGCGGCACAGCTGCCACCTGCGCCAGCTCGATAATTTCCTGCACGCTACAACCACGAGAGAGATCGTGCATCGGCGCGGCAAGTCCTTGTATCAGTGGCCCGACGGCACGATATCCGCCGAGTCGTTGTGCGATTTTGTAACCAATATTTCCGGCTTCCAGCGACGGAAAAACCATCACATTGGCCTTGCCCTGTAGCGGGCTGGCAGGCGCTTTTTGCGCCGCCACTTCCGGCACGAAGGCGGCGTCAAACTGTAACTCGCCATCAACCACCAGCTTTGGTGCGCGCTCACGGACGATTTCTGTCGCCTGCTGGACGTTGGCAACGCAGGGGTGACGGGCGCTACCGTTACTGGAAAACGACAGCATCGCCACGCGCGGCTCTTCTCCGGTGATGGCGCGCCAGGTTTCGGCACTGGCAAGCGCGATATCCGCCAGCTGCGCCGCCGTCGGCTGTGGCACCACGCTGCAATCGGCAAAGCCCAACGCCGGGCCGCTGTACTGTGGCAACATCAGGAAAATGGAAGAGAGCGTTTTACAGCCTGGCTGCAAGCCGATAATGCGTAATCCGGCACGCAGCACATTTGCCGTGGAAGAGAGGTTGCCCGCGATACAGACATCCGCTTTACCGGCGCTGACCATTGCTGCGGCGAACATCAGAGGGTCGGTAAGTTTTTCCAGCGCATCCGGCGGCGTTTTTTCGCCCGCGCGGGCCAGCCAGCGATGAGCAAATTCTTCCCGCATTGCGAGGTTGCCATGCGGATCAATCACCTGTAGCCCGTCCATCGCCACGCCGTGACTGAGCGCAAACTGACGAAGTTCAAACGGATTGGCGACCAGAATGGGCGTTGCCAGACCTTGTTGATGTAAATATTGCGCGGCTTTCAGCACACGTTGGTCTAACGCATCCGGAAAAACCACTCTGGCGGGCGCTCGCAACGCCAGTTCACGACAACGTTCAATAATCATTGCGTTTCCCCCAGTCGTTGTTGGATCTGCTTCACCGTTAGCGGCTGCTTCGTTACGCTCAGGATCATCATCACGTAGACCGTGCTCGAAAGGCGGTTCAGCGCCTGCAAAATGTCCGGGCGTAATACTTCAAAGCTGCGGGTGATAAACACCTGCGCCGCTACGGTTTCGGTTTCCCGCACTTTGGTACGTAGCAGATTGAGCAACGCCGCATCGCGCCCGTGGCTGGCTTCCGGCACCAGATGATCGTGGTCGAGATAGCGCAGCGGCTGATGAGAAAGCCGATGCAGATCTTCGTCAGAAAGCCCGACAATCGCCTGGCAGCCCAGCGGTTCCCCCAGCGCATCGGCGCGCATAATGTTGCCAAGACGCGAACGGATATCCGCTAGCCACGGCTGCCACGGTTCCGCCAGTTCAATTTGCAGCCACACTGCCAGCGCAATGGTGCTGTCGAGAACCGCGCGAAAACCCAGACGCGGATCGCTTTTGGCGACCATTTTTTCCGCCGACAGGTGAGTCAGCGTATCCGGCTTTTTTGCCACCGGCTGGCGACACAGTTCGCAGCACGCCTGCGGATGTTCATCGCTACTGGTCAGCCCATGAACGGGCTGCGGCTGCTGCTGTTCATCGTCAACAAACAGGCGGCCCTGCTCGTCAATAAACTTGATGCGCAGATGGCGGCTTTCCAGCAACTCCCGGGCAGAGGGCGTCAGGCGACTGTCCGCAGGGAGATGGATCTCTGCGCCTTCGCTGAGCGTATGGTTCGCTCTTAGCCATGCTTCGGTGATGAAATCTTTCATAGGGATTGCCAGTTAGCCGGCCAGGCGACATACAGGAATTTCACGCTGGATGTCGTACCAAATTCGATGCTGGAGCCTTTCGGGATAAACATCACGTCGCCTGCTTTGGCGATCATGGTTTGGCCTTCGTGGCGAACATGCAGCTCCCCTTCCAGCACCATGTCGATTTCGTCGTAGTTCAGGGTCCACGGGAAGAATGCGTTCTCCCACTGCATAAAACCGGCGGCCATGCTGCTGCCGTCGTCTCCGGTCACAAGATCAGTCAAGCCCACGCAATGCGGCTCTGCGCCGTCGAAACGACCAAACTTGACGCTACTGCCATCAATCACTTTGATGCCGCCTTTGCCGGTCACCGATTTGAAGCTCGGCTGCATTGCGCCCTGCTCCAGCGACTGTTTTTCCTTCATCACTTTTTCCATCAGCTGTGCGACCAGGCTTTCGGTAAACTGGCCTTCCGGCAGCTGGGCAATGATGGTTTCGCGGATGCGCTGGCTTTCGGTTTTGTCGGCTGGCACGCTGGCGGGCACGGACGCCGTTACCGGGATCGATTCATCACATTCGGTGATGGTAAAACCCAGTAGATCCGCCACTTCACGGGCTTCCGGGGTAATAATGCTGGCGCGCAGAACCACGGACATTGCCTGTTCGCCGCGCGCGTGTGCTTCACGAATATCATTCGCTGTGATGAGTTTTTTCACCTGCTTCCTCCTGTTTGGTGAGAGATGCCAGATAATCCACCAGTTGCTGCACGCTTTGCGGGTCGTGGCTGTTTAGCTCGAAAATCGGCTCTTCGAAACCCGTCTCAAGCAATAACTTTCGCGTTGCGGCGACGTCAGCATCTGGCATGTCCGTTTTACTGATGACGGCGATTTGCCGTTTGCTGACGCCAATATCCAGCAACCCGGCAGGCAACCGACTTTCCGGGTCATTTGCGCCATGGACATAGATCAGCATGTCTACATCCTGTAGCGTGGTAATTAAGGCGTGATACCAGCGGGGATGGCTAAAATATTCACCCGGCGTATCAATATCGCCCTTATCATTAAATTCCACGGCCTGTGTTTTTCTGGCGAGGGTATAATTCCCCTGCAACGCATTAAATAACGTTGTTTTTCCTGCCCCGACGCTACCCACAAACGCAATTCGTTTCATGAATGCCTCGTATTAACTTTTGGTCATTTCACAAAGCGTATAATTTAATAAGCGACCTAAACCGCTGACGGTTTGTGATAACGCTTCTTCTACTGCGCCCACCGAGCCATAAATCACCAATGCACCGCTGAAGCGGTCGAGAAAACCGATATGCACATCAGCGGCTTTCAGCGCTAAATCACCGGCGATCATCGCCGTTTCGCCGGGAGTTAGCGTCATAATGCCAATTGCGCCCGCATCCGGAACGCCGATTTTCTTCGCCAGTTCCTCACCGGGATGCGCGATGAGATGCGCCAGTGTGACCTGTTTGCCGGGCACAAATTCCTGAATGATGCGTTCTTTATCCATGAGTCGCCGCCTGTGAAAAACTTTCGTGTATCGTGACAATTTTTCGTCAGAGTAAATAACAAAATTCGGCAAGCGCGTTTAAAAGGTGAGGTAGATCACTAAGAATGGAGAGATATTCGCTGTGGTGCATAAACTTTCATATGCAACGCATGAATATAAATAAAATAATATCGAGATATTATATAGACTGCTTTTTTTATTATTCGCAAACTCAGTAATAAGCTTTACTAATATATTGCAGCCAAACCGCTTACCCTGAATATTCAGGGTAAGCGTGAGAGTTAAAAAAGAATTACAGCGGTTGGGTTTGCGCTTCAACCACGGCCAGCGCCACCATGTTGACGATACGACGCACCGATGCGATCGGCGTTAACACGTGAACCGGTTTCGCCACGCCCATCAGCACCGGACCGACAGTCACACCTTCCGAGCTGGAAACGCGCAGTAAGTTGTAACTAATGCGGGCAGCTTCCATGTTCGGCATCACCAGAATATTGGCAGAACCTTTCAAAGGGCTGTCCGGCATACGGTCGTTGCGAATCGCTTCCACCAGCGCTGCATCGCCGTGCATTTCACCATCAATCATCAGATCTGGCGCACGATCCCTGACCAGTTCCAGCGCCTGACGCATTTTGCTCGACGACGGGCAGTCAGAAGAACCAAAGTTGGAGTGCGACAACAGAGCAACGCGCGGCTCAATACCAAAACGACGGACAGTTTCTGCCGCCATCAAGGTGATCTCCGCCAGCTCTTCTGCGTCTGGTTCGTCATTGACGTAGGTATCGGCAATAAAGGTGTTACCACTCGGCAGCAGCAGCGCGTTCATTGCACCTGCGGTGTGAACGCCATCGCGATAACCAAAGACATTTTTCACCACGCTAAAATGTTCATGATAATCGCCCACCGTACCGCAGATCATTGCATCGGCTTCCCCACGCTGAACCATGATCGCGCCGATCACTGTCGGGTTACTGATCAGCGCCCGCTGCGCCTGTTCCTGAGTGACACCGCGACGCTTCATGATCTGGAAGTATTCGGTCCAGTACTCTTTAAAGCGCGGATCGGATTCGTTATTGACGATCTCAAAATCAACGCCCGCTTTGATCTGCAAGCCCAGTTTCTGAATGCGCATTTCGATCACGTTCGGACGACCGATAAGGATCGGTTTCGCCAGTCCCAGCGTTACCAGTTCCTGAGTGGCATGCAGAACGCGCGCCTCTTCCCCTTCCGGCAGAACTACGCGCTTCGGCGCTTTGCGAGCCTGGGAGAAAATCGGCTTCATAAACAGGTTGGTTTTGTAAACGAACTCAGTCAGCTTGTCGATGTAGACGTCGAAATCAGCAATCGGACGCGTCGCCACGCCCGACTCCATCGCCGCTTTCGCCACCGCAGGAGCGATCTTAACGATCAAGCGCGGATCAAACGGTTTTGGAATGATGTATTCCGGACCAAAGCTCAGATCCTGATCGCCATACGCTGAAGCCACCACTTCGCTCTGTTCGGCGTGGGCCAGTTCTGCAATCGCGCGTACCGCCGCCAGTTTCATCTCTTCGTTGATGGCGGTTGCGCCAACGTCCAGCGCGCCACGGAAGATGAACGGGAAGCAAAGGACGTTGTTGACCTGGTTTGGATAGTCAGAACGACCGGTGCAGATGATGGCATCCGGACGCACTTCTTTCGCCAGCGGCGGCAGAATTTCCGGTTCCGGGTTCGCCAGCGCCAGGATCATTGGCGCACGAGCCATTTTCTTCACCATTTCCTGGGTCAGCACTTTCGGGCCGGAACATCCGAGGAAAATATCCGCGCCTTCAATCACATCATCGAGGGTACGTTTGCCGTCATCCACCACCGCATATGCGGCTTTGGTTTCCGCCATGTTTGGCTCACGGCCCTGATAGATAACGCCTTTTGAATCGCAAACCACGATGTTATGTTTTTGCAGACCCAGCGCTACCAGCAGGTTCATACAGGCGATTGCTGCGGCACCCGCGCCGGAAACCACCATCCGCACGTCGGAGATGTTTTTCTCCACCACGCGCAAGCCGTTGAGGATGGCGGCAGTGCTGATGATTGCCGTGCCGTGCTGATCGTCGTGGAATACCGGAATATTCATCCGCTCGCGCAGTTTCTGTTCAATATAGAAACATTCTGGCGCTTTAATGTCTTCGAGGTTGATTCCGCCGAAGGTCGGTTCGAGCGCAGCGACAACTTCAATAAATTTGTCCGGGTCGAGTTCATCAACTTCAATGTCAAATACATCAATCCCGGCGAATTTCTTAAACAGAACGCCCTTGCCTTCCATCACCGGTTTGCCAGCCAGCGCGCCAATGTTGCCTAACCCCAGCACCGCCGTACCGTTAGAGATCACCGCCACCAGGTTACCGCGCGCGGTATATTTGTAGGCTTTTAACGGGTCTTTTTCGATTTCAAGACAAGGTGCGGCAACGCCTGGTGAGTAGGCCAGCGCCAGATCGCGCTGCGTTGCCAGAGGCTTGGTTGGAGAAACCTGGATTTTCCCTGGAACTGGAAATTCATGGAAATCAAGTGCACTTTGTTTTAACTGGTCATCCATTTGGTTGTTCCTTTCACGTAACGTTCACAAATAAAGTGTGTGGGCAACAGCCCCTGCCCACAACGTGGCGCACATTATTACCCTGCCGGAGTCTACAGACTTTGAGCAAGTCCAAACTCTCACCATTAATATAATGTTTTGGTAATAATCCTATAACACTGATGTTACCTGCTTAATCCAGCAATACCATGCCTGTCTGCTATGCTTTTTTGATGCGTTTAGCGAAATTTCTCAGAAGTGTGAATTAACGCACTCATCTAACACTTTACTTTTCAAGGAGTATTTCCTATGAACGAGTTAGACGGCATCAAACAGTTCACCACTGTCGTGGCAGACAGCGGCGATATTGAGTCCATTCGCCATTATCATCCCCAGGATGCCACCACCAATCCTTCGCTGTTACTCAAGGCTGCCGGATTATCACAATATGAGCATTTAATAGACGATGCTATCGCCTGGGGTAAAAAAAATGGCAAGACCCAGGAACAACAGGTGGTCGCAGCGTGTGACAAACTGGCGGTCAATTTCGGTGCTGAAATCCTCAAAATCGTACCCGGTCGCGTGTCAACAGAAGTTGATGCACGCCTCTCTTTTGATAAAGAAAAGAGTATTGAGAAGGCGCGCCATCTGGTGGACTTGTATCAGCAACAAGGCGTTGAGAAATCACGCATTTTGATCAAACTGGCTTCGACCTGGGAAGGAATTCGCGCGGCCGAAGAGCTGGAAAAAGAAGGTATTAACTGCAACCTGACGCTGCTGTTTTCTTTTGCCCAGGCGCGGGCCTGTGCAGAAGCGGGCGTTTTTCTGATTTCGCCGTTTGTCGGGCGTATTTATGACTGGTATCAGGCACGCAAGCCGATGGACCCGTATGTGGTGGAAGAAGATCCGGGCGTTAAATCGGTGCGCAATATCTACGACTACTATAAGCAACACCACTATGAAACCATTGTGATGGGCGCGAGCTTCCGTCGCACCGAACAAATCCTCGCCTTAACCGGCTGCGATCGACTGACTATCGCACCGAATTTGCTGAAGGAGCTGCAGGAAAAAGTTTCGCCAGTGGTACGTAAATTAATCCCACCTTCTCAGACGTTCCCACGCCCAGCTCCCATGAGCGAAGCGGAGTTCCGTTGGGAGCACAATCAGGATGCGATGGCGGTAGAAAAACTGTCTGAAGGCATTCGTCTGTTCGCTGTTGATCAACGCAAACTGGAAGATCTTCTTGCCGCCAAACTATAAACCAGCCACGGAGTGTTATATGTCCCGAAAAGACCTTGCCAATGCGATTCGCGCACTCAGTATGGATGCGGTACAAAAAGCCAATTCTGGTCATCCCGGCGCGCCGATGGGCATGGCTGATATTGCCGAAGTGCTGTGGAACGATTTTCTTAAACATAACCCTACCGACCCAACCTGGTATGATCGCGACCGCTTTATTCTTTCCAACGGTCACGCGTCGATGCTGCTCTACAGTTTGCTACATCTGACCGGTTACGACCTGCCGCTGGAAGAACTGAAGAACTTCCGTCAGTTGCATTCGAAAACCCCAGGCCACCCGGAGATTGGCTATACGGCAGGCGTTGAAACCACCACCGGCCCGCTTGGACAAGGTTTGGCGAACGCCGTCGGGCTGGCGATAGCGGAACGTACATTGGCGGCGCAGTTTAACCAGCCAGACCATGAGATCGTCGATCACTTCACCTATGTGTTTATGGGCGACGGCTGCCTGATGGAAGGTATTTCCCACGAAGTCTGTTCGCTGGCAGGCACGCTGGGACTGGGCAAGCTGATTGGTTTTTACGATCACAACGGTATTTCCATCGACGGTGAAACAGAAGGCTGGTTTACCGACGATACGGCAAAACGTTTTGAAGCCTATCACTGGCATGTGATCCATGAAATCGACGGTCACGATCCGCAGGCGGTGAAGGAAGCGATCCTTGAAGCGCAAAGCGTGAAAGATAAGCCGTCGCTGATTATCTGCCGTACGGTGATTGGCTTTGGTTCGCCGAATAAAGCAGGTAAGGAAGAGGCGCACGGCGCACCACTGGGGGAAGAAGAAGTGGCGCTGGCACGGCAAAAACTGGGCTGGCACCATCCGCCATTTGAGATCCCTAAAAAGATTTATCACGCCTGGGATGCCCGTGAAAAAGGCGAAAAAGCGCAGCAGAGCTGGAATGAGAAGTTTGCCGCCTATAAAAAGGCTCATCCGCAACTGGCAGAAGAGTTTACCCGACGGATGAGCGGTGGTTTACCGAAGGACTGGGAGAAAACGACTCAGAAATATATCAATGAGTTACAGGCAAATCCGGCGAAAATCGCTACCCGTAAGGCTTCGCAAAATACGCTTAACGCTTACGGGCCGATGCTGCCTGAGTTGCTCGGCGGTTCGGCGGATCTGGCTCCCAGCAACCTGACCATCTGGAAAGGTTCTGTTTCGCTGAAGGAAGATCCAGCGGGCAACTACATTCACTACGGGGTGCGTGAATTTGGCATGACCGCTATCGCCAACGGCATCGCGCACCACGGCGGCTTTGTGCCGTATACCGCGACGTTCCTGATGTTTGTTGAATACGCCCGTAACGCCGCGCGGATGGCGGCACTGATGAAAGCGCGGCAGATTATGGTTTATACCCACGACTCAATTGGCCTGGGCGAAGATGGTCCGACGCACCAGGCTGTTGAGCAACTGGCCAGCCTGCGCTTAACGCCAAATTTCAGCACCTGGCGACCGTGCGATCAGGTGGAAGCGGCGGTGGGCTGGAAGCTGGCGGTTGAGCGCCACAACGGACCGACGGCACTGATCCTCTCAAGGCAGAATCTGGCCCAGGTGGAACGTACGCCGGATCAGGTTAAAGAGATTGCTCGTGGCGGTTATGTGCTGAAAGACAGCGGCGGTAAGCCAGATATTATTTTGATTGCCACCGGTTCAGAGATGGAAATTACCCTGCAAGCGGCAGAGAAATTAGCAGGAGAAGGTCGCAATGTACGCGTAGTTTCCCTGCCCTCGACCGATATTTTCGACGCCCAGGATGAGGAATATCGGGAGTCGGTGTTGCCTTCTAACGTTGCGGCTCGCGTGGCGGTGGAAGCAGGTATTGCCGATTACTGGTACAAGTATGTTGGTCTGAAAGGGGCAATTGTCGGGATGACGGGTTACGGGGAATCTGCTCCGGCGGATAAGCTGTTCCCGTTCTTTGGCTTTACCGCCGAGAATATTGTGGCAAAAGCGCATAAGGTGCTGGGAGTGAAAGGTGCCTGATGGTGATCGCCGGATGCTGATTGCCGGATGCGACGCTGACGCGTCTTATCCGGCCTACAGCGTCTTATCCGGCCTACATGTCCCCGCAATTTTGTTTAACGGGTGATCCACAACGTGGGCCAGGCGTCTGGCCCATGCCAGTTATCGCAGGTGGGTTCTGCGGCATAACGCACCAGGCGAAAACGCTGACCGTCAAAGCGCCAGCGCGCCTGAATGCCACAATCGCTTAATCCGCGCCCTTTCGCTAAGGTCACCAGTTCACGCGATTTCTCATCAAATGTTGCGTTCATCAGTTCCAGTTCATTCGTCTCCTGACCGTTGTTGAACGGCAAACGCAACCGAACCGGGCGCGAGGCTAGTGGCTTTTTACGCGACACAATCCATGCCAAATCAATGGTGTTATAGGCCCCTGCCTCACAGCTAATCATCATCAGCGCTTTATCATCAGTCAGCGCAGTGACATTCGCCTCACGACGTAACGGATCAAGCGAGCAGCGCAGACCATTCATCCGCCAGTTTCCATAATCCAGCAAAACGTTGCGTTCTTCGAGTGAGAGTGGCGTCGGCGTTGGGTTAACCACCGCGACCTCTTTCAGCGCAGGCGCGGGCGGTACGCTGAGCGGCGGTTCGTCCCCTTTCTTGATCCACGCGGTTTCACTGCCAACGCGCTTTTGCTGAGCATCAATAAACAACAACGCCGCTTTTAAGCCACTCAGAGAAATGGTCTGATTGCCGTCGCGTAAGGTGATCGCCTTCCCTTCCTGAATCATCTGCAAAAACGCGGTGATGGTTGCCGTATCATCGGTTACTAATAACCATGGTGAAATCCGCCACTTGTCACCACTTAACGCCAACGGCTCACCATCTAACAGCAGCCGTGGCGCTATCTCTCCTTCAGACGCATCCGGCGACTTCAACCCGCCGCGCTCAATACGTAAAACGGCATCGGTATGCGCCCCGGCGCTGCGGCTCAGGGTCATCACCAGTCCATTATGATCGCCCGTATTGCGCGCCACGCAGAAGTTTTGGTTATTACAGGTGACCTGCCAGTCGGAAAACGCCCGTTGCGCTGGTGCCGCCCACACCAAAGACGTCGGCAACAAAGCGAAAAAAAAGAGAAGGAAAATGCGATAGCGCATGGACGGTACGACCCCAGAAGTTCAAACAAACAGCACAAGTCGTATCTTCGTTGCGCAGGTAGCGCGGCTCAATCAGATTTGTCGGATTGAGCCAATAATAAACAACGAAATATTATTGTTATTTTTCAGTCCATTAAATGTGACGTTTGCAAATAGTTAAGCAATAACACCGTCTTACCGTCACGTATCTCGCCGGTTTTGATCATCTCCAGCGCCTGGCTGAACGGCAGCTCGAGCACTTCAATATCTTCATCTTCAACACCGCCACCGGCGTTAGCGCGCTGATTGTCACTGTATTCGGCGATAAAAAAGTGGATTAGCTCAGTCACACCGCCAGGCGACATATACAGTTCAAATAATTTGCGCACTTCGCCCACTTCATAGCCCGTCTCTTCAATCGCTTCTTTACGAATGCACACTTCCGGTTCGTCGTTATCCAGCAGCCCGGCGCAGGTTTCAATCAGCTGCCCGCTTTCATTGCCATTAACCCAGGTAGCGACACGGAACTGACGAATCAGAACCACGGTCTTTTTCTTCGCGTTGTACAGGAGGATCGTCGCACCATTACCGCGATCGTAAACTTCACGTTTATGGCGGATAACTTCGCCATCTTTGCGCGTGAGATCGTAAGTAATGTTGTGCAGGGTGAAATAGTTATCGGAGAGAATTTTGTCTTTAATGAGGGTGATTTGTTGCGTCATACCGACTCCACAGCGCGAAATGAACAATTATATTACGCTGTGAAGTCGGGTTTGTCTGCGCAGGCTATCAGTGAGATTTGACTGATTTTACCCCCAGCCAGTCAATAATCCCCTGTGCCGCATGACGTCCTTCTGCCATTGCGGTAACCACCAGATCCGCACCACGCACGGCGTCGCCACCGGCGAAGATTTTCGGATTGGTGGTCTGGTAACGGTACTGGCTTTCCACATCCGCGATGATGCGGCCCCATTTGTCTACCGTTACACCGTGCGACTCCAGCCACGGCATCCCGTGTGGATTGAAGCCAAACGCCATAATCACCGCATCGGCTGGCATGACAAATTCACTGCCCTCAATCGGTACAGGTCGCCGACGCCCCTGGGCATCCGGCTCGCCAAGACGCGTGCGCAGGAAACGAATCCCGCAGACGTGACCTTGTTCATTCAGCTCAAGCGCCACCGGCTGGACGTTAAATTCGAAGTTGGCCCCCTCTTCGCGGGCGTTCCTCACCTCTTTCTTCGAGCCTGGCATGTTAGCTTCATCACGACGATAAGCGCAGGTGACGTTACTCGCGCCGTGGCGCAGCGCAGTACGCACACAGTCCATCGCGGTGTCGCCGCCGCCCAGTACCACGACGTTAAGTCCGGCGGTATTGATAAACGGCTCTTCCGGTAGCTCTTCGAGCCCCATCACCTGTTTAGTGTTGGCAATGAGGAACGGCAGCGCGTCATAAACGCCCGGCGCATCTTCATTGGGTAAACCCGCTTTCATGGAACGGTAAGTGCCTACGCCAACGAAGACCGCGTCGTATTGTTCCAAAAGCGAATCCAAAGAGACATCTTTACCCACTTCACAATTGAGTTCGAAGTGAATCCCCATCGCGCTGAAGATTTCCCGACGGCGTGCCAGCAGGGATTTATCCAGTTTGAAAGAAGGAATGCCGAAAGTGAGCAAGCCACCGATTTCTGGATGGCGATCGTACACCGTCACCGCCACGCCATTGCGGGTCAGAACATCCGCACAGGCCAGCCCTGCCGGACCTGCCCCGATAATCGCCACCCGCTTGTCCACTTTGGTGACATGACTTAAGTCAGGACGCCAACCTTTCGCCAACGCCTGATCTGAAATATAGCGTTCAATGTTGCCGATAGTTACCGCGCCGTGCTCATCGCGAATAGTACAGGCACCTTCACACAAACGGTCTTGCGGACAAACGCGTCCGGTAATTTCCGGCAGGGTGTTGGTCTGGTGAGAAAGCTCGACGGCGGCGTCGATGTTTCCGGCTTTCACCAGTTCAATCCACTGCGGTATATGGTTATGCAGCGGGCAGGTCCATTCACAAACGCTGTGCTCGCCGCACTTAAGGCAGCGCGAGGCTTCCCGTTGTGCCTGGTCGGCGCGAAATGGCAGATAAATTTCATCAAAACCGGTTTTGCGCGCTTCAATCGCCAGTTTATCCGGCTCGCCACGCGCGGGCGTTGCCTGCATTTGTTCGACTTTACTCATTACCGGCATTTCTTGCGCCGCGGTACTGGCATGCCACGGTTGATGTTCCTGACGCGCGGTGCGCAAGCGGCGGGATTTCGCCATGCCGGAGAGTGCGACGTCAGTGACCAGTTGCAGCGCGTCCGCCGGGCAATTCTCAACACAGGCAGGACCGTTTTCGCGCCCCGCACAAAGGTCGCATTTATGCGCCGTGGCTTTTACTTTTCCTGCCGCGACGGGTGTCAGGACGATTTGCATCGTACCAAAAGGACAGGCCACCACGCAGGATTTACAGCCAATACACTTTTGCTGATTGACCTGAATGCTGTCATCAACGTGGCTGATTGCGCCATTAGGGCAGCTACGGGCGCAGGGCGCATCTTCACAATGGTGACAGGTCACTGCACTACGTTGCTGTTGATGTTTGATAACCGTAATTCGGGGATGAAAATGGTGTTGGCTCAGGACATGTTGCTCATCATTGTGAGCCATGACACAGGCGATTTCACAAGCATGACAACCCAGACATTGCTGACTGTTGGCCATAATAAAACGATTCATAACGACCTTCTTTTTTGGTTGTAAAAACCTTATTCTTTATATGAGTGTTGTTATTACCCGACTTACAGGGGAATCGGCAATGTTCATGTGCCCAGAATAAGTAACTATTTCGCTATAAACTGTGGCAGATCAAATAATCCCATCACTGACTAAATTGTGTTTCAGCGAACTGGAACATTAATGATTTTTTGTGGAGAAGACGCGTGTGATTGTTAAACGACCCGTCTCGGCCAGTCTGGCCCGGGCCTTTTTTTACATTGTGCTGCTGTCGATTCTTTCCACGGGTATCGCTCTGCTAACTCTGGCGAGCAGTTTGCGCGACGCTGAGGCTATCAATATTGCCGGATCGCTGCGTATGCAGAGTTACCGCCTGGGCTACGACTTGCAAAGTGGCAGTCCACAACTCAATGCACATCGCCAGTTGTTTCAGCAGGCACTGCATTCACCGGTATTAACCAATCTCAACGTCTGGTATGTGCCAGAAGCAGTAAAAACTCGCTATGCGCATCTGAATGCCAACTGGCTGGAGATGAATAATCGGCTCAGCAAGGGCGATTTGCCGTGGTATCAGGCCAATATTAATAATTATGTTAATCAGATAGACCTGTTCGTGCTGGCTTTACAGCACTACGCTGAACGCAAAATGCTGCTGGTGGTGGCGATTTC
Source organism: Escherichia sp. WS33 (assembly GCF_046486385.1). Taxonomy (NCBI): domain Bacteria; kingdom Pseudomonadati; phylum Pseudomonadota; class Gammaproteobacteria; order Enterobacterales; family Enterobacteriaceae; genus Escherichia; species Escherichia sp. WS33. Next base: position 62,939 of record NZ_JBJQLJ010000016.1, on the reverse strand, counting down.
CCTGGCTGGCGGTATCGGTATTTTCACGCTGGTCTTTTTTACTTTGCGCCGCATACGCCATCAGGTGGTTGCCCCGCTGAATCAGCTGGTTACCGCCAGTCAGCGTATTGAACACGGACAGTTCGACTCGCCGCCGCTGGATACCAGTCTGCCGAATGAGCTTGGTCTGCTTGCAAAAACCTTTAACCAGATGTCGAGCGAGCTGCATAAATTGTACCTTTCGCTGGAGGCGTCAGTAGAAGAAAAGACCCGCGATCTCCACGAGGCCAAGCGTCGTCTGGAGGTGTTGTATCAATGTTCCCAGGCGCTGAACACCAGCCAGATTGATGTGCATTGTTTCCGCCATATTTTGCAGATTGTTCGCGACAATGAAGCGGCTGAATATCTGGAGTTAAATGTCGGTGAAAACTGGCGGATTAGCGAAGGGCAACCAAACCCGGAATTGCCGATGCAGATTTTACCGGTGACAATGCAAGAGACGGTTTACGGCGAACTGCACTGGCAAAATAGTCACGTTTCATCATCAGAACCGCTGCTTAACAGCGTTTCGTCGATGCTGGGACGCGGTTTGTACTTTAATCAGGCGCAGAAGCATTTTCAGCAGTTATTGTTGATGGAAGAACGTGCAACCATCGCCCGCGAATTGCACGACTCGCTGGCTCAGGTACTTTCTTACTTACGTATCCAGTTGACGTTACTGAAGCGTTCGATACCGGAAGATAACGCCACCGCACAAAGTATCATGGCCGATTTTTCCCAGGCGTTGAATGATGCTTATCGGCAGTTACGCGAGCTGTTGACTACTTTCCGCCTGACGCTGCAGCAGGCGGATCTCCCCTCCGCGTTGAGGGAAATGCTGGATACGTTACAAAATCAAACCAGCGCCAAACTGACCCTCGACTGCCGTCTGCCAACCCTGGCGCTGGATGCGCAAATGCAGGTGCATTTGTTGCAAATTATTCGCGAAGCGGTGCTGAATGCGATGAAGCACGCCAACGCCAGCGAAATCGCCGTCAGTTGCGTCACCGCGCCGGACGGCAATCACACGGTTTATATCCGTGATAACGGGATTGGCATCGGTGAACCGAAAGAGCCCGAAGGTCATTATGGTCTGAATATCATGCGCGAACGCGCGGAACGGCTGGGTGGGACGCTGACTTTTTCACAACCTTCCGGCGGCGGCACGTTAGTGAGTATTAGCTTTCGCTCCGCGGAGGGTGAGGAAAGTCAGCTGATGTAATGCCTCCTACTGACCAAAGAATACTTGCACTTAAGGTTCAGTATAAAAGGGCATGATAATTTACATTAACTCCTTTTTTTCTCCACGATTGGCTCGTACCTTGCCGCTACAGTGAAGCAAGTCAAGCCTACAACGATACGCAGAAACACGAGGTCCTCTTTTAATGGCGAATTTCTTTATTGATCGCCCCATTTTTGCCTGGGTGCTGGCAATCCTGTTGTGTCTGACAGGTACCCTGGCGATTTTCTCATTGCCCGTTGAACAATACCCCGATCTCGCGCCACCGAATGTGCGAGTGACCGCTAACTATCCCGGCGCATCGGCCCAGACGCTGGAAAACACCGTGACCCAGGTTATCGAGCAAAATATGACCGGCCTCGATAATCTCATGTATATGTCATCTCAGAGCAGTGGCACCGGTCAGGCATCTGTCACTTTAAGTTTTAAAGCAGGCACCGATCCGGACGAAGCCGTGCAGCAAGTACAAAACCAGCTGCAATCAGCCATGCGAAAGTTACCGCAGGCGGTGCAAAATCAGGGCGTGACGGTGCGTAAAACCGGCGATACCAATATTCTGACCATTGCTTTCGTCTCTACCGATGGTTCGATGGATAAACAGGATATTGCCGATTATGTTGCCAGTAATATTCAGGACCCGTTAAGCCGCGTGAATGGCGTCGGGGATATCGATGCCTATGGTTCGCAATATTCCATGCGTATCTGGCTGGACCCGGCGAAACTCAACAGTTTCCAGATGACGGCTAAAGATGTCACTGATGCCATTGAGTCACAGAACGCGCAGATTGCGGTTGGGCAACTTGGTGGTACACCTTCCGTCGATAAGCAGGCGCTCAACGCCACCATTAACGCCCAGTCACTGCTGCAAACACCAGAACAGTTCCGCGATATCACCTTGCGGGTGAATCAAGACGGCTCAGAGGTAAGGCTGGGCGATGTCGCCACCGTCGAAATGGGGGCGGAGAAATACGATTATCTTAGCCGCTTCAATGGTAAGCCAGCCTCCGGGCTGGGGGTAAAACTGGCCTCCGGCGCAAACGAAATGGCGACAGCGGAGCTGGTACTCAATCGTCTCGACGAGCTGGCGCAGTACTTCCCGCACGGACTGGAATACAAGGTGGCGTATGAAACCACCTCGTTTGTTAAAGCCTCCATTGAAGACGTGGTGAAAACGCTGCTGGAAGCTATCGCTCTGGTTTTCCTCGTTATGTATCTGTTCCTGCAAAACTTCCGCGCCACGCTGATACCCACTATCGCCGTGCCGGTGGTGTTGATGGGAACCTTCTCCGTACTTTACGCCTTTGGTTACAGCGTCAACACCTTAACCATGTTCGCGATGGTGCTGGCGATCGGTCTGCTGGTGGATGACGCCATCGTGGTGGTGGAAAACGTCGAACGTATTATGAGTGAGGAAGGACTCACTCCTCGCGAAGCCACACGTAAATCGATGGGGCAGATCCAGGGGGCACTGGTCGGGATTGCGATGGTTCTTTCGGCGGTATTTGTACCAATGGCCTTCTTCGGCGGCACCACCGGTGCCATCTATCGCCAGTTCTCTATTACCATTGTTGCGGCGATGGTGCTGTCAGTACTGGTAGCGATGATCCTCACTCCGGCTCTGTGTGCCACACTACTTAAGCCACTGAAAAAAGGTGAGCATCACGGGCAAAAAGGCTTTTTTGCCTGGTTTAACCAGATGTTTAACCGCAACGCCGAACGCTACGAAAAAGGGGTGGCGAAAATTCTCCACCGTAGCCTGCGCTGGATTGTGATTTATGTCCTGCTGCTTGGCGGCATGGTGTTCCTGTTCCTGCGTTTGCCGACGTCGTTCTTACCGCTGGAAGACCGTGGCATGTTTACTACCTCGGTACAATTGCCCAGCGGTTCAACCCAACAACAGACCCTGAAAGTCGTTGAGCAAATCGAGAAATATTACTTCACCCATGAAAAAGACAACATCATGTCGGTGTTTGCCACTGTTGGTTCTGGCCCCGGGGGTAACGGGCAAAACGTGGCGCGAATGTTTATCCGCCTGAAAGACTGGAGCGAACGCGACAGTAAGACCGGCACCTCGTTTGCCATTATCGAGCGTGCAACAAAGGCGTTTAACAAGATTAAAGAAGCTCGCGTTATCGCCAGCAGCCCGCCAGCAATTAGCGGTCTTGGTAGTTCTGCGGGTTTTGATATGGAGTTGCAGGACCACGCTGGAGCAGGTCACGATGCGCTGATGGCAGCACGTAACCAGTTGCTGGCGCTGGCGGCGGAAAACCCGGAGCTAACCCGTGTGCGCCATAACGGCCTCGACGACAGTCCGCAGTTGCAGATTGATATCGACCAGCGTAAAGCTCAGGCGCTGGGCGTTGATATCGACGATATTAACGACACACTGCAAACCGCCTGGGGTTCGAGCTATGTTAATGACTTTATGGATCGCGGTCGCGTGAAGAAAGTCTATGTGCAGGCAGCTGCGCCGTATCGCATGCTGCCAGATGACATTAATCTCTGGTATGTCCGAAATAAAGATGGCGGCATGGTGCCCTTCTCTGCTTTCGCGACCTCACGCTGGGAGACAGGCTCGCCGCGTCTGGAACGCTATAACGGTTATTCTGCGGTTGAGATTGTTGGGGAAGCCGCACCGGGGGTCAGTACCGGTACGGCGATGGATATTATGGAATCGTTAGTGAAGCAGTTGCCAAACGGCTTTGGTCTGGAGTGGACGGCGATGTCGTATCAGGAGCGGCTTTCCGGCGCGCAGGCTCCGGCGCTGTACGCCATTTCCTTGCTGGTAGTATTCCTGTGTCTGGCGGCATTGTATGAAAGCTGGTCGGTACCGTTCTCGGTAATGCTGGTCGTGCCGCTGGGGGTTATCGGCGCGCTGCTGGCAACCTGGATGCGCGGGCTGGAAAACGACGTTTACTTCCAGGTGGGCCTGTTAACGGTCATTGGTTTATCGGCGAAAAACGCCATCCTGATCGTCGAGTTTGCTAACGAGATGAACCAAAAAGGCCACGACCTGTTTGAAGCGACGCTCCACGCCTGCCGTCAGCGTTTACGCCCGATTCTGATGACCTCGCTGGCATTTATCTTCGGCGTATTGCCAATGGCAACCAGCACGGGTGCCGGTTCCGGTGGTCAGCATGCGGTGGGTACTGGCGTAATGGGCGGGATGATTTCAGCTACTATTCTGGCTATTTACTTCGTGCCGCTGTTCTTTGTGCTGGTGCGCCGCCGCTTCCCGCTGAAGCCGCGCCCGGAATAAGCAATAAAAAAGGCGACATGCCAATGTGTCGCCTTTTTCAACTTTCCGATTAAGAACCTGCTCAGCGGGTTCTTGCTGTTTATACTTTGTCTCGGGAATTACTTACGAAGCATAACTTCGATAAAGTCTTTCCAGTTCCCCAGTTCACGTTCAATCATAACAACCTCTCTTATAATTATGGGTATTCTACGGAAACAATATACCGTGGTGAAGCTAATTTACTCGATTGCTGCGATGACTACCTCCGGGGGACAAACCTTATGTAAATACTATGGTCCTGCGGTGATAATTTGTATGTGATACACAGCAACATTTCGAGATATTCATACGGCATCTAATACTGATTTAATTCTGGTTAAAATACAGACAGATAACAAGATGAATATTCTTAATGTTTACGTTAAAAATGTTTAATATTATTTAATAGTTGTTAATTTGAATACTTCGATAATGTTATATTTCCTGATAATCATTTGCAGGCAAAATGTTTTCACCCTTAAATGAGTATTTATTCTCATAAATCGAAAAAGGATTCATTATGGTTACACTTTACGGCATCAAAAATTGTGACACCATTAAAAAGGCTCGCCGTTGGCTGGAAGCCAATAACATCGACTATCGTTTTCATGATTACCGCGTCGATGGGCTGGACAGCGAATTATTGAACGGTTTTATCAACGAATTAGGCTGGGAAGCGTTACTGAACACCCGTGGTACAACCTGGCGTAAACTGGACGAAACCACCCGCAATAAAATCACCGATGCGGCCTCTGCGGCGGCATTAATGACTGAAATGCCTGCAATTATCAAACGTCCATTGCTCTGCGCGCCTGGTAAGCCTATGCTGCTGGGTTTCAGTGATTCCAGTTATCAGCAATTTTTCCATGAGGTGTAGTCTATGTCGTGCCCGGTTATTGAGCTGACACAACAGCTTATTCGCCGCCCTTCCCTGAGTCCTGATGACGCAGGATGCCAGGCTTTGTTGATTGAACGTTTGCAGGCGATCGGTTTTACCGTTGAACGCATGGATTTTGCCGATACGCAGAATTTTTGGGCATGGCGTGGGCAAGGTGAAACGTTGGCCTTTGCCGGGCATACCGACGTGGTGCCGCCTGGCGACGCCGATCGTTGGATCAATCCGCCGTTTGAACCCACCATTCGTGATGGCATGTTATTCGGACGCGGTGCGGCAGATATGAAAGGCTCGCTGGCGGCGATGGTGGTAGCGGCAGAACGCTTTGTCGCACAACATCCCAACCATACGGGGCGACTGGCATTTCTGATCACCTCTGATGAAGAAGCCAGTGCCCACAACGGTACGGTAAAAGTCGTCGAAGCGTTGATGGCACGTAATGAGCGTCTCGATTACTGCCTGGTCGGCGAACCGTCGAGTATCGAAGTGGTTGGTGATGTGGTGAAAAATGGTCGTCGCGGATCGTTAACCTGCAACCTTACCATTCATGGCGTTCAGGGGCATGTGGCCTACCCGCATCTGGCTGACAATCCAGTACATCGCGCAGCACCTTTCCTTAATGAATTAGTGGCTATTGAGTGGGATCAGGGCAATGAATTTTTCCCGGCGACCAGTATGCAGATTGCTAATATTCAGGCGGGAACGGGCAGTAACAATGTTATTCCGGGTGAACTGTTTGTGCAGTTTAACTTCCGCTTCAGCACCGAACTGACTGATGAGATGATCAAAGCACAGGTGCTTGCCCTGCTTGAAAAACATCAACTGCGTTATACGGTGGACTGGTGGCTTTCCGGGCAGCCATTTTTGACCGCGCGCGGTAAACTGGTGGATGCGGTCGTTAACGCGGTTGAGCACTATAATGAAATTAAACCGCAGCTACTGACCACAGGCGGAACGTCCGACGGGCGCTTTATTGCTCGCATGGGGGCGCAGGTGGTGGAACTCGGGCCGGTCAATGCCACTATTCATAAAATTAATGAATGTGTGAACGCTGCCGACCTGCAGCTACTTGCCCGTATGTATCAACGTATCATGGAACAGCTCGTCGCCTGATGAGTGGTTCTGCAAGAGGAAATAAGCATGGACTGGCTGGCTAAATATTGGTGGATTCTGGTGATTGTCTTTTTGGTAGGCGTCCTGCTGAACGTGATTAAAGATCTCAAGCGCGTCGACCATAAGAAATTTCTCGCCAACAAGCCGGAGCTTCCCCCGCATCGTGATTTCAACGATAAGTGGGACGATGACGACGACTGGCCGAAAAAGGATCAACCGAAGAAGTAAGCTGAGTGCTCAACCGTAGGCCGGATAAGGCGTTAACGCCGCATCCGGCAATGGTGAACGATGCCTGATGCGACGCTCACGCGTCTTATCAGGCCAGGTAATCTGTCTTTTACATCATTTCAATCACATCATCATCGCCAGGCTTACCGCCACTTAGCGCTTCGTCGAAATAATGTTTCGGAATGGTATAACGCAAGTGATCCAGGGCAAATTGCATACTGCGATTGTCGATCGCATGGCCTAAATCCTCCACGATATCCAGCGTCACGTCACCACCGGCACTGATTAACGCTTCCTGCGCCGCAACCGCATGCGCCAGATCGATAACCGGATCTTCACCGCCATGAATCAGGTGAATTGTCGTGGCTGTAGACGCAGTTTCCGGCAGGCTCGCATAGCGTCCGTTAAAAGCAATGACGCGTGAAGCAAGGCCCGGTTCGGCTTTAATGCTCTCCAGCACCATAATCGCGCCTTGAGAGAAACCGATGAGTGCCGTGGCGTTAGCCCCTACTCCGCTCTGTTTCTGCCAGTAGCGCACCGTTTCAATAAACGTCGGCATGATCGCATCCACACGCGCCTGGCGATTATCTTCCGTAATACCCTGCACCGAAAACCACTGACGCCCCGCCGGATTACCGCTCGGCTCCGCGCCACCGACACTCACCACCAGCGCATCAGGAAACAGCGGTGCAAACCAGCTACCTATTTCCCCCATTGCCACCGGGTTATCCCCGACACCGTGGAAAAGCAGTAACAACTGTTGCGCAGGTTTATCCGGGCTTTGAACAACAAAATGGTCATGTTTCATGGCGAACTCCTTAACTGATGTCATTAATTTTACGCCGCTGACTCACAATGACCATGGGAGAAAATTGAAGGAGTCAGTGAAAAAATTGCCATTGCGTTATGCGATCGCGCAGACGCTCAGTGCGAACATCATTAAGTGCGCACAGCGCCTGCGCGGCCTCTTCCCGCTGACGGACCAGTAACATCTTGCGGCCTGAAAGTTTAAGTGTGGTACATAACTGCGCATCACTGGCATTTTTCTGTAAACGCCCACGCAGCGCCGGTAATGCCAGTTCACTGGTTTGTAGCAGACGCAATAAGCAACCTAACGACGTTAATAGCGGACGATGAGCAAAAGCAAAACCGGCCAGTTCAAGCCAGTCGTCGTCAGAAAGCACGATATCGTTTAGTGGATCAACAGGAAGTGTTTCGCCATTCCACTGCGCGAGAGCTTGCGCATCGCGACGTAAACGGTAATGCTCACGTTCAGCCAGCTGTTTACCCGCATCACTCATCGGTAACAGCGCCATCGCCGTATAGCAACCGCTGCTGGCTTCACGATGATTACCCATCCGCACCAGCACAAAACCGCAGCGGTGCCAGAAACGCCATAACTCCCCGGTGTAACCAAAACTCACCGAAAGATAGTCGAGGTCACGCGTATATTGCAAAGCACCAGCAATAAGTTGCTGCCCTGTGCCTTCCCGCTGACGCGCCGGATGAACTGCTATCCGGCTGACCCGCCGTCCACGCAATGTCGCTGCCAGTGGATTGCTACCGTGCGCCGCCAGCGACTGGGCCACCAGATTACCCCGCGGGCGACGAAAACCTGCCCATACCGCCTGACTGAGTTGTTGAGATAATCCCCCCTCATCCACCAGCCACAGCGCTCCGGCAATCTCGTTTTCGCCAGCCGCCTGTAAAAAATGTTGCCCTGGTGCATCCATCATCCGGCGTAAATCCAGCGGCGAAGTCCGGTAGTGCGCACCAGACAATAACTGATAAACCTTTAACGGCGTTTCTGGCTCGCTTCGCCATAACGTTTGTTCAAATGCGGAAATGACGATATTGCCTTGTGGTGTATGGGTGAAGTTTTCATCGTCAAAAACCAGTGCCTCACTAACCATTTTTTCCAGCGGGCATCCCTGTGCCCAGCGGATCGGCTGTTGCAGTTCAAAACGGTGTAAATGCGGAAAGCGAGCGCAAAATTTCAGCAAAAAACCACGTCCGGTGCCTTCGTAGCCCTGCACCGTAGTGGTTAACAACGTTCGAGGAAAACGCGATACCAGTTGATGCAACAACGGCGCAGGTATGGCTGCGGCTTCGTCGACCACCAGCCAGTCGGCTTGCTCATCGCTGGCTAACAAGGCATCCGGTGCAATAAAGCGAAACTTCTCGCCCGCAAATTGTGCCAGTACATCCGTTGCCGCTTTTGCGGGCGCGGTGACAATCGCACTGCCCGCAATACGAGAAATGAGTTGCCCTGCCAACGCCGACTTACCGCGCCCACGCGCAGCCGTTACCGCTGCCACGCCCGGAGGCATGGTCAGTAGCTGCTGTAAGAGTTGCTGTTGTTCTGGTTGTGGTGCGCCGGTCGCGGGGTGCCAGTCAGTACGGGGAGTAAAATGCGCCAACGAGAACGGCTGGTTTTGCCGCCAGAGGATAGCGTCGTTATCCGCCGTAAGTACGCGTTTGAGATGCTGGACAAAATGCGGCGTCGCAATAGGGTCAGGGCAATCACTCCAGCGCAGCGAGTCGGCATCAGGTTGGTTTTCCCACTCTTCCCATACAGGGAGTAACAAAACCAGCCAGCTTCCCGCTTTCAACGTTCCGCTAAGTGCTGCAAAGGCAGCGGCATCAAAGCCGTGGCGGGCGTCGAATACCGCATGCCGGAACTCGCGCCCAAGTAAAGTTTGTAGCGCCGAGGGTGAACAGTGGTTTTCAGCATCTGGCTGCGGCGAAATCCACAGCCAGTCGCCAGGTAAGGCATCACGCAACTTAAGCGCATGATCAAAACACCAACCCTCTTCCCCGCTCAACACCAGCAAGCGGCGGATCCCTTCACGTTTCATTTGCGCTGTTAATGTGTGAAGCGCAGTCAGTTCAGCCATCCCTGCCCCGGAAGTTAAATGCTTTTACCAAAAGTATTGCATTGTGCCGGATCGCCGCTGTCGAAACCACGTTTAAACCAGCTGTAGCGTTGCTGAGAAGTGCCATGTGTGAAACTATCTGGTACTACTCGCCCCTGACTTTGCTGTTGTAAACGGTCATCGCCGATGGCCTGCGCCGCGTTCAGCGCCTCTTCCAGATCGCCGGTTTCCAGAACGCCTTGCTGCTGCATACTATGCCCCCAGACACCGGCAAAACAGTCGGCCTGGAGTTCCATACGCACAGATAAGCGGTTCACTTCCGCCTGCGTCGCGTTTTGTTGCAGTTGACGAACTTTCGGCTCGATGCCTAACAGTTTCTGCACATGATGACCGACTTCATGGGCGATAACGTACCCCTGGGCAAAATCGCCATCCGCGCCAAGTTTGTCTTTCATGTCATCATAGAAGGAGAGATCGATATAAACTGTGCCATCCGCCGGGCAATAGAACGGCCCCATAATGGACTGACCAGCCCCGCAGCCGGTGCGCGTCATTCCACGGTACATGACCAGCTTCGGTTGCTGATAGGTCTTACCCATCTTCTCGAACTGTTGTCCCCAGGTGTCTTCCGTGGTTGCCAGAATCACCGAGGTGAATTTTGCAGCTTCGTCTTCATTAGGGCTAATGGACCGCGTTGATTGTTGTTGGGAAACCGGCTGTCCAGTCATTAACCCGGTTAAATCAACACCATAGTAGCCTGCAACCAGCACGACTAACAGTAAAATCAGCCCGCCTTTACCGCTTGGCAGGCGAAAACCAGGACCGCCCATAGACGGACCACCGGAGCTGTTGCGCCTGTCTTCAACATTGTCACTTTCACGTCGCCCTTGCCAACGCATAGATACCTCAACAATATATTCATTATAGAAATGATCGTAGGTGGTTCAGAGGAAGATTACCACAGGAAAGCGGGATGAAATGGCGGAGGAATTAAGGCTTCATGCCACGTTATATAATTTACGAATGTTAGAAGTAAAAGAGAATGTTAGCTCCAGTCTTCTAGTCTGATTCCCGCCACTCGCTCAAACTCTCGGGTATTGTTGGTAACCACAATCAAACCGCGACTGCGAGCATGTCCCGCTATCATCTGGTCAAAAGGTCCAACAGGCCTTCCCTGCCGGGCAAGCTCGGCCCTGATTTGCCCGGTATGCGTCGCAGCAGCACTATCATAATCAAGCACTACCAAACGAGATACGAAACCTTCAATAACCGCCAAATTGCGTTCTGGCATCTGACTTTTTTCTGCCCCATAGATAAGCTCCATCAATGTTACAGAACTTATACACATCCGGCCAGAATTCAGGTTAAACCGCTCTCTGACATGTACTGGTTTATTCTTAATAGTGAAAATACAGATATTGGTATCCAGCATGAATTTCAGCATCAAAATGATTCCCTTTCCTGCATTGCGGGTTGATCACGGATATCCATAAAATCCGCACTCACATTTTCGCCATCAAACCAACTGTCCCAGGACTCACCGGCGGGAGTGATGATTCTTGTACGACCAATCGCAATAATTTCTACTTTCTTAACGTCTTCTGGCAGAGCGACCGCTTTCGGTAATCTGACGGCCTGACTGCGATTACTTAAAAATACAGTAGTTTCCATAGCCCCCCCTTTTTGGGATATACGTTATGTATATACATATTGGCCTGGTATGACTTTCCTGTCAAAGGGAGATAATGAGAAGTATTGTAGCGGGGGTATCAAAGACATTTAGCCGGAGTACCCTCCGGCTAAAGAAACAAGCAACCAGAAAAATCAGTCCAGCTGTACACCCAGGCGGCGGGCGACGGCTTCATAGGCTTCGATCAGGCCACCGAGGCTCTGGCGGAAACGGTCTTTGTCCATTTTCTCCAGTGTTTCTTTGTCCCACAGGCGGCTGCCGTCCGGGGAGAACTCATCGCCCAGTACCACTTCACCTTTGTACAGGCCAAACTCCAGCTTGAAGTCGACCAGAATCAGACCAGCATCATCGAACAGTTTTTTCAGCACGTCGTTCGCTTTGTAGGTCAGCTCTTTCATACGCGCCAGGTTCTCTTTGCTCACCCAGCCAAAGGTTTCGCAGTAAGATTCGTTGACCATCGGATCGTGCATGGCGTCGTTTTTCAGGAACAGATCGAACAGCGGCGGGTTCAGCTCAATACCTTCTTCGATTCCAAGACGTTTCACCAGAGAGCCAGCAGCACGGTTACGCACGACACACTCAACCGGCACCATATCCAGCTTTTTCACCAGACATTCGGTATCGGAGAGCAGACGCTCCATTTGAGTCGGGATACCCGCTTCAGCCAGTTTGCTCATGATGAAGTAGTTGAACTTGTTGTTCACCATACCTTTGCGATCAAACTGCTCAATGCGCGCGCCATCCCCTGCTGACGTATCATTGCGGAATTCGAGCACCAACAGGTCCGGGTTTTCCGTGCTGTATACGGTTTTCGCTTTACCACGATACAACTCAGCTTGCTTTTGCATCTTTATCACTCCTGGGTATGAATTAACGTTTTAAAATCTTTTGCTGTCTGGTGTGCCGGATGTTTTGTCGGATGCGGCGTGAACGCCTTATCCGAACTACGTCCGACAAACAAATTTCGTGCGAATTACCGCTAAAATCGCGTTTTCCTGCCGACGCACACGTTTGCGTATCATATCAGAAAAAAGGGCCGGATGATTCCAGCCCTGTATTTTTACTTGCTAAACGCAGCCTGGAAGACAGCTACCAGCGCGTCGTTCTGACTCTGAGTCAGAGTATGACCTTTCGGATCGATGAACTGTAGGCTGCTGCGGTTATCTAAATCGCCAACCTGCAGTTTATAGTCACCGGATGCCAGGCCTGGATCGCTCGCGCCCAGTTCCTGCCAGTCGCTGTCAGACAGCGGCTTATAAGTTACGGCCATGTTACCCTGCGAACGGGTGCTGTCGGTCACTTTCATGCCCACTTTTTCCAGCGCCGCTGGCAGACGTTGCCAAACCACATTGAACGGCCCGCGTACGACCAGCATCGGTAAACCGGTGTCATCAGCTGCACTTTGTACGTCCATAGTGGTGGAGGCACGATTTTGCGCAGCGTTCGCGGCGTCAGTGGCAGATTTATCCAGACCGGCGGAAATAACGTTCATCATCTCCGTGCTGTAACGCTGCATGGAAGCCGCGTCTGCAACCGGTTTGCCCGCCTGTTCCAGGTTCAGCAGTTTAACCGTAACCGCCTGCTGATAACCCTGCGGCTTAACAGAGATTTGATAACGACCACGATACTGCTCGTCTTCGTCCAGACGGTTCCATTGTACCCAATCGGTGGTCAGTGTCTGACCAGCATCATCACGTTGGGTGATGGTGTAGTTTTTCGCCTGCAGCACACTAACCACCTGCGGCCACAGAGTATTGCCACGACCATTTTCCACCAGCAATGAAGCGGTATCGCCCGTGAACTGGGTACGCGCGCCAGAAACCAGTGCCAGCGGCTGGGCTGGTGGACGAATGTCCAGCGCCTTACCGACAGCACCACTACCGTTGGTCACCGGGATTGCATAATCACCGGAGGTCACCGGCAAAATCATTCCAGCCGGGGCATGAAGCTCCGCAAGCGGTGCCGCTTCCAGGTAGGCTTCATCACCACTGACCTGACGCTTATAGCGTGAGTCAGAACTACAGGCAGCGAGTAATAAAACAAGCGAAACACCCGCAACCTTTGCCAGGCGCGACTTTTGAACAGAGTAAGCCATCAAATCTCCCTAAACTTTACAGCAAACCGGCATGCTTAAGCGCCGCTCTGACCGTCTCACGACCACTGTCGGTGATTGGTGTCATTGGCAGGCGCAGCGTATCGGTCGCCACAAGACCCAGTTCCTTACATGCCCATTTCACCGGGATTGGATTGGGTTCGACAAATAGTTTGTTGTGTAATGGCATCAGACGCTGATTAATAACGCGTGCCTCGGCAAAATGCCCTTCTGCTGCCAGTTTGCACATCTGGGCCATATCACGCGCTGCGACGTTAGCCGTAACGGAAATAACCCCATGACCGCCCAATTGCATGAAGTCCAGCGCGCTCGCATCATCGCCGCTCAGCAGAACAAAATCATCTGAAACCAGCTCTTTGATCTGGTTTACACGCGTTAAGTTCCCTGTTGCCTCTTTGATTCCGATAATATTTTTTACTTTCGCCAGACGGCCCACCGTTTCCGGGAGCAGATCGCAGCCAGTACGGGACGGCACATTATACAGAATTTGCGGCAGGTCAGTATGCTCAGCGATGGCTTTGAAATGCTGATACAAACCTTCTTGCGACGGACGATTGTAGTAAGGGGTTACCGTCAGGCAGCCGACGATACCACTGTCATTGAAGCGCTGCGTCAGGCTAATGGCTTCCGCAGTAGCGTTAGCGCCGGTCCCGGCAATTACCGGAATGCGCCCATCAGCCAGCTCCAGCGTCATCATCACCACATCAGCATGTTCGTCATGATTTAAGGTAGCGGACTCGCCAGTGGTGCCAACAGAAACGATCGCCGAAGTACCGCTGGCGACATGATAATCAATCAGTTTTTTCAAGCTAGCCCGACAGACATTACCTTTTTCATCCATCGGAGTAACAATCGCGACAATACTTCCCGTGAACATGGGCCATCCTCTGTGCAAACAAGTGTCTCAATGGTACGTTTGGTATGGCATTAAAAGCAAGCAGACAGAACCGTTCTGATTGTTGTATGCATGTTTTTTTTATGCTTTCCTTAAGAACAACTCACCCCTTAAAGGAATAACCAGTTTGACACTGTCATCGCAACATTATCTGGTGATCACTGCGTTGGGTGCCGATCGCCCTGGAATTGTGAACACCATCACCCGTCATGTCAGTAGTTGCGGCTGTAATATTGAAGACAGTCGCCTGGCGATGCTGGGAGAAGAGTTCACGTTTATTATGCTGCTTTCCGGTTCATGGAATGCCATTACTCTGATTGAATCAACGTTACCGTTGAAAGGTGCCGAACTGGATCTTTTAATCGTGATGAAGCGCACGACGGCGCGTCCGCGTCCGCCAATGCCAGCATCTGTCTGGGTTCAGGTCGATGTGGCAGACTCCCCGCATTTAATTGAACGCTTCACAGCACTTTTCGACGCGCATCATATGAACATTGCGGAGCTGGTGTCGCGCACGCAACCTGCTGAAAATGAACGGGCTGCGCAGTTGCATATTCAGATAACCGCCCACAGCCCCGCATCTGCGGACGCAGCAAATATTGAGCAAGCGTTCAAAGCCCTATGTACAGAACTCAATGCACAAGGCAGTATTAACGTCGTCAATTATTCCCAACATGATGAACAGGATGGAGTTAAGTAATGAATCCACTGAAAGCCGGTGATATCGCACCGAAATTTAGCTTGCCGGATCAAGACGGAGAACAAGTTAATTTGACCGACTTCCAGGGACAGCGTGTTCTGGTTTATTTCTACCCGAAAGCCATGACCCCCGGCTGTACCGTACAGGCCTGCGGCTTACGCGATAACATGGATGAGTTGAAAAAAGCGGGCGTTGATGTGCTGGGTATCAGCACCGATAAACCCGAAAAACTCTCCCGTTTTGCGGAAAAAGAGCTGCTTAACTTTACGCTCCTGTCTGATGAGGACCACCAGGTGTGCGAACAATTCGGCGTCTGGGGTGAAAAGTCCTTCATGGGCAAAACCTACGATGGCATTCATCGCATCAGCTTCCTGATTGACGCTGATGGCAAAATCGAACATGTCTTTGACGATTTCAAAACCAGCAATCACCACGACGTTGTGCTGAACTGGCTGAAAGAACACGCCTGATTACTTTGCTCCATTCCGTGCTGGCTGCGCTTGCGGCCAGCATACCTCACTTCTCGTGATCAAGATCACATTCTCGCTTTCCCCTGCGACACGGGTGTCGAATCCATTTTTTGCTGAACGTTAATGACCATCATTTTTGTACCGTTCAGAATCCAGTCAATACATAACTTATTGAATATATTGAGTTAATAAGAATGGCATCCTTTATGCAATATGAAATGCAATGTTTCATATCATTTTCAAGGAGCCGACATGAACCGCTTTGTGGTGGCCGAACCACTGTGGTGTACAGGATGTAATACCTGTCTCGCTGCCTGTTCGGACGTGCATAAAACGCAAGGTTTACAGCAACACCCGCGCCTGGCCCTGGCGAAGACGTCAACAATCACTGCCCCTGTCGTGTGTCATCACTGTGAGGAAGCCCCTTGCCTGCAGGTCTGCCCGGTCAATGCCATCTCTCAGAGGGATGATGCGATCCAACTCAACGAAAGCCTCTGTATTGGCTGCAAGCTTTGCGCCGTGGTCTGCCCATTTGGCGCAATCAGCGCTTCAGGAAGCCGTCCGGTGAATGCCCATGCGCAATATGTTTTTCAGGCTGAAGGCTCACTCAAAGACGGCGAAGAAAACGTGCTGCCCCAACATGCGTTGCTGCGCTGGGAACCGGGTGTCCAGACCGTCGCGGTGAAATGCGACCTGTGTGATTTCTTGCCAGAAGGTCCGGCCTGCGTTCGCGCTTGCCCGAATCAGGCGTTACGGCTGATCACCGACGATAGCCTGCAACGTCAGATGAAAGAAAAACAGCGCCTTGCCGCAAGCTGGTTTGCCAATGGCGGGGAGGATCCCCTTTCCCTCACTCAGGAGCAACACTAATGGATGCCCTGCAATTATTAACCTGGTCGCTGATCCTCTATCTGTTTGCCAGTCTGGCTTCGCTGTTTTTACTCGGTCTGGACAGACTGGCTATTAAGCTTTCCGGCATCACATCGCTGGTGGGCGGCGTGATTGGCATCATCAGCGGAATTACGCAATTACATGCTGGTGTAACTTTAGTCGCCCATTTTGCCACCCCTTTTGACTTTGCCGATTTAACCCTGCGAATGGATAGCCTCTCGGCATTTATGGTGCTGGTTATCTCCTTGCTGGTGGTGGTTTGTTCGCTCTATTCATTGACTTATATGCGCGAATACGAGGGCAAAGGCGCGGCGGCGATGGGCTTCTTTATGAATCTTTTCATCGCATCGATGGTTGCCCTGCTGGTGATGGACAACGCTTTTTGGTTCATCGTGCTGTTTGAAATGATGTCGCTGTCTTCCAGGTTTCTGGTCATTGCCAGGCAGGATAAAACGTCGATCAACGCTGGCATGCTCTACTTTTTTATCGCCCACGCCGGATCGGTGCTGATTATGATCGCCTTCTTGCTGATGGGGCGCGAAAGCGGCAGCCTCGATTTTGCCAGTTTCCGCACGCTTTCACTTTCTCCGGGGCTGGCGTCGGCGGTGTTCCTGCTGGCCTTTTTCGGTTTTGGCGCGAAAGCCGGGATGATGCCGTTGCACAGCTGGTTGCCGCGCGCTCACCCTGCCGCACCATCGCACGCTTCGGCGTTGATGTCTGGCGTAATGGTCAAAATCGGTATTTTCGGCATCCTGAAAGTAGCGATGGACCTGCTGGCGCAAACGGGTTTGCCGCTGTGGTGGGGCATTCTGGTGATGGCGATCGGCGCAATCTCCGCGCTCCTGGGCGTGCTGTATGCGCTGGCGGAACAGGATATCAAACGGCTGCTGGCCTGGAGTACCGTCGAAAACGTCGGCATTATTTTGCTGGCAGTCGGTGTGGCGATGGTCGGTCTGTCACTGCACGACCCGCTGCTCACCGTGGTTGGACTGCTCGGCGCACTGTTTCATCTGCTCAACCATGCGCTGTTCAAAGGGCTGCTATTTCTCGGCGCGGGCGCGATTATTTCGCGTTTGCATACCCACGACATGGAAAAAATGGGGGCACTGGCGAAACGGATGCCGTGGACAGCCGCAGCATGCCTGATTGGTTGCCTCGCGATATCAGCCATTCCTCCGCTGAATGGTTTTATCAGCGAATGGTACACCTGGCAGTCGCTGTTCTCACTAAGTCGTGTGGAAGCCGTAGCGCTACAACTTGCGGGTCCTATTGCTATGGTAATGCTGGCAGTCACTGGTGGGCTGGCAGTAATGTGCTTCGTAAAAATGTACGGTATTACTTTCTGTGGTGCGCCGCGCAGTACACACGCTGAAGAGGCACAGGAAGTGCCAAATACGATGATCGTCGCCATGCTACTGCTCGCGGCACTCTGCGTATTAATTGCGCTTAGTGCCAGTTGGCTGGCACCGAAGATAATGCATATTGCCCATGCGTTTACCAATACCCCTCCCGTCACTGTCGCCAGCGGAATAGCACTTGTACCCGGCACGTTTCATACACAGGTCACCCCCTCATTACTGTTGCTGTTACTACTGGCGATGCCTTTGCTGCCTGGCCTTTACTGGCTGTGGTGTCGTTCGCGCCGCGCAGCGTTTCGTCGCACAGGAGATGCCTGGGCATGCGGCTACGGCTGGGAAAATGCGATGGCCCCGTCAGGCAATGGCGTGATGCAGCCGCTGCGTGTGGTCTTCTCTGCGTTATTTCGTCTACGACAACAGCTCGACCCTACGCTGAGGCTAAATAAAGGTTTTGCGCACGTCACCGCCAGGGCTCAGAGCACAGAACCCTTCTGGGATGAGCGGGTGATCCGCCCCATCGTGAGCGCCACCCAACGGCTGGCCAAAGAAATACAGCATCTGCAAAGCGGCGACTTTCGTCTCTATTGCCTGTATGTGGTCGCCGCACTGGTTGTGCTGCTAATCGCTATTGCCGTCTAAGGAAATCACCATGAGACAAACTCTTTGCGACGGATATCTGGTTATTTTTGCGTTAGCACAGGCCGTGATTCTGCTGATGCTAACCCCACTTTTTACGGGTATTTCCCGGCAGATACGCGCGCGTATGCACTCCCGCCGCGGGCCGGGGATCTGGCAGGATTATCGCGATATCCACAAACTGTTTAAACGCCAGGAAGTTGCGCCGACATCTTCAGGTCTGATGTTCCGCCTGATGCCGTGGGTATTAATCAGCAGCATGCTGGTGCTGGCGATGGCCTTACCACTGTTTATTACCGTTTCCCCTTTTGCGGGCGGCGGCGATCTGATCACCCTTATCTATCTTCTTGCCCTGTTTCGTTTTTTCTTTGCTCTTTCCGGGCTGGATACCGGAAGTCCGTTTGCGGGAGTCGGTGCCAGTCGCGAGTTGACGCTCGGCATTCTGGTCGAACCAATGCTTATTCTCTCACTGCTGGTATTGGCGCTGATAGCAGGTTCCACGCATATCGAGATGATCAGCAATACGCTGGCGATGGGCTGGAACTCGCCGCTAACCACCGTACTGGCGTTACTGGCCTGTGGTTTTGCCTGCTTCATTGAGATGGGAAAAATTCCCTTTGATGTTGCTGAAGCAGAACAGGAATTACAGGAAGGCCCGCTGACCGAATATTCCGGTGCCGGGCTGGCGCTAGCGAAATGGGGGCTGGGGCTGAAACAGGTCGTGATGGCATCACTGTTTGTGGCCCTGTTTCTGTCCTTTGGGCGCGCGCAAGAACTTTCTCTCGCCTGCCTGCTGACTTCACTTGTCGTTACGCTGCTCAAGGTTTTGCTGATTTTTGTACTGGCCTCAATCGCAGAAAACACGCTGGCACGCGGGCGTTTTTTACTCATTCACCATGTGACCTGGCTTGGCTTCAGCCTTGCTGCGCTTGCATGGGTCTTCTGGTTAACCGGTCTGTAAGGAGCACTGACGGAATATGGAAAATCTTGCTCTGACGACGTTATTGCTGCCTTTTATCGGCGCACTGGTCGTTTCGTTTTCGCCACAACGTCGGGCCGCCGAATGGGGGGTTTTGTTCGCCGCGCTGACCACGCTGTGCATGTTGTCGCTGATCTCCGCGTTTTATCAGGCCGATAAAGTTGCCGTCACGTTGACGTTGGTCAACGTGGGGGATGTGGCATTGTTTGGCCTGGTCATTGATCGCGTGAGTACGCTGATTCTGTTTGTGGTGGTGTTTCTCGGTTTGCTGGTCACGATCTACTCCACGGGTTATCTGACGGATAAAAATCGCGAACACCCGCATAACGGCACGAATCGTTATTACGCATTTTTGCTGGTGTTTATCGGCGCGATGGCGGGACTGGTACTCTCCTCGACGCTGCTCGGTCAGTTGTTGTTTTTTGAAATTACGGGCGGCTGCTCCTGGGCGTTGATCAATTATTACCAGAGCGATAAAGCGCAGCGTTCAGCACTAAAAGCGTTGCTTATCACCCATATCGGTTCGTTGGGGTTGTATCTTGCCGCCGCCACGCTGTTTTTGCAGACCGGAACGTGTGTGCTTAGCGCGATGAGCGAGTTACATGGCGACGCACGTTATCTGGTTTATGGCGGCATCCTGTTTGCCGCGTGGGGGAAATCGGCCCAGCTACCGATGCAAGCGTGGCTACCGGATGCAATGGAAGCGCCAACACCGATCAGTGCCTATCTCCACGCCGCATCGAAGGTGAAAGTGGGCGGCTGGCACTGGAGGGCAGCATCGCCTACATCGTCAACCACGCGTTCGCTAAAAGCCTGTTTTTCCTTGTAGCAGGTGCGCTGAGTTACAGCTGCGGCACGCGCTTGTTGCCGCGTCTGCGTGGCGTATTGCACACCCTGCCGTTGCCAGGCGTGGGTTTCTGCGTGGCAGCGCTGGCGATTACCGGTGTGCCGCCGTTCAACGGCTTCTTCAGTAAATTCCCGCTGTTTGCTGCCGGTTTTGCGTTGTCAGTGGAGTACTGGATCCTGCTGCCCGCCATGATTCTGCTGATGATTGAATCGGTCGCCAGTTTCGCCTGGTTTATTCGCTGGTTTGGTCGCGTTGTGCCTGGCAAACCGAGCGAGGCCGTCGCCGATGCCGCACCGCTGCCAGGGTCAATGCGCCTGGTGTTGATTGTACTGATTGTGATGTCGCTGATTTCCAGCGTAATCGCCGCGACCTGGTTGCAGTAAGGAGATGATGAATGACCGGTTCTATGATCGTAAATAATCTGGCGGGACTGATGATGCTGACATCGCTGTTTGTGATTAGCGTCAAAAGCTATCGCCTGTCATGCGGATTTTACGCCTGCCAGTCGCTGGTGCTGGTGTCTATTTTCGCCACTCTCTCGTGCCTGTTCGCCGCAGAGCAACTGCTGATCTGGTCCGCCAGCGCCTTTATCACCAAAGTGCTGCTGGTACCGTTAATCATGACTTACGCTGCACGAAATATTCCCCAGAACATCCCGGAAAAAGCGTTATTCGGTCCGGCAATGATGGCACTGCTCGCGGCGTTAATTGTCCTGCTTTGCGCATTTGTCGTTCAGCCCGTGAAGCTACCGATGGCTACCGGGCTGAAACCGGCGCTGGCGGTAGCGTTAGGTCATTTTCTGCTTGGCCTGCTGTGCATTGTCAGCCAGCGCAATATCCTGCGGCAAATTTTTGGTTACTGCCTGATGGAAAACGGCTCCCATCTGGTGCTGGCGCTTCTTGCCTGGCGAGCACCGGAACTGGTGGAAATAGGTATCGCTACCGACGCCATCTTCGCCGTCATTGTGATGGTGTTACTGGCAAGAAAAATATGGCGTACCCACGGCACGCTGGACGTGAACAACTTGACCGCGCTGAAGGGATAATGAGATGAGTTATTCTGTGATGTTCGCTTTACTCCTGCTCACGCCGCTGCTTTTTTCGCTGCTCTGTTTTGCCTGCCGGAAACGGGGGCTCTCTGCGACTTGTACGGTGACTGTATTACATAGCTTAGGGATCACACTGCTGCTGATTCTGGCACTCTGGGTGGTCCAAACTGCCGCTGATGCAGGAGAAATATTCGCTGCGGGACTGTGGCTTCATATTGATGGTCTGGGCGGTTTGTTCCTCGCCATTCTTGGTGTGATTGGCTTTCTCACCGGTGTTTACTCGATTGGCTACATGCGTCATGAAGTGGCACACGGCGAGCTTTCACCCGTTACACTGTGCGATTACTACGGTTTCTTCCATCTGTTTTTGTTCACCATGCTGCTGGTTGTTACCAGCAATAACCTGATTGTGATGTGGGCGGCGATCGAAGCCACCACCTTAAGCTCGGCGTTTCTGGTAGGCATTTACGGTCAGCGTTCATCGCTGGAATCAGCATGGAAGTACATCATTATTTGTACTGTTGGTGTCGCTTTTGGTCTGTTCGGTACCGTGCTGGTATACGCCAACGCCGCCAGCGTTATGCCGCAGGCAGAAATGGCGATATTCTGGAGCGAGGTTCTTAAGCAATCGTCCTTGCTTGACCCAACATTAATGCTGTTGGCCTTTGTGTTTGTGCTAATTGGCTTTGGTACCAAAACCGGGCTATTTCCCATGCACGCCTGGCTGCCGGATGCTCACAGTGAAGCGCCGAGTCCGGTCAGCGCCCTGCTCTCCGCCGTATTGCTGAACTGCGCGCTGTTGGTGCTGATTCGCTATTACATCATTATTTGCCAAGCCATCGGCAGCGATTTCCCCAACCGGTTGTTGCTCATCTTCGGCATGTTGTCGGTTGCCGTGGCGGCATTTTTCATTCTGGTACAGCGGGACATTAAGCGTCTGCTGGCGTACTCCAGCGTGGAGAACATGGGGCTGGTCGCGGTGGCGCTAGGCATTGGCGGGCCGCTGGGAATTTTTGCCGCGCTGCTGCACACCTTAAACCACAGTCTGGCAAAAACGCTGCTGTTCTGCGGTTCCGGCAATGTACTGCTCAAGTACGGCACGCGCGATCTCAACGTCGTCTGTGGGATGCTCAAAATCATGCCATTTACCGCCGTGCTGTTTGGCGGCGGTGCGCTGGCGCTGGCAGGGATGCCGCCCTTCAACATTTTTCTTAGCGAATTTATGACCGTTACCGCAGGACTGGCACGTAATCACCTGCTGATTATCGTCCTGCTGTTATTGCTGTTAACGCTGGTGCTGGCGGGCCTGGTACGGATGGCTGCGCGGGTGTTAATGGCGAAACCGCCGCAGGCCGTTAACCGGGGTGATCTCGGCTGGTTGACCACCTCGCCAATGGTGATTCTGCTGGTCATGATGCTGGCGATGGGAACGCATATTCCACAACCTGTCATCAGGATCCTGGCGGGCGCTTCCACTATAGTCCTCTCAGGGACGCACGACCTGCCTGCACAACGTAGCACCTGGCATGATTTTTTGCCTTCAGGCACCGCATCTGTTTCGGAGAAACACAGTGAACGTTAATTCATCGTCAAATCGTGGCGAAGCGATTCTCGCCGCCCTGAAAACGCAGTTCCCCGGCGCGGTGCTGGATGAAGAGCGACAAACGCCTGAACAGGTCACCATTACGGTGAAAATCAATCTGCTGCCTGACGTTGTACATTATCTTTATTATCAACATGATGGCTGGCTTCCAGTCCTGTTTGGCAACGACGAGCGGACACTTAACGGTCATTACGCGGTTTATTATGCCCTTTCAATGGAAGGGGCCGAAAAATGCTGGATCGTGGTGAAGGCACTGGTCGATGCCGACAGTCGGGAGTTTCCGTCAGTCACACCGCGCGTCCCTGCCGCGGTCTGGGGCGAGCGAGAAATTCGCGATATGTACGGGCTGATTCCGGTTGGCCTGCCGGATCAGCGTCGCCTGGTGTTGCCCGATGACTGGCCGGAAGATATGCATCCGCTGCGCAAAGATGCGATGGATTATCGACTGCGCCCTGAACCGACGACAGATTCCGAAACGTATGCGTTTATCAATGAGGGCAACAGCGATGCGCGGGTGATCCCTGTCGGCCCGCTGCATATCACCTCCGATGAACCGGGTCACTTC
The DNA here is from genome assembly GCF_046486385.1 of Escherichia sp. WS33. Taxonomy (NCBI): domain Bacteria; kingdom Pseudomonadati; phylum Pseudomonadota; class Gammaproteobacteria; order Enterobacterales; family Enterobacteriaceae; genus Escherichia; species Escherichia sp. WS33. The sequence goes on along the minus strand of NZ_JBJQLJ010000016.1, from coordinate 39,497 downwards.
CGCTTGTTTGTGGATGGCGAGCAAATTGTCGATGCTGATTACCGCCTGTTTTATGTCCATCGCGGCATGGAGAAACTGGCAGAAACGCGGATGGGCTACAACGAAGTGACCTTCTTATCGGACCGCGTGTGTGGGATTTGCGGTTTTGCCCACAGTGTGGCCTATACCAATTCGGTTGAAAATGCACTGGGGATTGAGGTGCCGCAACGAGCACATACTATTCGCTCGATTCTGCTGGAAGTCGAACGGCTACACAGTCATTTGCTTAACCTTGGCCTCTCCTGCCATTTCGTTGGTTTTGATACCGGCTTTATGCAATTTTTCCGAGTGCGGGAAAAGTCGATGACGATGGCGGAATTGCTGATCGGGTCGCGTAAAACCTACGGTCTGAATCTGATTGGTGGTGTTCGCCGCGATATTCTCAAAGAGCAACGTCTGCAAACGCTGAAACTGGTGCGCGAGATGCGCGCCGACGTGTCGGAGCTGGTAGAGATGCTGCTTGCTACGCCGAATATGGAACAACGCACTCAGGGCATTGGCATTCTCGACCGACAAATCGCCCGTGATTTGCGCTTTGATCACCCCTACGCCGACTACGGCAATATTCCAAAAACACTGTTTACCTTTACCGGCGGCGATGTTTTCTCCCGCGTGATGGTCCGTGTCAAAGAGACGTTTGATTCGCTGGCAATGCTGGAATTTGCCCTCGACAACATGCCGGATACCCCACTGCTGACCGAAGGCTTTAGCTATAAACCTCACGCATTCGCGCTGGGCTTTGTTGAAGCGCCACGCGGTGAAGACGTGCACTGGAGCATGCTCGGTGATAACCAAAAATTGTTCCGCTGGCGCTGCCGTGCCGCCACCTACGCCAACTGGCCGGTGTTGCGTTACATGCTGCGCGGCAATACCGTTTCTGACGCACCGCTGATTATCGGTAGCCTTGATCCCTGCTACTCCTGTACCGACCGTGTGACGCTGGTAGATGTGCGCAAGCGCCAGTCAAAAACCGTGCCGTATAAAGAGATCGAACGCTACGGCATTGATCGTAACCGTTCGCCGCTGAAGTAAGGACAGAAGATGCTGAAGTTACTGAAAACTATTATGCGCGCCGGAACCGCGACGGTGAAATATCCCTTCGCGCCACTGGAGGTCAGCCCAGGCTTTCGCGGGAAACCGGACCTGATGCCCAGCCAATGTATTGCCTGCGGTGCCTGCGCCTGTGCTTGTCCGGCAAATGCGCTGACTATCCAGACCGACGACCAGCAAAATTCGCGCACCTGGCAGCTCTATCTGGGGCGTTGTATTTACTGCGGACGTTGTGAAGAAGTGTGCCCGACCAGAGCCATCCAGCTTACCAATAACTTTGAACTGACCGTCACCAATAAAGCCGATCTCTATACCCGCGCGACGTTCCATCTACAACGTTGCAGCCGTTGCGAACGCCCGTTTGCCCAGCAAAAAACCGTCGCACTGGCTGCTGAATTGTTGGCACAGCAACAAAATGCGCCACAAAACCGCGAAATGTTATGGGCGCAAGCGAGCGTCTGCCCGGAGTGCAAACAACGCGCGACGCTGCTCAACGACGATACAGATGTACCGCTGGTGGCTAAGGAGCAGCTATGAGTCCAGTGCTTACACAACATGTCAGCCAGCCCATCACGCTGGACGAGCAAACGCAAAAGATGAAGCGGCATTTGCTACAGGATATCCGTCGCTCAGCCTACGTTTATCGCGTCGATTGCGGTGGCTGCAACGCCTGTGAAATCGAAATTTTTGCCGCCATTACACCAGTATTCGACGCAGAACGTTTTGGCATTAAGGTTGTTTCATCACCGCGTCACGCCGATATTTTGTTATTTACTGGCGCAGTCACCCGGGCGATGCGTATGCCTGCACTTCGGGCGTATGAGTCTGCCCCCGATCATAAAATCTGTGTTTCCTACGGCGCGTGCGGTGCCGGCGGCGGATTTTCCACGATCTCTACAGCGTCTGGGGCGGCAGCGACACCATTGTCCCCATTGATGTTTGGATCCCCGGCTGCCCGCCAACACCGGCCGCCACCATTCACGGTTTCGCCGTGGCGCTCGGTTTGCTGCAACAGAAGATTCACGCGGTGGATTATCGCGATCCCACCGGGGTGACTATGCAACCGTTGTGGCCGCAGATCCCGCCATCACAGCGTATCGCCATTGAGCGAGAAGCGCGGCGGCTGGCGGGCTATCGTCAGGGGCGAGAAATTTGCGATCGGCTCCTGCGCCATTTAAGCGACGATCCTACAGGAAATCGGGTTAACACCTGGTTGCGCGATGCCGACGATCCACGTCTCAATAGTATCGTTCAGCAACTCTTTCGCGTACTCCGGGGGTTACATGACTGAAGAGTGCGGGGAAATTGTTTTCTGGACGCTGCGAAAAAAGTTTGTCGCCAGTAGCGACGAGATGCCGGAACACAGCTCTCAGGTAATGTATTACTCGCTGGCTATCGGCCATCACGTTGGCGTGATTGATTGTCTGAATGTCGCCTTCCGCTGCCCACTGACGGAATACGAAGATTGGCTTGCCCAGGTCGAAGAGGAGCAAGCCCGACGTAAGATGCTGGGGGTGATGACTTTTGGTGAGATTGTTATTGACGCCAGCCACACCGCCCTGTTGACCCGGGCATTCGCGCCACTGGCAGATGACGCAACGTCTGTGTGGCAGGCGCGTAGCATTCAATTCATTCATCTGTTGGATGAAATTGTGCAGGAACCGGCCATCTATCTGATGGCCAGAAAAATTGCGTGAGAAGGATTTCTCATTAATAAGGACTGTTGATGGCTATGTCAGACGAGGCGATGTTTGCCCCGCCGCAAGGAATAACAATTGAAGCGGTAAACGGAATGCTCGCGGAGCGGTTAGCACAGAAACACGGTAAGGCGTCTTTATTACGCGCCTTCATCCCGCTGCCGCCGCCGTTCAGCCCGGTACAACTTATTGAACTGCATGTTCTCAAAAGCAACGTCTATTACCGCTACCATGATGATGGCAGCGATGTGACGGCAACAGCAGAGTATCAGGGCGAGATGATCGATTATTCGCGTCACGCCGTCCTTCTCGGCAGTAGTGGAATGGCGGAGCTACGCTTTATTCGCACCCACGGCTGCCGTTTTACTCCCCAGGATTGCACACTGTTTAACTGGCTGGCACGCATTATCACCCCGGTTCTGCAATCATGGCTCAATGATGAAGAACAGCAGGTGGCGCTGCGTTTGCTGGAGAAAGATCGCGATCATCATCGGGTACTGGTGGATATCACTAATGCAGTGCTGTCACATCTTGATCTCGACGATCTGATCGCTGACGTCGCTCGTGAGATCCATCATTTTTTCGGTCTGGCTTCAGTCAGTATGGTACTGGGCGATCATCGAAAGAACGAGAAGTTCAGCCTGTGGTGCAGCGATCTTTCTGCCTCACATTGTGCGTGTCTGCCACGCAATATGCCTGGCGACAGTGTATTGCTGACACAAACGCTACAAACCCGACAACCGACCTTGACGCACCGTGCAGATGATCTGTTTCTCTGGCAACGCGACCCGTTATTACTCTTACTTGCATCTAACGGCTGCGAATCTGCGCTCCTTATACCGCTTACCTTTGGCAACCATACACCGGGTGCATTGTTGCTGGCGCATACCTCTTCCACTCTCTTTAGTGAGGAAAACTGCCAGCTACTACAACACATAGCCGATCGCATCGCTATTGCCGTTGGCAATGCCGATGCCTAGCGTAGCATGACCGATTTGCAGGAAAGTTTGCAGCAAGAAAACCACCAGCTTAGCGAGCAGCTCCTTTCGAATCTGGGCGTCGGTGACATTATCTATCAAAGCCAGGCAATGGAAGACCTACTCCAGCAGGTAGATATTGTGGCGAAGAGCGACAGTACGGTGTTGATTTGCGGTGAAACCGGAACCGGCAAAGAGGTGATCGCCAGAGCGATCCATCAACTTAGCCCGCGACGCGACAAGCCGCTGGTCAAAATCAACTGCGCTGCCATCCCCGCCAGTCTTCTGGAAAGTGAGTTATTCGGTCATGACAAAGGGGCGTTTACTGGTGCGATTAATACCCATCGTGGTCGTTTTGAAATTGCCGATGGCGGCACGTTGTTTCTCGATGAAATTGGCGATCTGCCGTTAGAACTTCAGCCTAAACTGCTGCGCGTATTGCAGGAACGGGAGATTGAGCGTCTCGGCGGGAGTAGAACGATCCCGGTAAATGTCAGAGTCATTGCCGCCACCAACCGTGATTTGTGGCAAATGGTTGAAGATCGCCAGTTTCGCAGCGATCTCTTTTATCGCCTGAATGTCTTCCCACTGGAATTGCCGCCGCTGCGCGACCGTCCGGAAGATATCCCTCTTTTAGCAAAGCATTTCACGCAAAAAATGGCGCGCCATATGAATCGTTCAATTGACGCCATCCCGACCGAGGCGCTACGCCAGTTGATGTCGTGGGACTGGCCGGGCAACGTGCGCGAGCTGGAAAACGTGATTGAGCGAGCGGTACTGCTGACTCGCGGTAACAGTCTGAATTTACATCTTAATGTCCGACAAAGCCGTTTACTGCCGACGCTAAATGAAGATTCAGCGCTTCGCAGTTCAATGGCGCAGTTGCTGCACCCGACGACGCCAGAGAATGACGAAGAAGAACGTCAGCGCATTGTTCAGGTATTGCGAGAAACCAATGGCATTGTTGCCGGGCCCCGTGGCGCGGCGACACGATTAGGGATGAAGCGCACCACGCTGCTGTCACGAATGCAGCGTCTGGGAATCTCGGTTCGCGAGGTGTTGTAATCTGCTTTTGCAGGAGTATGCATGAGAAACAAACTCTCTTTCGACTTGCAGTTGAGCGCCAGAAAAGCGGCAATCGCTGAACGGATTGCCTCCCATAAAATTGCCCGCAGTAAAGTGTCGGTCTTTTTAATGGCGATGTCCGCTGGCGTGTTTATGGCGATCGGATTTACTTTTTACCTTTCAGTTATCGCCGATGCCCCGTCTTCACAGGCATTAACCCATCTGGTGGGCGGCCTTTGCTTTACACTTGGCTTTATTTTGCTGGCGGTTTGCGGCACCAACCTGTTCACCTCGTCGGTAATGACGGTAATGGCAAAAAGTCGGGGCGTTATTAGTTGGCGAACTTGGCTGATTAACGCACTTCTGGTGGCCTGCGGTAATCTGGCAGGTATTGCCTGTTTCAGTTTGTTAATCTGGTTTTCCGGGCTGGTGATGAGTGAAAACGCGATGTGGGGAGTCGCGGTTTTACACTGCGCCGAGGGCAAAATGCATCATACATTTACTGAATCTGTCAGCCTCGGCATTATGTGCAATCTGATGGTTTGCCTGGCGCTGTGGATAAGTTATTGCGGGCGTTCGTTATGCGACAAAATCGTCGCTATGATTTTGCCCATCACCCTGTTTGTCGCCAGTGGCTTTGAGCACTGTATCGCCAATTTGTTTGTGATTCCGTTCGCCATTGCCATTCGCCATTTTGCCCCACGCCCCTTCGGCAACTGGCGCACAGTAGCGCAGACAATTTTCCTGCACTGACGGTCAGCCATTTTATTACCGCCAATCTGCTCCCGGTGATGCTGGGTAATATTATCGGCGGTGCAGTGCTGGTGAGTATGTGTTATCGGGCTATTTATTTACGTCAGGAATCCTGAAAAATCAGCCCGGCGAAACAGTTCGTCGGGCTGAAGATTATTCTTGCGCTATTTGCCCATCGGGCCAGGCGTGGATCACGGCTTTGATCAGCGTCGCCAATGGAATGGCGAAGAATACGCCCCAGAATCCCCACAAACCACCGAAGATCACCACCGATAAAATAATCACCAGCGGATGCAGGTTAACCGCTTCGGAGAACAACACCGGTACTAACAGGTTGCCGTCCAGCGCCTGAATAATCAGATACACCGCGAAGCAGCTCCAGAATTCCGTGCCTGCACCAAACTGGAATAGCGCCACGCCAACCACCGGAATGGTCACCACAAATGCGCCAATGTACGGAATAAGTACCGAGAAGCCGACCAGCACCGCCAGCAGCAGCGAATAGTTCAGCCCAAAGAGCAAGAACCCCAGCCAGGTGGCGATCCCCACCACGATCATCTCCAGCACTTTGCCGCGGATATAGTTGGTGATTTGTTGATTCATCTCCTTCCACACCTGTCCTGCCAGTCCACGGTTGCGCGGCAGCACCCGACGAACGGCGTTCAGCATCTGCTCTTTGTCTTTCAGCAGGAAGAAGACCATCAATGGCACCAGCACCAGATAGACGGCTATGGTCAGCAAACCGACCAGCGAGGCGAGGGAAATTTTCACCACCGAATCGCCCATGGTCAGCATCCGACTGCGCATATTTTCGGCCATTGCATCAATAATGCCCGCATCCATTAACGCCGGATAGCGGCGCGGCAACGTGGCGGCAAAGTCAGAAAGCTTATTGAGCATCCCCGGCATATCGCGGATTAAGTAGATGCCCTGTTGCCAGGCGATAGGCAGTACCACGAACGCCATCAGTAGCAATATACCGACAAAAACCACCAATACAATCGACGTCGCCCAGCGGCGGGAGCAGCCAATAGATTGCAGGCGCACGGTTGGCCATTCCAGCAAATAGGCCAGCACAATAGCCACCAGCAACGGAGCAAGCAGGCCACTAAAGAAAAAGATAATGCCAAATCCGGCAACTAAAATAACCAGCAAGGCAATCGCTTCCGGGTCGCTAAAACGGCGGCGATACCATTGCATCAACATTTCGAGCATAAAGACCTTCCCTGAACCTCAAGAGCGGGATTGCGATCCGCAATTGTATCGAAATGTCACAAAAAAGACTTCGCTTTTTATGACGGATTCAGGAAACTGAAAAGTCATTTGAGTGGGCTAATCTTCGCCGTTACACTCAAAGGCGGCGCGGTGGGAACGATATTTCACAGTATCGGTCAAATGACTATCTTCAGAAATACAGGATAGAGGTTATGTTCAGGCAGTTGAAAAAAAACCTGGTTGCAACCCTCATTGCTGCTATGACCATTGGTCAGGTAGCCCCGGCGTTTGCCGACAGCGCAGACACCTTGCCGGATATGGGAACCTCCGCAGGAAGCACGCTTTCCATTGGTCAGGAAATGCAGATGGGCGACTATTATGTCCGCCAGCTACGCGGCAGCGCGCCGTTAATTAATGACCCGCTGTTAACGCAATATATTAATTCGCTGGGGATGCGTCTGGTTTCGCATGCCAATTCGGTTAAGACACCGTTTCATTTCTTTCTGATCAACAACGACGAAATTAACGCCTTTGCTTTCTTTGGCGGCAACGTGGTGCTGCACTCTGCCCTGTTCCGTTATTCCGATAACGAAAGTCAACTGGCTTCAGTTATGGCGCACGAAATCTCCCACGTCACCCAACGTCACCTGGCGCGAGCGATGGAAGATCAGCAGCGCAGCGCGCCGCTGACCTGGGTCGGCGCGTTAGGTTCTATTTTACTGGCGATGGCCAGTCCGCAGGCGGGGATGGCGGCGCTGACCGGTACACTGGCGGGAACGCGTCAGGGGATGATCAGTTTCACCCAGCAAAATGAACAGGAAGCGGACCGCATTGGTATTCAGGTGCTGCAACGCTCGGGATTCGATCCGCAGGCGATGCCTACCTTCCTCGAAAAATTACTCGATCAGGCGCGTTACTCCTCGCGCCCGCCGGAAATTTTATTGACTCACCCGTTGCCGGAAAGTCGTCTGGCAGATGCCCGCAACCGTGCTAATCAGATGCGCCCGATGGTGGTGCAGTCGTCGGAAGATTTCTATCTGGCGAAAGCGCGCACACTGGGGATGTATAATTCCGGACGTAACCAGCTCACCAGTGATTTGCTGGATGAATGGGCGAAAGGAAACGTTCGTCAGCAACGAGCAGCACAATATGGTCGTGCTTTACAGGCGATGGAAGCCAATAAATACGACGAGGCGCGTAAAACGCTGCAACCGTTACTGGCGGCAGAACCTGGCAACGCATGGTATCTCGATCTGGCTACCGATATCGATCTTGGGCAAAACAAAGCCAATGAGGCGATCAATCGCCTGAAAAATGCCCGCGATTTACGCACCAATCCGGTGTTGCAGCTCAACCTGGCGAACGCTTATCTGCAAGGTGGTCAACCACAAGAAGCGGCCAATATTCTGAATCGCTACACCTTTAATAATAAAGATGACAGCAACGGCTGGGATTTGCTGGCACAGGCGGAAGCCGCGCTAAATAACCGTGATCAGGAGCTGGCTGCGCGAGCAGAAGGTTATGCGCTCGCCGGACGACTCGATCAGGCCATTTCGCTGTTGAGTAGCGCCAGTTCGCAGGTGAAATTAGGCAGCCTGCAACAAGCGCGTTACGATGCGCGCATCGACCAGTTGCGCCAGCTGCAGGAACGCTTTAAGCCTTATACCAAGATGTAATTCGCATTAAAGGAAGAACAATGACCAAACAGGTAAAAATCTACCATAACCCACGCTGTTCAAAGAGCCGGGAAACGCTGAACCTGCTGAAAGAAAACGGCGTGGAGCCAGAAGTGGTGCTCTACCTTGAGACACCCGCCGATGCGGCAACGCTGCGCGATTTGCTGAAAATGCTGGGGATGAATAGCGCCCGTGAATTGATGCGCCAGAAAGAGGATCTTTATAAAGAACTGAACCTGGCTGACAGTTCGCTTAGCGAAGAGGCGCTGATTCAGGCAATGGTGGATAATCCGAAGCTAATGGAGCGCCCGATTGTGGTCGCGAATGGCAAAGCGCGGATTGGTCGTCCACCGGAGCAGGTACTGGAAATCGTGGGTTAAGATGTGCTCCATCGCTAGTTGAAGCACATTGCCGGATGCGACGCTTGCCACGTCTTATCCGGCCTACGAATACTATGGATTAACTTCGCGTAGTTCGGATAAGGCGTTCGCGCCGCATCCGACAATAAACACCTTATCTACAACTTCAGAATTTCTTTCACAAACGGAATGGTCAGCTTACGTTGCGCGGTAATCGACGCACGATCCAACTGATCCAACGTCATAAATAGCGTGCGCATTTCTCTGTCGAGCCGCTTCAGCAAGAAACGCCCCACATCTTCCGGCAGTTCAAAACCACGCAAACGCGCGCGTAACTGTAGCGCCTGCAACTTATCTTCATCAGAAAGTGGCTGCAATTTGTAGATCTGCCCCCAGTCGAGTCGCGACGCGAGATCCGGTAATCCCAGATTCAACTGCCGCGGTGGACGATCGCCGGTGATCAACAATCGTGTTTTGCCCGATTCCAGAATTCGATTGTAGAGATCGAAAATCGCCATCTCCCACAACTCATCGCCTGCAATACACTCAATGTTGTCGATACAGACCAGCGACAAATGCTCCATACCGTCGAGCACTTCCGGAACAAACCAGGTGCGTTTATCCAGCGGGACATAGCCCACCGCATCGCCACGCTGCGACAATTCCGCGCAAGCCGCGTGCAGCAGATGGCTGCGCCCCGCGCCTTCGCGTGCCCAGAGATAGATGTAACCGCTATGTTCCTGACGCAGCACGTTTTGCAGCGCAGCCAGTAAAGAGGAGTTATCCCCCGGCCAGAAACTTGCAAAGGTTTCGTCGTCAGGAAGATAAAGTGGCAAAGAGAGCTGTGCCGGTGTGTTCAGAGATACCTCAACCAGGATTTCACAAAATCGCGAGAAGTTTACCACAGAATCCCATGATGTTTGAACCGGGCAGCAACACTGCCCGGTCGGTACATTATTTGTCTGTTATATCCGCGTCTTCTGCGTCCAGCACCACTTCTTCAGGGCGCAGCACACTAATCAGTTTGAAGATCAAACTTAAGCCGATACCGACGATGGTCGCCAGCGCCATACCTTTTAACTCCGCCGCGCCGATGTTTACCTTCGCGCCACTGACGCCGATGATCAAAATCACGGAAGTCAGGATCAGGTTCTGTGCTTTGTTGTAATCCACTTTCGATTCGATCAAAACACGAATACCGGAAGCACCGATGACACCATAAAGCAGCAGCGAAACGCCGCCCATCACCGGCAATGGGATCATCTGGATAGCGGCAGCCAGTTTACCGACACAGGAAAGCAGGATAGCGAAAATCGCCGCCCCACCGATAACCCAGGTACTGTAAACACGGGTGATCGCCATCACGCCAATGTTTTCTCCGTAAGTGGTATTTGGCGTAGAGCCAAAGAAGCCGGAGATCACGGTCGACAGGCCGTTAGCAAACATCGAACGGTGCAGACCTGGATCGCGCAGCAGATCTTTTTTGACGATATTAGCCGTTACTACCAGGTGCCCTACGTGTTCGGCAATAACCACTAACGCCGCTGGCAGAATAGTCAGAATGGCAAACCACTCGAAGCGCGGCGTATAGAGGGTTGGCAGCGCAAACCAGTGAGCATTAATAATCGGCGTGGTATCGACAATTCCCATTGCGAAAGAGAGCGCGTAGCCCACCAGCACGCCAATTAAAATCGGGATAATTGCCAGGAAACCACGAAACAGCACGGAACCTAAAACCGTGACCGCCAGGGTGGTAATAGAGATGATGATGGTTTTGGAGTCTGGCGTTTGCCCTTCAGCCGGGAGTAAACCCGCCATACCGGCAGCTACGCCCGCCAGCTCCAGACCGATGACGGCAACGATTGCGCCCATTGCCGCAGGTGGAAACAGCACGTCCAGCCAGCCGGTCCCCGCTTTCTTCACGATAAAAGAAACCAGGCAGAACAGCACGCCGCACATAATAAAGCCGCCCAGCGCGACTTCATACCCTAACGGCAACAGTAACAATACCGGTGAAATAAAGGCAAAGCTGGAACCAAGATAAGCCGGAATTTTCCCTTTACAGATGAAGAGATACAGCAGCGTTCCAATACCGTTAAATAACAGTACAGTCGCCGGGTTAATATGAAATAAGACGGGCACCAGGACGGTTGCACCAAACATGGCGAACAAATGTTGCAAACTAAGCGGGATTGTCTGTAAAAGTGGCGGTCTTTCACTCACCCCGATAGCACGGCGCGTCATAGTATTATCCTCTGTATTATGTGTTATAGGCGCTTTACTCAAAAAAAAGCCGACTCTTAAAGTCGGCTTTAATTATTTTTATTCTTTATTTCGTACCAAAGATTTTGTCACCGGCATCGCCGAGGCCCGGAATAATGTATCCGTGCTCGTTCAGTCCCTGGTCAATCGATGCGGTATACAGTTCGACGTCCGGGTGCGCTTTTTCCAGCGCAGCGATACCTTCTGGCGCAGCTACCAGCACCAGAACTTTGATGCTGCTGCAGCCCGCTTTTTTCAGCAGGTCGATGGTCGCGATAACGGAACCACCAGTTGCCAGCATTGGGTCAACGATCAGCGCCATACGCTCATCGATGTTAGAAACCAGTTTCTGGAAGTACGGTACCGGCTCCAGCGTTTCTTCATTACGGTACATACCGACAACGCTGATGCGCGCGCTCGGAACATTTTCCAGCACACCGTCCATCATCCCCAGACCGGCACGCAGAATTGGCACAACGGTAATTTTCTTACCTTTGATCTGGTCGATTTCTACCGGGCCGTTCCAGCCTTCGATAGTTACTTTTTCCGTTTCGAGGTCGGCGGTCGCTTCGTAAGTCAGCAGGCTACCCACTTCGGAAGCGAGTTCGCGAAAGCGCTTGGTGCTGATATCTTGCTCACGCATCAGTCCCAGCTTGTGTTTGACGAGTGGGTGTTTGACTTCCACGATCTTCATACTCTTTCTCCTTTGAGGGGCAGCCACAAAAAAAATCGACGGATTATACCTCCTTTCTTCAAGGCGGCAATATTCTTTTCGTTGACTTTAGTCAAAATGATAACGGTTTGAGATAAAGTTATTTTATATTCAAATGGTTATGAAAGAAGATTATTCCATCCGAAAACTAACCTTTGCCCTGGCACAAGTCTTCTTTCGCCGCGCGTCTGGGGAAAAGACGTGCAAAAAGGTTGTGTAAAGCAGTCTCGCAAACGTTTGCTTTCCCTGTTAGAATTGCGCCGAATTTTATTTTTCTACCGCAAGTAACGCGTGGGGACCCAAGCAGTGACCGATAAAACCTCTCTTAGCTACAAAGATGCCGGTGTTGATATTGACGCGGGTAATGCTCTGGTTGGAAGAATCAAAGGCGTAGTGAAGAAAACGCGTCGTCCGGAAGTGATGGGCGGTCTGGGCGGCTTCGGTGCGCTGTGTGCATTGCCGCAAAAATATCGTGAACCCGTGCTGGTTTCCGGCACTGACGGCGTAGGTACCAAGCTGCGTCTGGCAATGGACTTAAAACGTCACGACACCATTGGTATTGATCTGGTCGCCATGTGCGTTAATGACCTGGTGGTGCAAGGTGCAGAACCGCTGTTTTTCCTCGACTATTACGCAACCGGAAAACTGGATGTTGATACCGCTTCAGCGGTGATCAGCGGCATTGCGGAAGGATGTCTGCAATCGGGCTGTTCACTGGTGGGTGGCGAAACGGCAGAAATGCCGGGGATGTATCACGGTGAAGATTACGATGTCGCGGGTTTCTGCGTTGGCGTGGTAGAAAAATCAGAAATCATCGACGGCTCTAAAGTCAGCGACGGCGATGTGCTGATTGCACTCGGTTCCAGCGGTCCGCACTCGAACGGCTATTCGCTGGTGCGCAAAATTCTTGAAGTCAGCGGTTGTGATCCGCAAACCACCGAACTTGATGGTAAGCCATTAGCCGATCATCTGCTGGCACCGACCCGCATTTACGTGAAGTCAGTGCTGGAGTTGATTGAAAAGGTCGATGTGCATGCCATTGCGCACCTGACCGGCGGCGGCTTCTGGGAAAACATTCCGCGCGTATTGCCAGATAATACCCAGGCAGTGATTGATGAATCTTCCTGGCAGTGGCCGGAAGTGTTCAACTGGCTGCAAACGGCAGGTAACGTTGAGCGCCATGAAATGTATCGCACCTTCAACTGCGGCGTCGGGATGATTATTGCCCTGCCTGCTCCGGAAGTGGACAAAGCCCTCGCCCTACTCAATGCCAACGGTGAAAACGCGTGGAAAATCGGTATCATCAAAGCCTCTGATTCCGAACAACGCGTGGTTATCGAATAATGAATATTGTGGTGCTTATTTCCGGCAACGGAAGTAATTTACAGGCAATTATTGACGCCTGTAAAACCAACAAAATTAAAGGCACCGTACGGGCAGTTTTCAGCAATAAGGCCGACGCGTTCGGCCTTGAACGCGCCCGCCAGGCGGGTATTGCAACGCATACGCTCATCGCCAGCGCGTTTGACAGTCGTGAGGCCTATGACCGGGAGTTGATTCATGAAATCGACATGTACGCACCCGATGTGGTCGTGCTGGCTGGTTTTATGCGCATTCTCAGCCCGGCGTTTGTCTCCCACTATGCCGGGCGTTTGCTGAACATTCACCCTTCTCTGCTGCCGAAATATCCCGGATTACACACCCATCGTCAGGCGCTGGAAAATGGTGATGAAGAGCACGGTACATCGGTGCATTTCGTCACCGATGAACTGGACGGTGGCCCGGTTATTTTACAGGCGAAAGTCCCGGTATTTGCTGGTGATACGGAAGATGACATCACCGCCCGCGTGCAAACCCAGGAACACGCTATTTATCCACTGGTGATTAGCTGGTTTGCCGATGGTCGTCTGAAAATGCACGAAAACGCCGCGTGGCTGGATGGTCAACGTCTGCCGCCGCAGGGCTACGCTGCCGACGAGTAATGCCCCGTAGTTAAAGCGCCAGCTCTGCCGCTGGCGTTTTTCAATTCACCTGTAAATCGCAAGCTCCAGCAGTTTTTTTCCCCCTTTTCTGGCATAGTTGGACATCTGCCAATATTGCTCGCCATAATATCCAGGCAGTGTCCCGTGAATAAAACGGAGTAAAAGTGGTAATGGGTCAGGAAAAGCTATACATCGAAAAAGAGCTCAGTTGGTTATCGTTCAATGAACGCGTGCTTCAGGAAGCGGCGGACAAATCTAACCCGCTGATTGAAAGGATGCGTTTCCTGGGGATCTATTCCAATAACCTTGATGAGTTCTATAAAGTCCGCTTCGCTGAACTGAAGCGACGCATCATTATTAGCGAAGAACAAGGCTCCAACTCTCATTCCCGCCATTTACTGGGCAAAATTCAGTCCCGGGTGCTGAAAGCCGATCAGGAATTCGACGGCCTCTACAACGAGCTGCTGCTGGAGATGGCGCGTAACCAGATCTTCCTGATTAATGAACGCCAGCTCTCCGTCAATCAACAAAACTGGCTGCGTCATTATTTTAAGCAGTATCTGCGTCAGCACATTACGCCGATTTTAATCAATCCTGACACTGACTTAGTGCAGTTCCTGAAAGATGATTACACCTATCTGGCGGTGGAAATTATCCGTGGCGATACCATCCGTTACGCGCTGCTGGAGATCCCATCAGATAAAGTGCCGCGCTTTGTGAATTTACCGCCAGAAGCGCCGCGTCGACGCAAGCCGATGATTCTTCTGGATAACATTCTGCGTTACTGCCTTGATGATATTTTCAAAGGCTTCTTTGATTATGACGCGCTGAATGCCTATTCAATGAAGATGACCCGCGATGCCGAATACGATTTAGTGCATGAGATGGAAGCCAGCCTGATGGAGTTGATGTCTTCCAGTCTCAAGCAGCGTTTAACTGCTGAGCCGGTGCGTTTTGTTTATCAGCGCGATATGCCCAATGCGCTGGTTGAAGTGTTACGCGAAAAACTGACTATTTCCCGCTACGACTCCATCGTCCCCGGCGGTCGTTATCATAATTTTAAAGACTTTATTAATTTCCCCAATGTCGGCAAAGCCAATCTGGTGAACAAACCACTGCCGCGTTTACGCCATATTTGGTTTGATAAAGCCCAGTTCCGCAATGGTTTTGATGCCATTCGCGAACGCGATGTGTTGCTCTATTATCCTTATCACACCTTTGAGCATGTGCTGGAACTGCTGCGTCAGGCTTCGTTCGACCCGAGCGTACTGGCGATTAAAATTAACATTTACCGCGTGGCGAAAGATTCACGCATCATCGACTCGATGATCCACGCCGCACATAACGGTAAGAAAGTCACCGTGGTGGTTGAGTTACAGGCGCGTTTCGACGAAGAAGCTAACATTCACTGGGCGAAGCGCCTGACCGAAGCAGGCGTGCACGTTATCTTCTCTGCGCCGGGGCTGAAAATTCACGCCAAACTGTTCCTGATTTCACGAAAAGAAAACGGTGAAGTGGTGCGTTACGCACACATCGGGACCGGGAACTTTAACGAAAAAACCGCGCGTCTTTATACTGACTATTCATTGCTGACCGCCGATGCGCGTATCACCAACGAAGTACGGCGGGTATTTAACTTTATTGAAAACCCATACCGCCCGGTGACATTTGATTATTTAATGGTGTCACCGCAAAACTCTCGCCGTCTGTTATATGAAATGGTAGACCGCGAAATCGCCAACGCGCAGCAAGGGCTGCCCAGCGGTATCACCCTGAAGCTAAATAACCTTGTCGATAAAGGCCTGGTTGATCGTCTGTATGCGGCCTCCAGCTCCGGCGTACCGGTTAATCTGCTGGTTCGCGGAATGTGTTCGCTGATCCCCAATCTGGAAGGCATTAGCGACAACATTCGTGCCATCAGTATTGTTGACCGTTACCTTGAACATGACCGGGTTTATATTTTTGAAAATGGCGGCGATAAAAAGGTCTACCTTTCTTCCGCCGACTGGATGACGCGCAATATTGATTATCGTATTGAAGTGGCGACGCCGCTGCTCGATCCGCGCCTGAAGCAGCGGGTGCTGGACATCATCGACATATTGTTCAGCGATACGGTCAAAGCTCGTTATATCGATAAAGAACTCAGTAATCGCTACGTTCCCCGCGGCAATCGCCGCAAAGTACGGGCGCAGTTGGCGATTTATGACTACATCAAATCACTCGAACAACCTGAATAACCCTATGCCAATACACGATAAATCCCCTCGTCCGCAGGAGTTTGCTGCGGTTGATCTTGGTTCAAACAGTTTTCACATGGTCATAGCCCGTGTGGTAGATGGTGCCATGCAGATTATTGGCCGCCTGAAACAGCGGGTGCATCTGGCGGACGGCCTGGGGCCAGATAATATGTTGAGTGAAGAGGCAATGACGCGCGGTTTGAACTGTCTGTCGCTTTTTGCCGAACGGCTACAAGGGTTTTCTCCTGCCAGCGTCTGTATAGTTGGTACCCATACGCTGCGTCAGGCGCTGAACGCCACTGACTTTCTGAAACGCGCGGAAAAGGTCATTCCCTACCCGATTGAAATTATTTCCGGTAATGAAGAAGCCCGTCTGATTTTTATGGGAGTGGAACATACCCAACCGGAAAAAGGTCGCAAACTGGTTATTGATATTGGCGGCGGATCTACGGAACTGGTGATTGGTGAAAATTTCGAACCTATTCTCGTTGAAAGCCGCCGGATGGGTTGTGTCAGCTTTGCCCAGCTTTATTTCCCTGGCGGGGTCATCAATAAAGAGAATTTCCAGCGCGCTCGCATGGCGGCAGCACAAAAACTGGAAACTTTAACCTGGCAATTCCGTATTCAGGGCTGGAACGTGGCAATGGGCGCTTCCGGTACCATAAAAGCCGCCCATGAAGTATTAATGGAAATGGGCGAGAAAGACGGGATAATTACCCCGGAACGTCTGGAAAAACTGGTAAAAGAAGTTTTACGTCACCGTAATTTCGCATCGCTGAGTTTACCGGGTCTTTCCGAAGAGCGGAAAACAGTCTTCGTTCCTGGACTGGCGATTTTATGCGGTGTGTTTGATGCTTTAGCCATCCGTGAACTGCGCCTTTCTGACGGGGCTTTACGTGAAGGCGTACTGTATGAAATGGAAGGACGTTTCCGTCATCAGGATGTGCGTAGTCGTACCGCCAGCAGCCTCGCCAACCAGTATCACATCGACAGCGAACAGGCCCGACGAGTGCTGGATACCACTATGCAAATGTACGAACAGTGGCGGGAACAGCAACCGAAGCTGGCGCATCCGCAACTGGAGGCGCTACTGCGATGGGCCGCCATGCTGCATGAGGTCGGGTTGAATATCAACCACAGCGGTTTGCATCGCCACTCCGCTTATATTCTGCAAAACAGTGACTTGCCGGGTTTTAATCAGGAACAGCAGCTGATGATGGCGACACTGGTGCGCTATCACCGTAAAGCGATTAAGCTCGACGATCTGCCGCGCTTTACCTTGTTTAAGAAGAAACAGTTCCTGCCACTGATACAGCTATTGCGCCTTGGCGTATTACTAAACAATCAACGTCAGGCAACCACCACACCGCCAACATTGACACTGATTACTGATGACAGTCACTGGACACTGCGTTTCCCGCATGACTGGTTTAGTCAGAATGCGCTGGTACTGCTTGATCTGGAAAAGGAGCAAGAATACTGGGAAGGCGTGGCTGGCTGGCGGTTGAAAATTGAAGAAGAAAGTACACCTGAAATCGCCGCTTAATGCTTTGCGGGCCGACGAGAAATGTCGGCCCGCATTATTCAGGCACTTTCGCGAATGGGTTCGATTTCATTCAGCGTATCAATTAACGGTTGCGGCTTACCAATAAGATAACCCTGCATATAATCGATCCCCAAAGAGAGCACCGCCTCGCGGATCTCTTCGTTTTCAACGTACTCTGCCACTACCCGCATTTTCTTCATTCGCGCCAGGTGGCAAATCGATGCCACTATCTGATAATCCAGACTATTTGACACAATATTGCGGATAAAACTGCCGTCAATTTTAAGCAGATCGGCATTCACATTTTTAAGCCGCGCATAGCTGGCGTAGCCGGTGCCGAAATCATCAATCGCAATCTGGCAGCCTAATTCCTGAAGATGCTGCAAGGTGATTTGCGCCTGCTTAACATTGGTCAGAGCATTACTTTCGGTGACTTCAAAAATAAGTTGCCACGCTTCAATCTGATATTTATCCAGCAACTGACTGACTTCAACAGGAAAACGAGCCTGACATACCGAGGTTGGAGACAGATTAATAGCAAAACGGTGAGCGGGCATCTTCGCTCTGTTTTCAGCCATAAATTGCAGCGTATGCTCAATGACCCACATGTCGATACTCGACGATAAACCAAATTCGTGCGCGACCGGCAAGAAGCTATCGGGGCCGATCAGTTCATCATTCTCACCTTTCATGCGCAGAAGAATTTCATGGTAAACATCACCACGCATACCGGTAATCGGCTGGGCCATCAGGAAAAAATGGTTGTGTTCCAGCGCCTGCTGTAGTCGATTCATCATCGCGACTTTATCTTTCAATTCGCGTTGCAAATACATTGCCCCGCGACGCTGCATATTTTCCGGGGCGTTGGTCACGATGGAAAGTTCGGCGACCGTATTTAGCTCTCCCAGCAGCAGGTAGATATGATTCACTGGCGAGCGCACATAGCAGTAACTGACGCCAATCTGCGGTTGCATCGGCATGCCATCCCAAAAGAAACGAAATTGCTTGAGATGGCTATCCAGTGCGGTAATGCGCTCCTGGTGCGATTCTGTATTCAGCCGCAGCGCGAGATCGTTACCCGAAAGCTGATAAACATCTTCACCCGGTTCCAGCAAGGGTGACAGCCAGTGAGAAAGTTTTTGCTTGTATTGAATCCGCAGCATGATGCCATAGTTCTTAACCAGCATTTCCATGCCAGGGATGCGTAAATAACAAAGCGCAGACCAGGGGGCATCACGCAACGCGCGATTCAGGGCGCGAACATTTGGCAGATGAACCACCGGGTCCACATACGCAAGCCGCTGAATGCGTCTGACTACCGCTCGCTGACGAGTTGCCAGTACAGCCATATAATTGACAATAAAAGAGAATACCAGATAACTGGAGGAGGTTATGGTCAGCTGCGTGGTATAGCCAGGATAAATGGGAATGTAATTTTGATAGCTGTGGATGCTGATCATCAACACGACCGCCCAGAGCAGCGAAATCAGCTTATAACCATAGCGCATCGCTCCCCACATCATCAGGGGCAGCAATAATGACAAGGTATAATTGGTGCTAAAAATTGTGCTTTTTTCATTTAACGGCATGCATAACAGCAACAATAAAGCACCTAATGCCAGTAGCCAGAGCGCGAACTCTTTTTTGGTGACTTTGGCATCAACCTGCTGTTTTAATTGCGAATAATAGCTACGTAAATAAAATGGATTTCGCACTACCCGAATGATGAAGTAGCACAGCGGGACACCGATCAGATTACCCACCAGTAAGGCCTGATAATTGATTAAAGTCCCGAGGTTAAAAGGCATGACACCGACCAGATTTTCTCTGCTCGCCAGCAATCCTACAAATGCAGCAAACTGGAAAAGTATCAGAAACAGCGTTGCAGGAAACACTATCTGCCAGAATATACGCTGGGAAATTAAACGGGTATCACCATGTGAAACGTTGTTACGCCGGGGAGTAAAGACCCTGTAACCGCCCCAACAGAGAATGATAATGATAATAAAATTAGCCGTTAATGAGAGCGTTTCGTAAAAACCCAGCTCTGCATATTTGCGGACAAAAATCCCTAAGGTGATCCCTGGCAATGCCGCCCAGCTGAAAAACATCATCATGCTGATCATCAGTGCCAAAGGCAGATAAAAGAGAAAAACCTCACCGGAAGAAATATGCGCGAAAGTATTAATGTGGGCGAAAATGGGCAAGATTAAAGAAGGCAGGAACAGCGGAAGCCCCCACCATTTATCACGTATTTTTATATAAGTTGCATTCAGTTTCATAGATGCTCAGCAGAATCCCCCACATCCTGAAGGAGGTGTATTCAGACAGGCATCCCACCTGACTTCGAATGATGATTATTCATCACTATAGAGAGCATTGATTCTAAGTGTCATATGAAAGTTCCAATTGATATATATCAAACAAAATAACCCTGATTAATGAATTATTACGTTTATCATGTTAATTCATCATTATTACATCATCATTGTAAATAATTAAATTAACTTCCATAACATTAAAATATGTATCCACTGACGCTTTTTTACATAACGAAGAATTGACCATTTTGTCCTGTTGTGCCTTAATGTAAGTACCGTCCACAGCGTGGGACATACTTCAAGGAACCTTTTGTGAGTCAGGCAACCAGTATGCGAAAACGACACCGATTTAACAGTCGCATGACCCGTATCGTACTGCTCATCAGCTTTATCTTCTTCTTTGGCCGTTTTATCTACTCGTCCGTCGGTGCCTGGCAGCACCATCAGAGCAAAAAAGAAGCTCAGCAATCCACACTCTCCGTCGAATCACCGGTACAACGTTAGCGGTTACCTTCTCCACTTTCACAGAACCTAACGGCACTTCGCTGTCGGATGCTTTTGCTCTTTGGAATTATCAAAGCGGCAGATATTCTTTCATCTTAAATTTTACGTCTTTGTCCTGACTGATGTTTATCCTGTTTGGCTGCGAAATAAATATAAAATTAATATATATGTTGTAATGATATATTTTTATAAATTATTCCCTGCGTGAATTTTAATAAATTTAATCTATCCCTTTATACGCAATACATTTACTTTCCTCTTTTGATGATCTTAAATGTCTTATTTTTCGTAATGTGTATAACAAGGAATAGTGATGAAATTTAAAAAATGTCTTCTGCCTGTGGCAATGTTAGCGTCATTCACTCTGGCAGGATGCCAGTCAAATGCTGACGATCATGCCGCCGATGTTTATCAAACCGATCAACTGAATACCAAACAAGAAACTAAAACCGTTAATATTATTTCCATTCTTCCCGCAAAAGTTGCCGTAGACAACTCCCAAAATAAACGGAACGCACAAGCCTTCGGCGCGCTTATTGGCGCAGTCGTTGGCGGTGTTATCGGCCACAACGTCGGTTCTGGCAGCAATTCCGGAACGACGGCAGGGGCAGTTGGCGGCGGAGCTGTAGGCGCGGCAGTGGGTTCTATGGTGAATGATAAAACCTTAGTGGAAGGTGTTTCTTTAACATATAAGGAAGGCACCAAAGTGTATACCTCTACCCAGGTGGGTAAAGAGTGCCAGTTTACGACAGGTTTAGCCGTTGTTATTACCACAACGTATAACGAAACGCGTATTCAGCCAAATACTAAATGTCCTGAAAAGAGCTAATAATCAGGAGGAGTCATGAAGAAAGTTTTTCTTTGCGCCATCTTAGCCTCCTTAAGCTATCCGGCTATCGCCTCATCATTGCAGGATCAACTCTCTGCTGTCGCAGAAGCGGAACAGCAAGGTAAAAATGAAGAGCAAAGGCAGCATGACGAATGGGTCGCGGAGCGCAACAGGGAAATCCAGCAAGAGAAGCAACGTCGCGCAAATGCCCAGGCCGCCGCTAACAAAAGAGCGGCAACGGCAGCGGCAAATAAGAAAGCTCGTCAGGATAAACTGGACGCCGAAGCCACTGCGGACAAAAAACGCGATCAAAGTTATGAAGATGAGCTACGCAGCTTAGAGATTCAGAAACAAAAACTGGCGCTGGCGAAAGAAGAAGCCCGCGTTAAGCGCGAAAACGAATTTATCGATCAGGAACTGAAGCACAAAGCTGCGCAAACCGATGTGGTGCAATCTGAAGCTGACGCCAACAGAAATATGACTGAAGGCGGTCGCGATCTGATGAAAAGCGTGGGCAAAGCAGAAGAGAACAAATCGGAAAGCTGGTTTAATTAATCGATGTTAGTAACTTCAAGCCTATGATTCTTGAAGATAAAAAACCCTCTGTAGTAACAGAGGGTTTTGTTCATTCATAGTGCAGGGTCAAATCATTCCCACTCCATTATCAATGAACAAAAAAATCCCTTTAATTACAAATGATTGAATAAGAAATCAATAGCAATACCACGGATAATACCATTCGCAGTTGATTCAACTGAAAAATGTTTGATCTGCCAACATTTGCGTACCTCGGCCGATCGTGACAGACATTACTCATACCCACCAACACATGATGCAGAGACCCCGCTCACGCAATGCATAGAGGCTCCAGCTCTCAGCCACCCGGCGATCATTTAGGCCGCAACTTCATCGGTGATGCAAAGCGTCTCGGTTTGAGTTGCTCTGAGTATCGTCATGCCTCTCTTTTCCCAGCAACGCATGGCCTACGATCATGGTTATTTATGCCTATGCCTTCACCAGCTTCTCAGACATAGGGCCATAGACAGAATTAATAACGATTATTCGACCAGCATCAACAGGCTGTTCATCTAAAGTGACAATTCCTTTCCTTGCTCGTTCTGGAAATATAATATCTTTTGATTGACTGCCTTCTTCAATGTCCTTTAGCGCCTTGGACAAGGAGGTTTTCAATGTTTCATTGGGCGCATACAAAGAGCACACGCCGTCAATGCTATTAATTCTGGTAAAGTCTAACTACTCCGCCAGTTTATTGAAGCCATAACAGTTCTCCAGATCCAGTCCAAGTTTCATTTTGACTTCCTTTTCAAATCGTTCATTTCAAAAAACTGTGAATTAAAACTGCTCACGCATACCTGCTTGAAAACTCGTCCATCGAATTAGATACAGTAAAATTCACCTCATCACCCAGTGCTTCAAAGTGTGCATAACCACATTTGATTTTGGCATTTTCCTCCGGACGTCGTTCCACCGAGAAGAGCGTGCTTTTGGTTTCGACAACGAAATAGAGCTTTTCTTTTCCGTCCTTTTCGATCAGCACCGCCCAGTCGGGGTTGTAACCGCCTAATGGGGTATCGATTTTGAACCAACCGGGGAGTTTGGCGTAAAGTTTGATATCCTCGTTTCGCTCGAAGGCCGAGGCAAATTCCAGCTCAATATCGGAGTCGTAAACTACATAGTCAAAAACGGACTTCTCAGCTTTAACCATGTTGTCTTTCAGGTAGCCAAACAATTCGTTTTGTTGGAACAATTCCTGAGCATAGAACTGATCATCACCAATTTTGTGGTACTTGATTCCATCGACGATAAACAGACGCATTTGGCTTTTGATTATGTTACCTGCCTGTTCGATAAACTTCTGTGGGTTGTTCTTGAACGACTCCAGGCGACCACTTTTGTTGATAATGGCAACAATGGTGCGGCGCGTCAGGTTGGTTTCGTTCTGTAAGTAAGTGATCAAATCGGGTAAATCGAACGAGCGGGATTCGTACACGCTGGTTGCTTCAACGGCCTTCTCTGTGTGCACGCCACCCCGATCAATTTCAGTCTTCGCCTTGCGGTAAGTGAAGCGAGCCTTACCCACCTGAAGGTTTATTTTGATCTCTTCGGCGCACTTCTCGATCAATGCCCTGGTATCAAAGTTCACGCGGAACGTAGTTTTGTATTTAATACGATCCCACAGCGCCTGAAACTCGGGACTCAGATACACCGCTTTGTTCAGCGAAACCTTGGCTTTGTCATCACGGTTCTTGATGTTCAGGTTACCGGATATCTTTTTCAGTACCGACACAATCTGTGCTGTATGGGGCTGGAATGCCTCAGGCAACGCCAGAGTACCGTTCTTCAATGACGCCTTGAGGCTATCCTGCACTTTACCCTTGCTGTCAATGTGGCCTTCGCTCTGCAAGTGTTCCCACAACTGCTTCGACGCCTCGGCACCTAAGTATTCGTGATTGTGGTCGTCAACCGGTACCACGATATTGGCAAACAGGTGCTTCTCGACCACGCCAAACTTGATGCCTTCCTCGTTTTCTATTTCCTTCTGCAATTGCTCTGCAAATTGCTCGTAGGATTCATTAGCCATCACAGTGAGGGTATTCACCGCAAAGCCATGCACCCGCTCGCCATCCTGATTCACACAAATGCGCAAGCCACGACCGATCTCCTGACGTTTTTTAATGACCGATGTAGTTTCGTTCAGGGTGCAAATCTGGAACACGTTGGGGTTGTCCCAGCCTTCCTTGAGCGCTGAATGGGAAAAAATGAATTTCAGTTTGCAATCAAAACTCAACAACCATTCCTTGTCTTTCATAATGGTGTTGTAAGCACTGCCATCAGATTCGCTGCTTGCCGCCTTGCCATCTTTTCCAATTTTAGATTCTTTGAGCATTTCCTTGCCTGACGAATCTTTTTTCTTATCGATCGCAAAATAACCGTTATGCACGCCTTGTACAGCTGTATCCAGATCAGCACCTTCAAATAACTGGCTGTACTTGGGTTTGCGAATGGCGCGATCGTATTCTTCTTCAAACATCAGGGCGAACTTACCCTTTTGCGGGTTACCGTCTTCGTCGTACCAGCGGTAGTTGGCGACCTTGTCGATAAAAAACAGGCTCAGCACCTTAATGCCCTGTGGGCGCAGGCGCATTTCTTTATCGAGATGCTCTTCAATGGTTTTGCGGATCTGCAGGCGTTTAAGTTCATCCGGATCAACTTCTCCCAAGGCCTGACCCAGTTTCAGAATATCGGGCTTACTGGTAAAGTTGATGTATTCATTGCCCTGTTCGCAGTAGATGTCATCAATAATGTAGCCGTCATATACATCGCGGCCACCGCTGTACCTGGCATCCAGCAAATCCGCTCCGCTGGTCACCGTGACTTCCTTGCGCTTAATGCTGCCATTCTTCAGGCGAGCATCAATTTCGATTTTGGCACTGATCGGGCTTTTCTTGTTGTTCACACTGATCAGCTTGATGTAAGCCTTATTGTGGCCGTCCTTGACCTCAATGCCTGCCACTTCAATCTGCTTAACGAGTTTTTGCTCGTAGGCATCGACTGAATCCAGCTTGTAGAGCATATGGTGCTTTTCCACATGGGTCGCCGAATAACGCAGTGTACACATGGGGTTAAGCGAGGCGATTGCCTCTTTACTTTTATCGGTGGTGTCAACGCTCTGCGGCTCATCCACAATCACAATCGGATTGGTTTGCTGGATAAACTCGATCGGCTTGGCACCGGTCATACGATCATGCGCCCGGTGAATGATGTTGGCTTTGTTCTCTTGCTCCGGGTCGGTAAAGCTTTTCCGGAATGCATCGATATTGATCACCATGATCTGAATATCAGGGCTGGTCGCAAAGTTGCGGACATCGGACAGCTTGCTGGAATCGTAAGTGAAATAATCAAAGGCAACGTTTTCGTACAGCTCTTTGAAGTGGGTGGCCGTAATTTCCAGCGACTTCTGCACCCCTTCTTTGATGGCAATGGACGGCACCACGATGATGAATTTGGTGAAGCCGTAGAGACGGTTCATCTCAAATACGGTACGCAGGTAAACATAGGTTTTACCTGTTCCTGTTTCCATTTCCACGGTTAAGTGAATACCGTCTTTCGAGTCAAAGGACTCCGAAGGTACCAGGCCATTTTTCAGCTGGATCTTACGGATATTGGCATGGATGTCCTCATCCAGCAGGCGCAGGCGGTTACCAATACCCAAGCTATCTTCTTGAGTGCCATGAAACAGTGACCCTTCCTCCCAGGATTGCAAAGGCGCAACGGTGAAGTTGGTCTGGCAGATTTCCTGACCAGCGAATACGCCCGTTACCGACTCAATGGCATCACGCTGATAATCCAAATTGGCATCAAACTGAATCTTCATGCTCATCTTACAGGCTCCTTACGTCTTCAATACCCGCCTGCTTGAGAATCTGTACCGCGTTAGTTTTTACCACGTCATCAGCAAAGCCAGCGTCTTTGAAGACTACGCGCATAATTTCTGGCTTCAGTTCGTCTTTAAGCGTGGCAATGCCTTCCACCACGTCGAGGGTAATATCGTCCGACAGGCAAATCATTAGCGCGCCCATGCCGATATCAAATACTTTATGGCCCGCCACACTATGCTCGGTAATCGGTAAAGTCAGGTCCAGGCCGTACTTCAACAGAACTTCGTAGAGCACGTCTTCTTCTTTACGATCATGCTTGATATTGGATATCTGATCTTCCAGATCCTGCTCAGTCAGATCAAAGTCCAACTCCCAAGGCTTAATATTGGTGGAATCAAGTTTGAAGACTTTAAAGCCAAGATCGCCTTGGTAATCTGGATTTTCAGCTCCGAGTTTAATAGCAGCTTGGCGTATTCTCTCCTTACTAATTTCAGCAATTGTTTTATAGCCAGCTTTAAAAGCAGCTGATTTCTCATCACATAATTCAGGAAGCTGTACAGTGATAAATCTAAATTTAGATTTAGACTCTATATTAAACTCTAACAACGCATGAGCAGTTGTTGCAGAACCCGCAAAGAAATCTAAAACAATTTCCGGACTGGAGATATCAAGCGCTTGTTCCATTATATATTTAACAAGACCTATAGGTTTCGGAGTATCGAAAACTCCGCTACTCAATAGCTTCTTAACCTCTAGCGTACCAGTTTCATTTGCGAATTCTGACCCCATCCAAATTGATTTAGGCTTTATTCTTTTTTCTCCATCGTCAGTCTCTGCGTAATCTATTTGAAAGACATCCCAACGATTTTCTTTACCGACAGTTTTAGCAGTCAATTCACTAATTCTTTCAGATGAAGTATCAAATCCCCATCGCCACCGGCCATCAGCTCCATCGGAAAGTACTGGTAGCACAACTTCCGAAAATAATTCAGATTTTTCAAGGGATACAGCACCCGTTTTTGTATCCACATAAAATGGATAATACATATTCGGACGATCTTCTCGTTTTGCACCGGTGCCCCGTTTTCTGAGTCCCTGAAGCCTAAATCTCCTTCCTTGATCGTCTAGCTGATCATAGTCCTCAAGATATTCTTCAGGTAATGGAACACCATTTGTTATGAAATTCACCTTTTGATAAGCCAATAAATCGTTATGAGCTGTTGCAAAGTGCTTATCATCACTCCGGCCTTTTAAGTTACTTACAACTGATATTCTTCCCAGTAGATTTTCTTCGCCGAATATTTCATCAGAAATCTTCTGCAAATTTGCGGTTTCAGATTCATCAATGCTTATAAAGATAACCCCATTATCCTTAAGCAGATTTCGTGCAAGCTTTAGGCGGGGATACATCATATTTAACCAGTCGGTATGATAGCGCCCACTGGTTTCAGGATTACTTGATAAGTTTCGACCCTCACCATCAAGCTGTCCAGTAACCTCTTTGTAGTTCCGAATATTGTCTTTAAAGTTGTCCTTATAAACAAAATCCTTGCCGGTGTTATATGGCGGGTCGATATAGATCATTTTGACTTTTTTGTGATAGCTCTTTTGCAGGAGCTTCAGCACTTCTAGGTTGTCTCCTTCAATAAAGAGATTCTGCGTACTGTCCCAGTCCACCGACTCTTCCTTGCAGGGGCGCAGGGTGCCAGTGCTTGGTGTTTGTGCCAACATGCGGGCTTTGCTTTTGCCATTCCAGGTGAAGCTGTAGCGTTCTTCGCGGCCATCGATATAGTCACCAAGCACTTCTTTTAAAGCATCAAAATCCACTTTGCCTTCGGTAAAGGCTTCCGGGAAAAGCTCTTTGAGTTTGCTGATGTTGTCGGCGACGATGTCCATGCTTTTTGAGTCCACTTCTGGGATAACGTTTTTCACTTTGTTTCCTCTTGATTCTTCTGCTTCTGCTTTCTGCAATTCGGTTACAGGGTTTCAGCGATCTGCTTGAGCCGCTGTTCCTGCTGTTTAATCTGGGTATTCAACACAACCTGCTGGCTGAACTCGGCCTGCTTGATCTGGGCACGTAGTTTTTTAATATCGTTCTCGATACTGCGATAACGGTTAAGCTGGTCAGCTTGCTGTTGTGTGACTTCACCGCTGGCCAAATGAAAGCGCCCGCTGATTTCAGCACACTGAAGGGCTTGTACACGGACTATGATGGCTTGATAAAACTGCCAGAAGTTGCTGTGTGGCAAGCCGGTAAAGATCAGGCTGTTTAGAAACTCCTGCTCGCTATCGGTAACACCACTTAATCTCAGCCAAGGGGATATCATAAGTTGCTCAATAACCCACTTCTCTTTATCGGCCTTGTTTATGCGTTTATCCGCCAGGCAGATAGCCAGTTGTTCCTTGGCGTTTTTATTTTCTGGCTCATATTCCCGACCTGTTACACCCGGTTCGTCATTTGCTTCTGTGCCTTCTTCTATGATTTTGCTTTCAGAGAGCACGAAGAAAATGACCGTCGGGTAAGGTATCGCCCGATTGATCAGTTGGCCGAGTCTTCCCGCATTTTTAGCGCTACTGAGTTCCACTACCAGAAAAGCCAGCTCGCCATAATCGCGCAGGTCGTCACTAAAAGGCGCGATATTGATGGTGCTGGGCTTTAAGGTGTAGAGCCAGCGGATTTTATCAACATCGTCTTTCAATGCCTTTTTGTCTTTAGCGTCCAGGTCCGCGTGCTCCTGAAACATCTTTTTAAACAAGGACTTATTGAGCACACAGCTATTGGGCACGTTCAAGCCTTCCAGAAAGGCTTCGAATTGTGGCAAGCCTAACCCCATATCAGACATCACGCTCTCCTTGACCTTCTGTTCCCTGAGTAGCGGCTGTCAATATCAGGTAGGACACCACCATAAAGTCTTCAATGCCCTGACTGGAGGTGGCGGTAAGTACGGTACCGCCTTTGGCAAACAGGCTTTCAATGCCTTTTTCTTCGCTCTTCCCGGCAATGCTATCTACGGCGACAGCTAATAGGTGCTGAAAGTGGCTCATATCACGCCCGTGGCGTGTCATGCGGTTAACTTCGGTGATGGCGGGTTGATCGGGCGCTTTGTGCTTAAAGGCTTCACGCTTGAGCAGATCGAGTATCTTTTTACTTTGGGTGAAGTTCAGCTCAACCACAGTGCTGCCTTCGGCATCAGCGGTCACGTAGATAAGGAAGTAAGGTGCCAGCGGGTAATTATCATCTACCTGAACCGCTTCTTTACCGCTGCGGATATTCTTCAGGCAGAAGATGACGCCGGGTTTGATGCCATCGGCGACCATATCTTCGTCAATGCTGACGGCGGCATACAGCCCTAGCGGTGTATGCTCAAGCGTTGCGAGACCGGCCTTGTCGTTCATGTAGCCTGACAGATCCATGCGGAAGTCATTGAGGGTAAGGTCGGTAATAGATACACCGCCGCTCATGTCTTCCAGATCGACTACTGCGTCTTTGAGTTGCTGTAGTTGTCTGCGCCGGTATTCAAGGTCATTCATGTCTTTGGCGTTTTCATCGATGACGTTCTCTTCGCCAGTTGCAGATATATCCAGCAACACCATACGCCCCGAGACACGCGCTTCCAGATTGATGTATTCATCCAGCTCCATGTTGGGCCAGAAGTTGATGAGCTGGATTTGCGTGTTTTTACTGCCAAGACGGTCGATACGGCCAAAACGCTGAATGATACGTACCGGATTCCAGTGAATGTCGTAGTTGATGAGCGTATCGCAATCCTGCAGGTTCTGACCCTCACTGATGCAGTCGGTGGCTATCAGTAAATCCAGTTCGGTAGTGGCAGTTGGGTCTACTTTGCCGCGCTCTTTGGATACCGGAGAGAAGGCGGTCAGAATATTGTTGAGGTCGGAACCTAAGCCCGTCATGGTGGTTTTATTGGTACCACCGCCCGTCACCAATGCACTGTGAATGCCCAGTTCGGAATGCGCCCATTGCGCCAGATGGACATACAGGTATTGAGCCGTGTCGGCGAAAGCGGTAAACACGATCACCTTTTTATTGCCGGGATTTAGCGGGTTAGCCACCTTGCTGGCAATGGTCTGTTTAAGCTGAACCAGCTTTGCATCACGAGCAGCACTCACACGTTGTGCAGTATCAGCAATGTAAGTCAGAAACTCGCGGTCGGCCTCCAGTTCCTGCCGGAAGCGAATCAGATCCATATCCTGCAGCAACACTTTGGTCTTGTTGCCCACCATGTAACTTTCCAGTTCGGTGGACTCCAGTTCAAAGTCGTGGATATCCTCGATATTCAGCTCCGTCAGATCTTCTGATTCGTGGGCATCAATTTTGGCCAGCAGTCGGTCAACCTGCTGAGCAAGCTTGGTGGCCGTCAGCGTGAACGAGTGAATTGAGCTTTCCATTCGCTTGAGCAAGTTGACGCGCATGAGGTGAATCAGGCTTTCTTCACGGTCTACCTGTTTGAACACCCCTTTACCTGCGCCTACGGCTTTATCGTAACGACGGGCGTATTCGGCTTTTTTAGCTTCACGCACGAATTTCAGCGGAGAATAACCTGCCAGGGATAGCCGCCGGATGGTTTTGTTGACCTCTTTTAACGGCGGAAACTCGCCGGATGCATCGATGTCGGCATAGATGTTTTTCGGTGGCAAGCGAGTTGGGAAGCGGCCGATATCTTCGGTGCCGTAGTACTTTTCTATGTGTTTGCGGGAACGGGCAATGGTAACGATATCGAGCAGTTTGAAGTAGTCAAAGCTCATAATGTCGAGCAAGGCTGCGGTGGTACGGTTTTCGACCGGCTCACTGACCCATTGGTTAAATTGCTTCTGGGCAAGCCGCAGAGTAGATTCAATATTTTTGATACCCTGTTCGGCAAAGGCATCATCCCGACCTTCAGTAATGAAGGCGACCTGATTTTTCAGGTCGTTCATGCGGTTGTTGACCGGCGTTGCCGACAACATCAGCACTTTGGTTTTTACGCCTGAGCGGATAATGTCGTTCATCAGGCGCTCATAGCGGCTTTTACCTTCCGCCTTGCTCGGTGTGTTACGGAAGTTGTGGGATTCGTCGATGACCACCAGGTCGTAATTGGCCCAGTTCAGTGTCTCCAGATTGATTTCGCCCGAGTAGCCTTTCGGTCGGGTCAGATCGGTATGGTTCAGTACGTCGTAATTAAAGCGGTCAGCTGCGAGTAGGTTGCGCTTATCGTTGACCGTGTACATAGTCCAGTTGTCACGAAGCTTTTTCGGGCATAGAACAAGCACCCGATCGTTACGCAGTTCGTAGTATTTGATCACAGCCAAGGCTTCAAAGGTTTTACCCAAACCCACGCTGTCGGCAATGATGCAGCCGTTGTGCTTTTCGAGCTTGTCTATTGCCCCCAGCACTCCGTCTTTCTGGAATTTGTAGAGTTTGCTCCAGACTAGGGTATCTTTAAAGCCGGTTTTACTGCGGATGATGTTGTCTTCGTCGATGTCTTCGAGGAAGTCTTTGAACAAATGAAATAGCGTGAGGAAATAGATAAAACTGGCCGGTTGATCGGCGGCAATGGCATCCAATTTGGCAATTAGAACATTCTTAATATCACGAAAATTCTCTGCATCAGCCCAGACATTATCAAACCACGTCAAAAGCTGCCGGGTGCTCTCAGGGTCAGACAAGCCCATGTTCATGTGCAGGGAGTCGGAGCGCACGTCGCCGAGCCCAGTTGGACTGAACGTGGCACTGCCGCTGATGGCAAAACTTTGCTCGGTAGCCCCAAGATGAATAATATTCTGACCCGGCTGAGGCCGCACACTGGCTTTCACTTCAGCCTTGTTTGCCAGCCATTGCGAGAACTCACTGGCGATGCTTTTTTGTTGCAACTGATTCAGCAGGCGAACGTCTGAATCAGAACCAACCAAGTTCTGCAGATTGAGCGAATCCCATTCGCTGAAAATAATCCTTGCAGACTCCAGCTGCTTCAACTCGTGCTTCAGCGAGGCAAAACCGTATAAGGTAAACAGGCTGGACAGAACAGAGAGCCTGGAACCAGAAAAGGTATGTTTTTTCAGTTCGATACCAACGTGGCCGCTGGTTTTGTTATCCAGTAACACCCCGAAACTCCCTATTATTGTCTGTCATTCTTTTGTTCTACTATCCACTTTTCGATGTCTTCACGCTTGAAACGCCAGGATGTGCCCACTTTGAAGGCAGGTATTTTCGCTGACGTTGCCATACGGTAAACAGTTCGCTCGTTGAGCTTTAGGTACGACGCGACATCCTTAACGGTCATTATTTGCTCACTCATTTGCGTTATCCGTACTCTGTTGGGGGTAATGTTTTATTGTCGAAATAGTACAGGTTTGTCACATGACGGGCAACATTATTACCTGTTGTCAAGCAAATACAAGCAACCCAAGTCAGGCGGGAAATGAATATGATTACTACCCAACGGGAAGCGTACGTCTACAACCATCGAATGAATTCCCGAACAAGGACATCGTAAAAATCTTGAGAAATGCATTCTCGATACTTTCATCGTCCACGTACTTCGCCAGCGTGTTAACGACGCTTACCGGGTGCCGTTTCAGTTCAACGGCTATCTGCAGGACAGTGCAGCCATAATTAATCATGTCGTAAAGAACCTTTTCATCTGTCTTGCGCCAAGTTTTTCCGAAGTTCTCCGGGAATTGAAGTTCACCAGTCATGTTGGACTGAGCCCGCCCGGTTATCTGTTTATGGAGAAAATGCTAGCTTCGAGAAAAACTGCGAGCCGACGTTGAAATTTTCATGACACTTGAGGGGCGGCTGTATCATGACATATGAGGTAGCAGCGGATTGATTATGTCGGTCGCTGTTCCTGACAATCTTGCAAAGCCTCAAGATTGCTCCAGAAGTCCTCATCAGTCCCAAATATGTCAGCGAGAACGCATACCTCATTATCCCTAAGACGACGCATACCGCAGATAATATCTTCAATATCCTGCTTGCAAATACCCATAGCTTCCGCCAGTTCATCATGTGACATGTTCAGCGGTTTTAAAAATTCCTCTGCCAGAATTTCTCCCGCTGTCACAGGCCCGGCGGTATCTGCTTTTGTGTAGTATGCAAGAATCTCAGAACGCCCCTGCTCATACGTCAGTTCACCTGAAATAATACGCGCCTTAATGGACTCGTACAGTGGCGTACCGCTGGGGTCCATTCCTTCAAGTCTCAGGGAAGCCTCTGCTTTGCGAAAACCCTCAATGCGTAACCGTGAATCGGGAGTCCTGGACATGGTTTTTCCTTTGAGTTGCAGAAGTAAAGTTCGCTCAGTGAAAGCGTCAGCTCGCGCTCCCTCGTAAACTGACGCGCGTGATTCAAGATTTATTATTGCCGGATAAGCTATCTCCGGCAAAATTATCATGTTCGTGGTTATCCCGACGAGTAGCTGTTTGTTTACGTATCTGAGTCGCCAACTCCCCGCCAAAAGTCTGTTGAGCTCGGGAAGAATTGCTACTTCGCTTCATTCTCTGGTACTCAGCAGCTCCGTTAATCATACTGCTTCCCATATGGCTTGCCATGCGGCCAGCACGCGAGAAGGATGCAGCAAAACCTTCGCTTCCCCCACTGGAGCTACCTTGACCGGATGGTTGTTCTCCCGACGTGTCTACAGAGCCGGTATCTTCACCACCACTAATTACGCCCCCGGAACCCGCCTCTTCGGCCATGGCAGCTTGCGCAGACTCGAACGCTGCCTTTAATGCAGAGGCTCCGCCGCTGACCTGAGCTGATGCCCCCATTGCCATTGCTCCAGCACCGCTGATGGCAGTAGCGGCAGCGCCGGTAATCATACCCGCCCCAAACCCACCAATCCCTTGTAAAGAAGCCCCTCCTACAACACCTGATAACAACAGTGGTAGCTTATTCGTTAATACTAATAGGATAATTGATGCCAGAAGCAAAACGATAAGACTATTAAGATCAGGAACATCATCTTTAATAAGAGAAAAATATTGATCTATAAATGATTGCCCAACCCCAATAATTAATGTCATCGTGAATAATTGAATGCCAATCGATAAAACAGTTCGTAAGTAATTAATTGCTATATCAGAGGTCAATCTTGAACCACCAAACCCAAGCAGTATAACTCCTGCATAACATAACACCCATGCAGAAACCAACATGATTAGCATATTTATCGCTATAAGGGACATCACTACCAAAACAATTATCGCGACTGTTATCATAATGGTGGATATCATTGGCGACCAAATTGATGCGGCTGAACTGACCTTTGTTAATATCGCAAACGCCATATCAACTATGCTTGAGGGTGAAATACCAGTACTTATTCCTAAAGCGTTTGCTGCAAGTTGTCTCATTGAGTTAATTATGGATTGCGATATGGCTGGGCCGTTGATTAAAAGATAATAAAAAAAACCAATAATGGCAAAAAATCGAACCATTTCAGCAAGTATGCCTGTCAACCCCTCCCCTTGCATCGCCATCATACCAAATGTCCAAACCATACTTATTAATACCAGCCCCCAGAAGAGCCAATTTGCATAATCAGCAATTACTGTTGTCCATGTGCTGGCTACTTGTTGAAACTTATCTAACAAAATATCAAGTAGCCCGCTACTATCTAATTGACCAGCATAAGCATTTACAGAAAAGAAAACTATGATACCTAAAAAAGTGAGTTTGCTTACTATTTTCATAATCACCATTCTCGTTTAGGGCTTGGATTGTTATTACTATGCAATGCACATTTATCGTATCTATGTGCATCTAATTTATTATCTGGCGTCGATGAGCAATCTTTATCGTTTTTTTCGCAAGAACATAGAGTCATTGAAATGATTAGAATAAAAACCATCATGATTTTATTTTTCATTCAGTTGGTCCTCACCAAATTCGCTTCGGGCTTGGCGTGTTCTGTCTAGCTAATACTTTCTCATCAGCGGCTATTTGTTGGGCTTCTTTATCGGCCTGAGCTTGCGCCAGGGTCGTAGCTGCATTTTGTTGTGCCACCAGTAGTGAACGGATTTGCAGTAACTGGTTTGTTTGTGCACTAGCAAGCTGGTTAGCCGCCTGAATGGCTTCCATTTGCCCTTTTGCGCCGGCAGCCTGAGTTTGCAAGTCTGCCAAGTTGTTAGCATCTTTTTGCAGCGTATCCTGCTGTTCATCAATTGCCTTGAATACGGCGTCATTAGCTTTTTTTCGTGCCTCAGAACTGTTCTGTTCAACTTTACGCAGTGCGCTAATTTCAGATGCAGTACACTCAACATTGCTGTTGAAGCACGGTGATGAACGGTAGTAGTTAATGTCTTGATAACGTTTTAGATATGAATCAAGACTTCCGGCCTGATTTTTGTAGTAATTCAGGGTGTCCTGCGCCTGCAGTAATTTGTTGATGGTCGAATTGGCTTGGCCCCAGATGTAAGCCGCAGGTGCTACGGTGTTCTGCAGCATGTTTTCATATTGCTGCAGTTGCGTCTGGTATTGCTGGATTTGTTTTGCTACTGCCTGAACGTTGTTGACAGCGCTGATTGTGGTCTGAACCACATTAGTTCCATCAATAACAGGAATACCGGCTGTCACCGGTAATACCATGATGGACGCCAGGAAGGAAGCTACTAAGGCTTTTTTAGCGGCTAAAACCCCTCTCGGTGATGAAAATACTCGGAGCATTAACTTCATTTGCCTACCTCAATTTCAACTTATTATTAATATTGAAAACTCGGAATTTTAACAGATGCAGATATTTAGGAAGCCATAAATTTATTTGTCCAAGATTCTATCCATAATATTTCTTAGTTCTCGTCTGGTTGATTCTATTTTAGCGAGCAACGTTTTAATCAATGTGGGTGAGAAATCAACTGTGCGAGGATCGTTAGCTAACCACAGTTTAAGTAACCCACCAAGTCGACCAAGATCAGCATTTACCCGGCTAAGCTCTATAACCTGTTTAATATCTACAATAGACTCAACCTGATAACCCATTGCGACTTTACGAATGAAACTCGCGACACTTAAGCCAGATGCTTCCGCATTTTCTTGTATTCGCGCTTTTTCCTCTGGCAAACAATAAACTTTAATTGGTGTACTGTTTTTTCTAGTCTGAGTGACTGTCATATTTCTCTCCATATAGGCCGTAGCCGATTAGCCTCGCAGAGCAGGACTCCCTTGAGCAGCCCCGCTGCGAATAAGGGAAGGTAAAGTAGAAGCACCGTTTACGGTGGGCCTACTTTACATGTCCTGCCCTCCTGTTGCCGTAGTATATCTGTGCACGACAATGTGTATTTCGGTGTACATGTTGTGTTTCCTTAGAGTATTGATGCAGGATTCCTCGAGTAAAATTATTCGATATATAGTGCGCCTCGGTCACCGTCTCAGTGGTTATAAACTCAGCTATAACTGATTTCATCGCCCCTAACTCTCAAGAAAAATTATCGGATTTTAGCGGCTAAAATTTTTAAAGCCCCCAACAACAGCTAACAAATTGTTTTATATGCAAAAAAACAATCTACCTCATGTGTCAATAATACAAATACAAGCTATAAATGCTTACAAAATAAATCGTTTTCAAAAGAAACAGATGACATTTAGAAAAATGTATTTTTTAGCTAAGCAAATCTCAATAAAAAATTAACATTAAAAATTGAACAGTGATAATCAGGAAAGTAATTAGAGACCCCATCGAGTTCATCCACAATATCTATCCCTTAACTACAGGTTAATTTTTATATAGGTTAAACCTACAGGAAAACACTACAGGGTGCTCTATAACCCTTTGTTATAAATTGATTTTACAACCATCCAAGCGACAAAACATGCGCACCCCGAGACAAAACATGCGTAAACTGAGACAGAATATGCGCAGAATACTTTGTTTGAAGCGGGACAGAATATGCGTGGATAACTTTCTTCATCCCCAAGCTTACACACACTTATAAAGTGTCAGTTGATAGAGGTTCATAACGTTTCAATATCCCTCAGTTCTGTGTTTTTTCCTTCGTGGTACTTGAGGAGCACTTGGTTTTATAAGAAGTCCTTTTTCAGTTGGTGTAGCGTCTAGCCCCGGCCATGCCTGCTGTACCTTTTCAAGCCCATCATTAAACCGTCGCTTAAAGTCTTTGACATCGGCATAATTAGATCCCATTTGCTCCATCAAACCTGACCAAGGGATAACTGTGACTCGCTTTAAATAACTCACCCGATAAGTCGCCCAGCAATATATATCTAAGGCCATCGGAGAACGTTTAATCAGCCGCAGAACCCTCATATCCAACGGAACAGGTTTATCTATTATTAGTTGAAAAAATTTAGGCGAAAGTTCTACCCAAGATTGACTCAATAAATTTCGTTCAGGATAATTTGTACTCCACCAAATATGTGAAATATCGGCGACCCTAGCTCCCATTTCATCTTCACAAATATATCCATTTTCCTCATTTATCTCTGCTGACATAATACTAATCGTCGTTTTGAATAATCGCCGCATCTGTTCACGAAGCGGGACAATAGAGCCATTTTTACCACCGCTTGAACGTAGCCCCAGTGCTTCCATAAAACGTCGCTGAGATCGTCCTAATTCAAGCTTACGAACTTCCTGTTCAGTGATAATACCTTTGTCTAATTTTGATTTATTTCTAATTGCCTGAGTACTAATCCAAACCAATAGTAATCGAGCATAACAACCGTAAGGCAAACCTACTGCTGATGGTGCCATCATATGCATGGTTAAATTACCATTTTTACGGCTCCACTCATTCAATCTTGGCTTGCTGTGTGGCAGGGTTGCCTTAATTAAAAACCGAGCAATGAAACCAATTTCATTAGCCTCCAGAGCACTGCACTCATGTATAGCGATGAGTTTATCTACATATCTTGTATTTAACTTTACCTTATCGTTTGTCACAGAGACGTTTTTTTTCTGAGTCGTTTCCCAAGACTGAACATCTATTACATTTTTAATCGTCATGATGCTTCACACTGACCACATAAAAGCGGGTCTTGCTGCCTTTAAAGCAGATCTGCGCTTTGCTTCTATCCAGTTTTCAACCTCCGCTAAATCCCACGCAACACTTCGGCTCGTCAAAACAATACGCTGAGGAAACTCACCACGTTGTTCCAGGTTATAGATCGTTCGATCAGACAAAGGAATCATGCTGAGTAGGGTCTTACGATTAATTAGGGTCTTATGTGCTAGTTCTTGCATGTGTTGGTCTCCTGTTAGTTGCTGAGACCTGACTATGCCAATATTTTTTAGACATTGAATTGGACGTTTTGGCAGATTAGGTTGATTCTTTAATTTATTTTCAAATTAACAAAGAACAGCTGCCTGCCATTACAAGTAGTTGCCAATAGACTCATTACTTAACCAGTAGTAACATAACCCCAATCTGTATATGAGGGATGTGGCAAATGGCATATATCGAAAGTGAAAAGAATGTAAGTGATCGCTTAGGTATGTACTTTATCTCTGTCTGGGAAGATTGCGATACCGTTGTTGCCGCTGGCATACGGGAATTTCGAGAGCGATGGGCAAACTACACCGTACATTCAAAAAGAAAGGACCCACGAAGCCATTTGAAGGATATTTTATCCTACGACAAACGAGAAGCGGATAAGCGTCCTATTGGAGAACTTATCTTAGAGGTGATTGATCCTAAAGTTTCAACATTCCTTAACTCTCTTCCTGAGAGTCATTTTCAATTCTTTCCTATTCCCTATACGAATATTTCTCACTCTCCCTTACCACGTTCAAATGATAAATTTACCAGTACTGAAAGCGTCCCTAGTTGTTCGCCTATTAAATATGATTCTAAATTTAAGGAAGATACTCCGATAACCAATCTAGTGATGGTTATGGGTATCAAAAATGCTCATGATGTTATTAAACAGCAACTAAGGCGTTTTGAAAAAACGGAACATCAATATCGACCTATTGATCTTAAGTTTCAAGCAACCGTGGATAATCTGCTTGAGCTATTATGGCAGCTTCACCTTACACCGACGCGCTTCAAGCAACACAGTGCAGACACAAAACTCAATGCGCGACGAAAGCAAACTTTCTGCGAGCTGTGTGGCCAAAGAAATGAACTTGCAGAATATTTCTATAAACTAGATAACAATATGCTAGAACTGGAAGATGAGATAGAAAGTCACAACGAACAGAATCCTGATAATCAGAAAAAACTACAACTCAGCCACAGGTATTGCTCTTACCATAAACCGAAACACAAAAATGGTTGTACGTGGAACTCCGCTTACAAGAGTGCTCTGCACTCAAAAGACCAATTCGAGAATGAATTTCAGAGATTGCAACTTCACATTGTCAGAGTCGAAGAGCTTAAAGTCATTTCAAGAGATGAACTAGTTGACCTTTATTTCTATCATTTCCTCCAATTTAAATGCGTCACTCAGGAACAAAGTGACGCATTTTTCCATTACGTTAGGGATAATTTTAATTACCCAATCGTACTTAAGGAAGAAACAGAAAGACTCATTCATGAAGCAGCCGTGCGCTTGACTGGAGCTGGTACGACTCTTGGAGCTGATGATATCGGAAAACTGCGAGATATCGCTCGCCACATGGTTGACTCACGATTAACAGATAGTAAGAAACGAATGCTCGTTCTTAAGAAACAAGGATTCAATCAGAGGCAAATTGCAGATAAATTAACGGAAATTGAGGGAAGAACTATTTCATCTCAGGCGGTTTCTAAGGCTTTGAAAAGTGTAGATAGTGATTTTAACATTTAAAACTGGATTTGCCCCTATATTTCCAGACACCTGTTATCACTTAACCCATTACTGGCCTGCTGCCGCAGATATTCCCGTGGCGAGCGATAACCCAGTGCACTATGCGGATGCCATTCGTTATAATGCTCG